>JBFWWW010000014.1:0-38995 GCA_050245975.1 Hyphomicrobiaceae bacterium
CACGCCGGTGCGCATCACGTTGCGCTTCTCGGCCGAATGCACCTTGTTGCGCCGCTTGCGCGCCAGGTCGAAGGCGACGCGCGCGATGCGGGCGATCTCGCCGGTGGTGTAGACCGTGGTATCGACGGCGCGCTTCTCGCCGTTCTCCAGCGTCACGACCTCCTTCGGCTCGCCGAAGTAGGTGCCGCCCGTCAGCTCGCGCAGGATCAGGATGTCGAGGCCCTCGACATGCTCGCGCTTGAGGGAGGAGGCCTCCGCCAGCGCCGGGTAGCAGATGGCCGGACGCAGGTTGGCGAACAGGTCGAGCTCCTTGCGCAGCGCCAGCAACCCGCCTTCGGGCCGCTTGTCATAGGCGACCTTGTCCCACTTCGGCCCGCCGACGGAGCCGAACAGGATGGCATCGGCCTTCTTCGCCTTCTCCAGCGTCTCCGGCGCCAGCGGCACGCCATGCTTGTCGATCGCCGCACCGCCCACCAGGTCCGTCTCGGACTTGAAGGTCGCCTTCCCCTTTTTGTTCAGGAAGGCCAGCAGCCGGTCCACCTCGGCCATCACCTCGGGGCCGATGCCGTCGCCGGGCAGGATGAGGAGGGAGTGCGTCGTCATGGTCGGTCGGTCCCGTGGTGCGTGCGGAGGAGAATGAACGGAGGCATAGGCCACCCGCCGGGTCTAGCCAAGCCCCGGAATCGATACGGCCAGCGTGAATCCATTGAGCATCATCAGCGTGCCGAGCCCGCCCAGAACGCCGCTCATGCCCAGCAGCAGCATGCTGCCGGTGATGAGGCTGACGGAGGCCAGCACCACCGCGATCTGCAGCAGCGCCTGGCTCCAGTCGAAGTAGGGGTCCTTGCGCAGTGCGACGTCGCGCTCGGCCTCCAGCGCCTTGCCCTTCACGAACAGCTCGTCGAGCCCTTCCTTCTTCACCGGATCACTGGTGAGCTGCGCCGCCGTATCCCGATAGGCCTTGATCTTCGCCTGATAGGCCTCGCGCGCCACCGCCGGCAGATCGGGTTGGGCAGCGACATGCAGCTCGAGCGCCTCGGCCTCCATCTGGATGGCGCTGCGGCGGATATTCTTGGCCTGGAAGAACGACCAGGTGTTCGCCGCCTCGATGTTGGCCCGCGTCGCGTCTTTGGACGCATTGCCGCCACCCATGCCGCAGACGGCGAGCAGCACCGCCAGCACGCCGATGTAGACGCCGATCCAGCGATTGAGCTCGTCCTTGTCGCTCGCCAGCCGCTCGACGATCTCGTCCATTGCCATGGACACCTCCCCACCCGTTATGCGCCTGCGCTCAAGCTCCGAGGTCGCGGCGGCTCTCGACGCCGCCATCCGCCGTCAGGCGGTAGACGATCGGCGCGCCGGTCGCCAGTTCGCGCTTGATGATTTCCTCGCCCGAGAGCTTTTCGAGCTTCATGATCAGGGCCCGCAGGCTGTTTCCGTGCGCGACCACGAGCACATTGCGGCCCGCCTTCACCGCCGGCCAGATGTGCGCATCGAAATAGGGCAGCACGCGCGCGGCGGTATCCTTGAGGCTCTCGCCCCCCGGCGGCGGCACGTCGAAGCTGCGCCGCCAGACGTGCACCTGGTCCTCGCCCCAGCGCTTGCGCGCGTCATCCTTGTTGAGACCCGACAGATCGCCGTAGTCGCGCTCGTTGAGAGCCTGGTCGCGCTCGATCTTGGGCGGTGGCGGCCCCATCTCCTGCAGGATCAGGTCGAGCGTCTTCTGCGCGCGCTTGAGCGCGCTCGTGAAGGCGACATCGAACCTGATGCCCTCGCCGGCGAGCAGCTTGCCGGCCTTGTGCGCCTCCTCGACGCCTTTGGCCGTCAGGTCGGGGTCCTTCCAGCCGGTGAACAGGTTGAGCTTGTTCCACTCGCTTTCGCCATGCCGCACGAGGACAAGTACGTTTTCCATCGCTCGCCTGTCTTGTTGTCTGTCCCGGTATCCGGCTCAAAGGCCGAGAACGTCGGCCATCGAATAGAGGCCCGGCGGCTTGCCGCGCCCCCACAGCGCCGCCTTGACGCCGCCGCGCGCGAACAGTCCACGATCGCCTGCCTTGTGCGTCAGCTCGATGCGCTCGCCGTCCGCCGCGAAGACGACCGTGTGGTCGCCGACGACGCTGCCGCCGCGCAGCGAGGCAAAGCCGATATCGCCGCGCCGCCGTGCGCCCGTATGTCCATCGCGCCCGCGCGCGCTGACGTCCTTGAGCACGACGCCGCGGCCCTCCGCCGCCGCCTCGCCGAGCATGAGTGCCGTTCCCGAGGGCGCGTCGATCTTGTGGCGATGGTGCATTTCCACGATCTCGATGTCGAAGTCCGGATCGAGAGCGGCTGCCACCTTGCGCACCAGTGCCGCGAGGAGGTTGACGCCGAGGCTCATGTTCCCAGCCCGGATGATGGTCGCATGCCGCGCCGCTGCCTGGATCTTGGCATCGTCCGCCTCGCCCAGGCCCGTCGTACCGATCACGTGCACGATGCGCGCGTTGGCGCACAGGCCGGCGCATTCGACGGTCGCCTTGGGCACCGTGAAGTCGAGCACGCCGTCGACGTTGGCCACGACCTCCAGCATGTCGTCGGTGATGACGGCGCCCAGTTTGCCGAGGCCTGCGAGCAGCCCCGCGTCCTGGCCGAGCGCAAGCGATCCCTTCTGCTCGATGGCGCCCGCAAGCACGCATCCGTCGGTGGCGTGCACGGCGCGGATCAGCTCGCGGCCCATGCGGCCGGCGGCCCCCATCACGGCAATCTTCATGTCTGTCATGGCATCTCACCCAAGGTTGGCAGGGATATACCAACCGGGGTGGGATTGCGAAAGGGCCGCAAAGCCGCGGCTCGACCCTCAGAATCCGTAGAGGCGGGCCGGATTGTCGACCAGGGTGGCTTGCCGTGCTTTCTCGTCCGGCACCCAGTCGAGCAGCACGTCCAGCAGGTCTGCATCATCGGGATAGCGATCGGGCGGAACCGAGGGATGCGGCCAGTTCGACGCCCAAAGCATGCGCTCCGGTGCCGCCCGCGCGAGCGCCTTGGCCAGGGCGCCGACGTCCCGGTAGTCGGGAGCGCCCGCCTTCGACACCTCGTAGGGCGCCGACAGCTTCACATAGCAGTTGCCGCGCTCCACCAGCCGCAGCATGGCCTGGAAGGCCGCGTTGTCGACAGGCACCGGCTCCAGGAACTTGCCGATATGGTCGATGATGTAATTGCCCTTGATGCGCTTGAGCTGCGCCTCGTGCTCGGGAAACTCGCGGCCGTCGAACTGGACGATGGGGTGCCAGCCGAACGGCGCGACCCGCGCGATCACCTCATCCATGACATCCCATTTCAGATATCCGCCCGGCAGGCACATGATCCGCACCCCCCGCGCGCCCGCCTTGGTGAGGCGATCGAGCTCGGCATCCGTCACGTCCGGCTCG
This sequence comes from Hyphomicrobiaceae bacterium, assembly GCA_050245975.1. GTDB lineage: Bacteria > Pseudomonadota > Alphaproteobacteria > Rhizobiales > Hyphomicrobiaceae > JBFWWW01. The sequence continues at coordinate 3,405 of JBFWWW010000014.1, forward strand.
ACGACGACCACGGCGCGGGCGACGTCCTGCCCCAGCTCCACCACCGCATCGAGGGTTGCGCGGTTGTCGGGACCGTAGGCATTGGGTTGCACGACGACGACGCGCTCGATGCCGAGCCACGACATGAGCTTGCGATAGTCCGCCGGCACGGCGTCGGCCGGCAGGTCGGGACCCTTCGGGTGCTTGGGATACCTGGCGGTGTAGAAGTGCATGTGCGTGTCGCACATCCCCTTGGGAGCCGAGAGCCGCGGCTTGCGCCCGGCAAGGGGTCGTGTGGTTGCACTGGTCATGGTGTCGGCCTCCCGAACGTCTTGAGCGCTGTCCTGTCGATCTCGATGCCGAGGCCCGGGCCGTCCGGCACCTTGACGATACCGCTGTCGTGCTCGATTGGCGCCGTCAGGATCGCCTGACGGAACGGGTGCTCCGAGCGGTCGAATTCCAGCAGAGGCTCGACCGGCGTGGTGCGCGGCGGGCTGTAGGGCAGCACGGCGAGGAGCTGCAGCGCAGCGGCAAGCCCGATGCCCGTGCCCCACACATGCGGAATGCAGCGCACGCCGAAGGCCGCTGCCATGTCGGCGACCTTCTTCGCTTCCGAAAGGCCGCCGACAGCGCAGACGTCCGGCTGCACGATATCGACGGCGCGGGACACGAAAACCTCGCGGAAATTCCAGCGCGTGAACCATGTCTCGCCGCCCGCGACCGGAATGGGCTGTCCGCGGCGCACCTCCCCATAGCTCGTCAGGTCATCCGGCACGACGGGCTCCTCGAGCCAGCCGATGTTGCAGTCCGCGACGGCGCGTCCGAGCGCGATGGCCTCCAGTGCGTCGTAGCCGTGGTTGGCATCGAGCATCATGGCGACCCCGGGCCCCAGCGTTTCCCGGCAGGTGCGGACAAGCTGCGCATCGACGCCGGCGCCGAAGCCGATCTTGAGCTTCACCGCGCCGAACCCCTGCTGCGCGTAACCCCGCACTTCGTCGGCGATGTAGGCGAGCGGATCGCCCGTGCCGCGGCGGTAGGTGCCGGTTGCATACGCGGCGACCTGGCGCCGGATCGGGCCACCCATCAGCACATGGATCGGTGCGCCGTAGCGCTTGCCCTTGATGTCCCACAGCGCCACGTCGATACCGCTCAGGGCCGTGACCATCAGACCCTTCTGGCCCTGATCGCGGAACTGATTGTAGAGGTGCATCCAGATCTGCTCGGTCGCGAGCGCATCGGCTCCGATCAGCAGCGGACGGAACGCCGCGATGACGGCCGCATTGAGCCGCGCCGGACCGAGGCATTCGCCCCACCCGGTCGTGCCGTCCTCGCAGACGATCTCGACCACGCAGGACCCCCGCGTCGTCGTGCCCGTGAACGACCACGAGAACGGCTCGGACAACGGCGCCTCGAGCACGTGGGCCTTCACCTCGGCGATGCGCATGATCAGCCTCCGGACAGGCGTTGCAGGCGGCTCGCCGCCTCCGCGTTGACGGCACCCTTGGGTACGCGTCCGGCCAGGATTTCTCCCGCCTGGAAGGCCGTTTCCAGGGCTTGCCCCTCGATTGCCGCCATGGTCAGCCCTCCGATGTGCGGCGTCGCGAAGACATCCGCGCGCCGCGCAAGATGCGGCGACGGCATCTGGTCCGGCGCCCGGCCGACATCCATCGCCGCGCCGGCGATGCGCCCTGCGTCGAGCGCTGCAGCCAGCGCAGCCTCATCGACGAGATTGCCGCGCGACAGGTTGATGAGGAAGGCGTCCGCCTTCATGCGCGCGAGCTGCGCGGCGCCGATCAGGTTTTCCGTCTCCTCGGTGGCGACGGCAAGCGGCAGCACGAAATCGGCGTTTTCGAGCAGCGCGTCGAGACCGGTCTGGCACAATCCCGATTGATCGATCTCGACATAGGGATCGTGCACCAGCACGCGCATGTCGAGTGCCAGGAGGAGTTCGCACACCCGGCGTCCCAGCGGGCCGTAGCCGATCACGCCCGCCGTTGCGCCTGCGAGCTGCCGGCCCATGCGCACCTCCGGCGGCTGGCCAGCCTTGTAGGACACGTTCGCCCGTGAAATACCCCGCGCGGCATCGATCATCAACCCGACCGCCAGCTCACTGACGGCAGCCACCCAGGAACGGCCCGCATGGGTGACGAGAACTCCGGCGCTGCTGGCGGCAGCCACGTCGATGTTGCGGATATCGACCGCCACGCGCAGCGCCGCGACCAGGGCGGGCAGCGATGCGAACACGCGCCCCTCGACCGGCGTCGCCCTGTCGCTGACGATCACTTGGCAGTCCTTGGCGATGGCCAGGAGGGCGTCGGTGTCGAGCGGCGTCGCGCCGCCGTGGAGGACGACATCCCCCAGAGACTGGAGCCGTCCCAACGCGCGCGGGCCATAGTAGTTGGCGCGTGCGTCGGGCGTGTGCGTCAGCAGGATGCGGCGGCGTCCGGCCATCCCCTAGCTCCAGATGTGATCGGTGCCGGCGTCGTACTCGGCCGAGCAGAAGGTGCCGCCCTGATAGAAGGCGGCGACGGCATCGGGCGCCTGCTTGGCGTCGGCCGCGAGAGCCTCGGCGCGAAAGTCCTCGCCGCGATGCTTCGGCCGGTAGCCGAAGGCATAGGCGCGGCAGTTGTCCCACCATGCCGCATCGTTGTTGGACGCGCCGTAGAAGATCTCGAAGCGCAGGTCCGCGTGCTCCAGCCCGATGCGGATGAGCTGCATCAGGTCGTCCGGATGCAGCCAGATCGCAAGCCGGCGCTTGTCGAGCGGCTTGTCGCCGACGTTGCCGATGCGCAGGCACAGCACGCGCAGGCCGTGCTTGTCGGAGTAAAACGCGCCGACCGCTTCGCCGAACGCCTTGCTGATGCCGTAGCGCGAGTCCGGTCGCACGGTCACTGCCGGCGGGATATGCGTGGTGCGGGGATAGAACCCGACGGCATGGTTGGACGAGGCGAACACCACGCGGCCAACGCCCTTGCGATACGCGGCCTCGAACAGATTGTAGCAGCCGACGATATTGGACTGCAGGATGGTCTCCCACGGCCCCTCGACCGAAAAGCCGCCGAGATGGATGATGCCGTCGACACCCTCGACGATCTTCTCCACCTCTCCGGAGCGCGAGAGATCGGCGGGAACGAACATCTCGCCCGGCATGAGCTGGTCCGGCTGCTTGCGGTCGCTCAGCACCAGCTCAGGATAGACCGCACGCAGCAAGGGCCTCAGCCGCGACCCCACATCTCCGGCGGCTCCCGTCAACAGCACACGACGCATTGTTCCTCCTGTCCGGGCTTTTCGACCCGTGAAGCGGTCTTTCAATCGCGCTTGCGGCCGCGTTCGGCGAGCGACCGGTAGCGATCGAGACTTTTTGAGAGATGCGCGCGCATGGCCGCCCGCGCCTCGGCGGGGTCGCGCGCCTTGATGGCCTCGGCGATGCGCAGGTGTTCTTTCTGGATGACCTCCAGATAGGCCCGCTGGTCGGCCTGCGACACGCGCGAGGTCCGCACGCTCTGGCGCGGAATGACGTGCCGGCCGAGAAACTCCAGGAACTGCGGGAAGAGCCCGTTGGCTGCGGCATGCGCTATGGCGCGGTGAAACGCGAAATCCTCCGCGATCGCCCCCTCGTCGCTGCCGATGGCCTTGTCGAAATCACGGACCGCGCGATCGATCGCATGCAGCCGCGCGGAACCGGCGCGTTCGGCCGCCAGCGCGGCGGCCTCGACCTCGATGGCGAGGCGCAGCTCCATGACGCTCAGCACGTCCTCGATGGAGCTCAGCCCGTCCGGGTCGATCCGGAACGGCACGCGACTGGTATCGGATGCCACAAAGGCGCCCGAGCCCTGGCGCGTCAGGACAAGCCCCTCCGCGCGCAGGGCCGAGACGGCCTCCCGCACCACGGTTCGGCTGACGCCGAAGGTGGTCATCAGCTCCTGCTCGGTGGGCAGACGCGCTCCCGGCGACAAACGCCCGGAGCGGATTTCATCGGTGATGCGCCCGACCACCCGATCGGTCAGGTTGCGGGACGGCCGCAGCGGGCGCAGCGACGATCGCTTGCCAGCCATCGGCGAGGAGGCTACGGTGGAAACTCGTCTGGTCATCGTACAAATTGGATAACAACAAACCGCTCGTCATTCAATGCGGCACTTTCGTTGATACGCCAAAAGCGTCGTCTGACGAGGCCAAAAGCCGACCGGAGACCCGCCAGCGGCGGGAGGGGAAACTGCAACGGAGGACACTTCCATGAAGCGTCGCGACTTCCTCAAGCTTTCCGCCGCCGGCGCCATGGCGGGCGCGGGCATCCCGCTCGGCGCGCACACGGCGGCCGCCCAGGCGAAAATGGTCCTGAAGGCCACCGACGTGCACCCGCTCGGCTATCCCACGGTGGAAGCCGTCGTGCGAATGGGCAAGCGGCTCGAAACGGCGACGAACGGTCGCCTGTCGATCCAGATGTATCCGTCGATGCAGCTCGGCGGCGAGAAGGAGATGATCGAGCAGGCCCAACTAGGCGCCCTCGCGATCGCCCGGATCAGCGTCGGCCCGATGGGGCCCGTTGTCCCGGAGCTCAACGTGTTCAACCTGCCATTCATGTTCCGCGACACGGCGCACATGGAGAAGGTGATCGACGGCCCGATCGGCGACGAGATGCTGAAAAAGCTCTCCGATCATCCGACTGCCGGGCTCATCGGCCTGTGCTGGATGAACGCAGGCTCGCGCAACGTCTACAACAGCAAGAAGCCGATCCGCACGGTCGACGACCTCAAAGGCCTGAAGATCCGCATGATGGGCAACCCGGTCTTCGTCGACACCATGAATGCGCTGGGCGGAAACGGCGTGCCGATGGGCTACGACCAGCTGATCAACGCTCTGCAGACCGGCGTCATCGACGGCGCGGAAAATAACGAGCCCAGCTATGCCAGTGGCCAGCACTACCGCTACGCCAAGTTCTATTCCATGACCGGGCACCTCATGATTCCCGAGATTCTCGTGTTCTCGAAAAAGATCTGGAACACGATGTCGAAGGAGGACCAGGCCCTGCTCGTCAAGGAAGGCAAGGCCACGCAGCAGGAGCAGCGCAAGCTCTGGTACGAGATGGAGCAGAAGTCGGTCGCCGAGATGAAGGGTGCCGGCGTCGAGATCACCGAAGTGGCGGACCGCAAGCCCTTCCAGGCCGCCGTCAAGCCGGTGTGGGACAGGTACGGCGCGCAGTACGCTGCGCTGATTCAGCGAATCCAGGACGTGAAATAGGCCGGCATTCCGGCGCGTCGCCGATCCGGCGCGCCGGACCATTCGCGAGTCTGTCTCGGGGGAAGGGAATGAAAGCTCGGTACAGCCGCGCGATGGACGCGCTGCATTTCGCCTGCCTGTTCATCGCCGGCGTCTGCCTCGTCGTCATCACGCTGATCATTCCGTGGGGCGTCTTCACGCGTTACGTCCTCAACAGCGCGTCCTCTTGGCCCGAACCCATGGCCGTGCTGCTGATGATCGTGCTGTCGTTCCTGTCCGCCGTCGTCTGCTGTCGCGAGAACCTGCACATCGGCGTCGGCGTCCTGCCCGCACTCCTCGAAGGACCGGCGCGCACCGTTCTGGGCTGGGTGATCGAGCTGTGCATGCTCTTCACCAATCTCTTCATGCTCTGGTACGGGATCAATCTGGTCGGCGTGACCTGGCACCAGAGCATCGCCGAGTTTCCGCTCGTCTCCGTCGGCGTCTCCTACCTGCCGGTGCCGATCGGCGGCGCCATCACCGCCCTGTTCGTCATCGAACGGCTCATGTCCGGCCAGTTCTTCACCGGGCCATCCGAGACCGCCGTCAGCGCGATTTCCACCGAATAGGCGGACCGACACATGGACGTTCTCACCCTTTGCGGCGGTTTCACCGTGTTGTGCCTGATGGGCATGCCGGTGGCCTATGCCCTCGGCCTTGCCGCGATCCTGTCGGCCATCTGGTCCGGGCTGCCGCTCGAAGCGATCATGCTCAAGACGTCCGACGGCATGGACGACTTTCCGCTGCTGGCCATCCCCTTCTTCATTCTGGCCGGCGCGATCATGGCCGAAGGCGGCATGGCCGAACGCATCATCAACCTCGCCAAGGTCTTCGTCGGTTTCATCCGCGGCGGCCTAGCGCTGGTCAACATCCTGGCCTCGACGCTGTTCGGCTGCATCTCGGGCTCGTCCGTCGCCGACACGGCCTCCATCGGCGCCGTCATGATCCCGCAGATGATCAAGAACGGCTATCCGCGTCTGTTTGCCGTCAACGTCACCATTTCCGGCTCATTGCAGCCGCTGCTCATCCCGCCATCCCACAACGCCGTCATCTATTCGCTGGCTGCGGGCGGCACCGTCTCCGTCGCGGACCTGTTCATGGCCGGCGTCGTACCGGGCGTTCTGCTGGGCGCTTCGCTGATGATCCTGTGCCTCATCATCGCGCACCGCCAGAACTTCCCGAAGGGCGAGGCGGTCTCGCTGCGCGAGGCCGGGCGCATCGCCATCGACGCGGTCTGGGGCCTCGTCACGGTCTTCATCATCCTCGGCGGCATCCTGTCCGGCATCTTCACGCCGACGGAGAGCGCGGCCGTCGCGTGCGTCTACGCCTTCTTCGTCACCATGTTCATCTACCGCGACTACCGCTGGAGCGAGTTTCCTCACCTCATTGCCCGCGTCGTCCGCACGGTCGGCATGGTGATGATCATGATCGGGTTTTCTATCGCCTTCGGCTACATGATGGCGATCCTGCGCGTCCCCGCCAAGGCGACCGAATTCTTCGTCGCCATCTCGAGCGACAAGTACACCTTCCTGCTCTACGTGAACCTGCTGCTGCTGTTCCTCGGCACGTTCATGGATCTGGCGCCGATGCTGCTCATCTGCACGCCGATCTTCCTGCCGGTGATCAAGACGTTCGGCATCGATCCCGTGCACTTCGGGATCATCATGATCCTCAATCTCGGCATCGGCCTGCTCACGCCGCCCGTGGGCCCGACGATGGTCGTCGGCTGCGCCATCGGCAAGGTCTCGATGGAGGCGGTGTCGCGCTCGATCCTGGTGTTCTATATTCCGATGCTGATCGTGCTCGCACTGGTGACGTATATTCCCGATCTGACGCTGTGGTTGCCTCGCGTTCTGTTCCATTAGGCATTTGACGTTTCTCATTGCACGGCCTTCGCATCCGCCATGCGCGGTTCCACGTTCTGTCTCGTCTGCGCCCTGACGTGCGCCTTTGCAGGCGCGGCTCCCGCACGCGCGGCCTGCAGCCTTGATCCCTCGCTCGAACGCACCGTCGCCCGCGTCGTCGACGGCGAAACGCTCGCGCTCGACGACGGCAGCGAGGTGCGGCTAATCGGTGCGCTGGCGCCCCGTGCCGGTGATGTACGGGCGCAACCGGGCCGCTGGCCACCGGAACAGGCGACGGTCGGCGCCCTCGAGCGGCTTGCCCTCGGCCGGACTGTCTCGCTGGCATTCCCCGGAGACCGGACGGATCGCTACGGCCGGCTGCAGGCTCACGTGTTTGTCACGCTCGGGGCCGAGCGCATCTGGTTGCAGGCGGAACTGCTGCAGCGCGGGCTGGCGCGCGCCTACCGCCTCCGCGGCCCGTCTCCCTGTATCCGGGAACTGGTTTCCTGGGAAAGGCGGGCACGAACGGCCGGCGTCGGTCTGTGGGCCTCGCCGGCCTACCGTGTGCGCTCGGCCTATGCCTCGCGCCGGCTGCGGAGCGACACCGCGACCTACCAGCTCGTCCGCGGGCGCGTGCGGCGCGTTGGTACGGGCCGCAGCCGGATCTACCTCAATCTGAAGGCCCGGGACTGGCCGGGCATGACGGTCAGCGTGGCGCGCAGCGACCGCGACGGCGTCGCAGCCCTCGGCGGTGATCTTCACAGTCTCGTCGGACGCACCGTTCTCGCGCGCGGGTGGATCGAGCAGCGGCGGGGCCCCGCCATCGATGCCTCCGGCGCGGGTTTCGTCGAGCTGCTGGAACCGGATCCAGCCGTCAAAAACGAAGCGCGCTCGGTCGAACGACCGGGCGCGCTTGAATTTGAGCCCTATCTGCCGATCGGCAGCGGCGAGACCCGCCTCAGGCCGCCTTGACCTCCGCGGCCTCCTCGGCCGCAACGCGACGGCCGCGTGCGCTCTTGGCAAGGACTTCTGTGATGCGCTGCACGGCGCCGCGCTCGTCGAGCTTTTCGACCGCCGCGATCTCGCGTGCCATGCGATCGAGGGCCGCCTCGTAGAGTTGGCGCTCCGAGTAGGACTGCTCGGGCTGGCTCTCCGACCGATAGAGGTCACGCACGACCTCAGCGATCGAGATCAGGTCGCCCGAGTTGATCTTCGCCTCGTACTCCTGGGCGCGACGGCTCCACATGGTGCGCTTGATGCGCGCCTTCCCCTTGAGGGTTTCCATCGCGCGCTTCACGACGCCATCCTCGGCCAGTTTGCGCATACCGACGCTCGCCAGCTTTCCGGTCGGCACGCGCAGCGTCATCTTGTCCTTCTCGAACGTGATGACGAACAGCTCGAGCGCGATACCCGCGATCTCCTGCTCCTCGATACCGACGATGCGGCCGACGCCATGCGCCGGATACACGATCCACTCGTTGGTCTTGAATCCGTGGCGCTGGTTGACAGGCTTCTTCGCGGCCGCAGCGGCGCGCGCCTGCTGTGCCGCCTTCTCCGCGATGGCCTTCGGCGTTTCGGCCGGCGTCGTCAACTTCTGGCTGGCCGGACGGGCCACCTGCGCGGGCATCGCCCGCACGGCACCCGCCGCACGCTGAGCGGCGGCGACCGCAGCCACAGCCGGCTTGATCGCCGGCGCCGGCTTCGCAGGAGCTTCCACCTTCGGCGCCGGGCGGGCGACCGCCTTGGCCGGCGCCTTCGCGGCAGCCTTCATGACGACCTTCGCCTTCGCAGGCTTGGCAGCAGCAGCAATCTTACGGGCGGGCGGAGCCTTGGCCCGCGTCACCTTGCCACCGGCCTTGCCCAGGGGTTTCTTCTTCTGCGCCATAGGACCGTCTCGCTCTCAGGTTGTACGCATCCAGACATTTCGCGACCAGAAAGAGGGTGCGCGAACACCTTTCAGCCCACACGTCATGCGTGAGCTCATGTCGATGGCCGGTGAAAGGTTGACCCGGCTATCCAATGGTGTGCGTTATGGGCCTTGCCCCATACCACCGAGACCCATCACGCCCGCAGTGTATGGCTTGGCCGCCCAAAAGCTGCGCTTGATCGACCGCGGTCCTCGGATCCGCCGGCTCGATGCAATCCTACGCAGGGATGTCCGCTTCACGTGCGCGGTTCGTTCCAAATTTGTTCACGCCGTACGCCACTCGAGTAAGACCATAACACAATTTTCACAGAAACAGAAGCGGTGCGCGGGGGTAACATCCCCGCTCCTTCGATAAGATGCTTAAACAAATCCGCCTATTGACGGCTGTAATTGATACAACTCGTGAGAATGGCCGCACGCACGGGTTGAAATCATAATAGAGGCAGAGCTAGTCCCCAGAACCCGCCTCTGCGCTAAAGAATTTATCGAACTTATCTTTCGTGTCCCGAAACTCTTCTGCTTCCGGAAGGGCGTCTTTCTTCGAGGTTATATTTGGCCATTTCTCGGCGTATTCGCGATTGACCTCAAGCCATTTCTCCAGACCCGGCTCCGTGTCTGGCTTGATGGCATCCACCGGACATTCGGGCTCACAAACGCCGCAATCGATGCACTCGTCCGGGTGGATGACGAGCATATTCGCGCCCTCGTAGAAACAATCCACCGGGCACACTTCGACGCAGTCCGTGAATTTGCACTTTATGCAGTTTTCGTTGACGACGTAGGTCATTCCCGTCCGGTCCGTGGTGGCGTCTGAGGCCTCGGGCTTTAGCCCGCGTCTTCCTTCTGCCGCAACAGGGCCGTCGGCCGCAAGGCTCATCTGGGCAGATCAGCGCTGCAGCCGGTTCACTCGTCGTTGGCCAGCCGGTCTATGGCGCGCCGGTCGCGCTTGGTGGGCCGCCCGGCGCCGGCGTCGCGGACGCCGGGGGCGGGTTCGGCTGGGGCGGGCGGCGGGGACAGGTCCTCATAGAGCAGCCGCGCTTCGCTCGCCGGGCCGCGCCGGTCGCCAGGGGCAAGCACTTTCAGCACGCGTACGCGCCCGCCGACAACGACGGTCAGGACATCTCCAGGGCGGACCGTCTGGCTGGGCTTTTCTGCGCGCTCCCTGTTAATGCGCACCTTGCCGGCCACGACCAGATCGGCGGCCATGGTGCGCGACTTGAGCGCGCGTACGTACCAGAGCCACTTGTCGAGCCGCTGGGTGTTGTCCATGGCGGCCGGCCTATTCTTGCGACCGCTTCTCGAGCGCGGCCTTGAGCGAGCTCAGCGCCGCGAACGGCGAGTCGGCATCGGCGGCAGCCCCGCGCGGCGGCGCGGCCGTGTGCACGAGCGGGCGGCGCTCCTCGCGGTCGCCGCGGCCCGGACCGCCCTTGCGGCGCTGATCCGGACGGTGGCGATGCTGGGGCTTCGGCTTGTGGCGCGCGTCCTCGCGCTCGCGGCGCTGCTCTTTTGTGGCTTGAGGCCGATCGGGCGCCTCGCGGCGAGGATCGGGCCGCGCCTGCGGCTGATCCGAAGACGGCGCCGCAGCCGGTTGCCGCCGCGCAGGGGGGCGCTTGGCAGGGTGTGGCCTGCCGCGTCGGCGCGGCCGCCAGATTTCCTCGAACTGGGGTTCGTCCTTCCCGGCCTCCGCAGGCTCCGCAGCCGGCCCGTCGACAGGCGCTTCTGTTGGCGTGTCAGGCAACGCCGTCGGTGACGGCTCGTCAGGAGCAGCCGGCAGGCCTTCCTGTGCCTCGGCGTCCACCGCCGGCGGCGCAACGATCTCCGGCACCACCGCATCGGCGCCGGGCTCCGCAGGCGTGCTCTCGGCCGCCGCGACGGGCGCTTCGGATGTGGCTGCCGGGGGTGTTGCGGGGATGCGGCGGCGCTCGACCCAGAACCCGAGCGCTTTCAACACCAGGCCCAGATCCTCCGCGGAGCACCCGAGAATGGACATCATGTCCGGCGTGACGGTGAAGCCGCCGTTGCCGGTCGCACCGGGCGGCCGAGGCGCGGCTCCATCAGCCGAGGGCCGCCACGCGATCAACGGCCGGATGCGGTCGGCAAGGCGCTCCAGGATGTCGACGCGCACGGCGCGCGGCCCGCACACGTGGAATCCCGCGGTGCGGTAAAAGGCCTCGGGCACGGCCTTGTCCACGACGACGGACGTCAGACCGGCCTTGGGCGCCTCGGGCGGTTGCGCCACATCGAGGCCGTGGCTGGCGCCATCGCGCAGCAGGAACAACGTCAGCGCGGCATCCGCCGACGCGGGCTTCAGCAGCAGCGGGAAATAGATATTAAAGGCTCCGAACCGCACGCCGTACTTGCGCAACTGCGCGCGCGCGGCCTGGTCGAGCGACTTGATCTCCGTGGCGGCTTCCTCGCGGCGCAGAATGCCGTAGCGCTCGGTCAGCCGGAAGGCGATGCCGCGCGCAAGTCCGGAGATGTCCTCCGCCGCGGCGATCTCCACCAGCGGCTTCAGCCGTTCGGCGATGTGCTCCTTGAGCCAGGCGCTCAGCCGGTCCTGCACCTGCTGCTTGTCGGGACCGGACAGATGCTCGTCCGCCACCACCGAAACCTGCGGACGCAAGGGATCCTCGCCGGCTTCAATGCGGCCGATCTCCTCGTCCCGCCACAGGATCGCGCCCTGACGGGTAAGCTTGAAGGCATCGTTCTTTGCGGCCACCACGCGCCGCACGCGCATGGCGAGCTCCTTGGCGAGGACGTGCGCCGCAGCATTGCGCATGGCACGGCCGTGGATACCGTCGGCCTGCGTCTCGGGCCAGAACCGGAAGCCGCGCAACCTCCCGACATAGTGTTTCTCGACGTGCACCGCGCCGTCATCGGCGATCTCGGCGTACATCTCGTCCTTGTCCTTGAGGCTGCGCATCAGCGCACTGGTGCGCCGGTCGACGAAGCGCTGCGTCAGCCGCTCGTGCAGGGCGTCCGACAGGCTGTCCTCGATCGCCCGCGTGCGCTCCTGCCAGTGCGCCGGGTCCTTGAGCCAGTCGACGCGATTGGAGACGAACGTCCAGGTGCGGATGTGGGCAATACGGTTGGCGAGCGTGTCGATGTCGCCGTCGGTACGATCGGCAAAGGCGACCTGCTTGGCAAACCAGTCCTCGGGGATGCGCTCCTCCGGGCCCATCAGGAACTTGTAGAGCGTGCCGGCAAGCTCGGCGTGATTCTGCGGCGATATCTTGCGGTAGTCGGGCACCTGGCACACGTCCCACAGCCGCGCGACGGCGATCCGGGTGGTGGCGAGACGCACGACATCGGGATCGCCGGAAACGCTTTCGAGCGCCGTGACATCGTCGGCCATGCGTGCGCGCACCAGCCGCATCTCGCGCGGCGTGCGGCGCAGGCTGTCGCGCAGGCGATCGAGCGTATCGAAATCCAGGTCGCGGCTGCGCCACTGCAGCGTCTTGACCGCTGGAAACGCATGCGTCTCGAGCTGCTCGACGAGCTCCGGCGTGAAGGCGGGCACGCCGCCGGTCACGCCGAACGTGCCGTCGTTCATGTGCCGGCCGGCGCGGCCGGCAATCTGGCCCAGCTCCGCCGGCGTCAGGTCGCGATGCACATGGCCGTCGAACTTGCGCACGGCGGCGAAGGCCACGTGATCGACGTCGAGGTTGAGGCCCATGCCGATGGCGTCGGTCGCAACGAGAAAATCGACGTCGCCCGACTGGTACAGCGCCACCTGCGCGTTGCGCGTGCGCGGCGACAGGGCGCCGAGCACGACGGCCGCGCCGCCGCGCTGGCGGCGGATCAGCTCGGCGACGGCATAGACATCCTGGGCCGAGAACGACACCACGGCAGACCGCGGCGGCAGTCTGGTGATCTTCTTCTCGCCGGCATAGGTGAGGCGCGACAGCCGCGGACGCGAGATGAAATGCGCGCCCGGCGTCAGCTCGTCGATGGTCTCGCGCATGGTCTGGGCGCCGAGCAGCAGCGTCTCGAGCTTGCCGCGCGCATGCAGCAACCGGTCCGTGAAGACATGGCCGCGCTCGGGATCGGCGGCGAGCTGCACTTCGTCGATGGCCAGGAAATCGACATCGATCTCGCGCGGCATCGCCTCGACCGTGCAGACGAAGTAGCGCGGATGCTCCGGCTTGATCTTCTCCTCGCCGGTGACGAGGGCGACCTGGGCCGGGCCGACGCGAGCGGCGATCTTGTCGTAGACCTCGCGCGCCAGAAGGCGGAGCGGCAGGCCGATCAGGCCGGTCTCGTGGCCGAGCATGCGCTCGATGGCGAGATGCGTCTTGCCCGTGTTGGTCGGTCCGAGGACCGCCGTGACGTTGCGGCCGCGAACAGAACTTTCCACGCTCATTCGGATGCCTCAGCGGATGCGTCTGGCGCAGGCATCGCAGAGCATCGCGGCAAGATCAAGTGCGGGGAAATATCGGCCCGGGTGCCCGGACCGGCCGCAATCCCTGTTCCGGAAGCGAATTTCGTCAGTAGACCAGTGCGATCGCCTGTCGCGACGGCGTCGTGATGTCGACCCGCTTGGCCACCAGCGACGCTGTCCCGGCCATGGTCGGGATATTGATCTGGTAGGGGACGAACACGTTCGCGCTCGGCACCGGACGCAGCACGATCTCGATGTCGTTGCTCTGCGCCATGAACCGCGTCTCGTCGTCCTGCTTGTGGCCGGCAATGGGGATGTAGCGCACGCGGCAGATGTAGGCGGTGCCGGGCTGGCCGCTCGGCTGCTGCTCGGTCACGTTGGTCTGGCCGCGATAGGTGAGCAGAAGGTCGAAGCGCTGTTTGCCGTCGAAGATCGGCAGGCGGCGGCCGCACGGATTGGCGGTCGAGCCGCGCGACATGGCAAGCACCGCGCTCATCGGATCGAGGACGTTCTTGAGGTTCGCCTCCGTGACCGGCACCGTGCCGGGTTTGATCTTGGCCGGCGGCACGTGGGTGACGTTGGTCACGGCGTCGCCGTTGAAGCCCATCATCAGCGAGCCGCTCCTGGCGGAGCCGACCTTGCTGTCGCTCTTGAAGTCGAACGTGAAGGCTGCGGGATGCGGACCCTGGTTGAGGATGCGGCCCGACGAGCGGGTTTGGCCATTCCACTTGTAGAGCCAGACCGAAAGCTGGGCATTGGCCTGCAGCGTGTAGGTGCGCCCGTCGGTATCAGATCGGAACTCGAAGGTCCCGACGTTCAGGCCGTTGAAATTGACGTCGTAGACCGCGCGCACCTCCGCGGGCCAGGTTTCGGCCCGTGCGCCGGCGCAGGAGATCAGGACCAGCAGAAACCCGGCGGCCGTGCTCAGAACCCGTTTTGACGCCATGACGCCCCTCAGCTTCGCTACCCTGTACTGCATCGGAAGCCCGCAATGCTGCGCTAGGCCCTGTTTCGGTCGATTCTGTGTCGGGGCGATTGCGCCCGCGGTTTTGCGTCCCGACAGCCTGCCTCACCTTAGGAGGGGAGGGTAAACAAATCCATGACGGTCGTCCCCGGCCGGTACGCCGGTCCTGCTTGCGCAAATTGCGCGCCTCCCCTATAGAACCGCCACCGATCCACAGGTTGAGACAGGATGTGCGGCCGGTCGGGCCGCGTGCCGGCTGTTCATGATCGTGCGGGCCTTGCGGCCCCGGTCCAGCAGGCGCTGATCTAAGAAGGAGCCTTCCATGACCCGCCGTTGCGAGCTGACCGGCAAGCTGCCGATGTCCGGCCAATTGCGGAGCCACGCCGAGAACAAGACGAAGCGGGCTTTCCGACCGAACCTGTGCCAGGTGACGCTGATCAGCGACACGCTCGATCGCAAGGTGCGCCTCAAGGTCAGCGCGCACGCGCTGAAGTCGGTCGAGCACCGCGGCGGCCTCGACACGTTCCTGCTCAAGGCCCGGGACGAAGAGCTGTCGGACCGGTGCCAGCGCCTCAAGCGCGAGATCAAGAAGGCGCGCGAGGAAAAGGCCGCCGCCTGAGCGGTCGGCCTTCGCGTCTGTTCCTGAAATTGCCGTCGGAGCGGGAACCGCGCGTCAGCGCGCGCGGCTTGCCACGCCCTCGTCGAGCATCGTGAACTGCAGCAGGATCGTCCGCTGCAGGAAACTGTTGAAGTTGTCGTCCGAAATCAGCGTCAGGACGGTCTCGCCGCGCGGTCCCTTATGCGCCGCGATCCCCTCCATGTTGTCGATCTCGCAGCTCATGTCTGCCTGATAGAGGGTGTCGCCGGCCAGCACGGCGCCGGGCTGGATCTCCTCGGCACGGATGCGCCGCACGCGCATCCTGACGCCCTCCGTCCATCGGAACCGGCGCTCGAGGATGACCATGCTGCCGTCCTCCAGGCCGACGGCATCGGTGATGTCGAAGCCGTCCACATCCGTCAGCCCGAAGCGCTGCGGCCGGTTGTTGATCCAGATCCAGCCGCTGTGATGCCCCTTGAGGTCGATGAACCGTTCGGAGATGGCGACGATCGAGCCCTTGTACGGGCCGCCCTGCAGCACGCACAGCGCCTCGAAGCCCCTGTTGGCATTCATGCGCCGGGCTTCGGGAGGCGTCGTCAGATAGCCGGCCGGCGCACCGATGCGGTTGTTGCGGATCGGAAAGCGGCCGATGCGATGCACGCGCTCGAAACCGACCAGCAGCGTCCCGTTCTCCAACGTCCCATCGAGAAGCGTGAGGGATTCCGCATCCTGTTCGCGCTTGCCGGCCAGCGAGCGGCCGTTCAACGCCAGGAGCGGCCCCATATAGGCATCGCCGATGCGCGCCGGCCGGCCGTCGTCATAGTCGATGCGGCCTGTCAGCCAGCCGCCGACGTCCGAGATCGACGCGATGCGCCTGCCGGCCGGATCGATCACCAGTCCTGAAAAGCCGCCGAAGTCCCGCGATGCGGATTTGAGGACAAGCCCACCCCGGTATTCGAGCGACCCGAACCGCTTTCGGGCAGCATCGACGCGGGAAAAATGCGGGATCGGCGCGGCTTGCACCTCGATCGCGCCGGCGACGGGGCCATGCGACAGCTCGGCGTGGGAGGGGGCCGACACCAGCCCGGCCGCACCTGCTGCGGCGAGGCCCTTCAGAAGGGACCTGCGGTCGGGTCTCATGCGCATGTGTGCCAAGCCCCCGCCGGATTGCCGATCAGTGAATACGTCCGCCGCGGCCGCGCCCGCCGTAACCCTCCGCCGCATGCTCCTCGAACAGCTCGACCAGCTTGTCCGTCATCGCGCCTGCGAGCTCGGTCGGATCGGTGATCGTCACGGCGCGGCGATAGTAGCGGGTCACGTCGTGGCCGATGCCGATGGCGATGAGTTCGACCGGCGAGCGCGTCTCGATCTCGTCGATCACCTGCCGCAAGTGAATCTCCAGGTAGCTGCCGCTGTTGACCGACAGCGTGCTGTCGTCGACCGGCGCACCATCCGAGATCATCATCAGAATGCGGCGGCGCTCGGGCCGGCCCATCAGGCGCTTGTAGGCCCAGGCCAGCGCCTCGCCGTCGATGTTCTCCTTGAGCAGGCCCTCGCGCATCATCAGCGCCAGAGACCGCTTCGAACGCCGCCACGGCGCGTCCGCCGACTTGTAGATGATGTGCCGGAGGTCGTTGAGCCGCCCCGGATTTGCCGGCTTGCCGGCCGCCAGCCAGGCCTCGCGCGCCTGCCCGCCTTTCCAAGCCCGCGTCGTGAAGCCCAGGATCTCCACCTTCACGCCGCAGCGCTCCAGCGTTCGCGCCAGGATATCGGCGCAGCAGGCCGCGACCATGATGGGCCGGCCGCGCATAGAGCCCGAATTGTCGAGCAGCAGCGTCACCACCGTGTCGCGGAAGTTCGCCTCGCGCTCGCGCTTGAAGGACAGCGCATGCATAGGGTCGGTGATGATGCGCGTCAGGCGCGCGGCGTCGAGCGTGCCCTCCTCGAGGTCGAAGTCCCAGGCCCGGTTCTGCTGTGCCAGCAGCTTGCGCTGCAGACGGTTGGCGAGGCGCGCCACGGCGCCCGACAGGTTGCGCAGCTCCTTGTCGAGGAACGTGCGCAGGCGCTCCAGCTCGTCCGGGGTGGAGAGGTCCTCCGCGTCGATCTCCTCGTCGTTGGCGCGGGTGAAAACCTTGTAGCCAAAGGCTTCCGGGTGATCGAGAACGCTCTGGTTCGGCCGCCACGGCTCACGCGTATCGGCCATCTCCTCGCCGTCGGCATCGGCGTCGAACTGATCCGTTTCGCCGGCATCTGCCGCTTCCGCCGTCTCACCGTCCTCGGACTCGGCGCGCTGGTCCTCGGCCGACTGCTCCTGGGACTCGGCGCCTTCCTTGTTCTCCTCCGCGTCCTGCTCGCCGCTTTCGCGGTTCTCGTCGTCGTCGTTCTCGTTGTCCTCGTGCTCGCCCTGGGCAAGCTCCTCCGACAGGTCGAGCGACTTCAGCAGGTCGCGCAGCGAGCGCCCGAAGGCCTCCTGGTTCTCGAACAGCTTCTCGAGGCGCGCCAGAGTCTTGCCCGCCTTGTCCTCGATGAACGGCCGCCACAAGTCGACCATCGCCTTCGCCGTCTCGGGCGGCGCGGCGCCGGTCAGCCGCTCGCGCACCATCAGCGCCAGCGCATCCTCGATCGGCGCGTCGCCGCGCTCGGTGATCTCGGCGTAACGGCCGTGTCCGTACTGGTCCTCGATCTTGGCGGTGAGATTGTTCGCCATGCCGGGCATCCGGTTGGCGCCGACCGCCTCGATGCGCGCACGCTCGACGGCCTCGAAGACGGAGCGCGCCGGACCCGCGCCCGGCACCAGGCGACGGTGCAGCCGCGCATCATGGCAGGCCGCGGTGAGGGCGAGGCTGTCGGCCCACCCGCGGATGACCGCGATCTCCTGCGCCGACGGCATGCGCGAGGGCTCGGGAAGCTGGACCGTATGGCCGTCGATCTCAGGCTTGCCGGGCGCATAGCTCACCTGCATCTGACCGTCGCCGGCGATCGCGCGCACGGCCAGGCCGAGAACCCGCTTGAAAGGTTCTGCAGGTGCTTCCTTCTTGCTCGGCGGCGCCATCGGTCACTTCAGCTCAGCGCAACGTTGACGGCACTTTCCGGCAGGTCCGCACCGAAGCAGCGCTGGTAGAATTCGGCCACCAGCGGACGCTCCAGTTCGTCGCACTTGTTGAGGAACGTGACGCGGAACGCGAAGCCCATATCGCCGAAGATCTCCGCATTCTCCGCCCAGGTGATGACCGTGCGCGGGCTCATGACGGTCGAAAGGTCGCCGTTGATGAAGGCGGAGCGCGTCAGGTCGGCAACACGAACCATGTTGGAGACGCTCTTGCGCTTCGTTTCGGTCTTGGCGAACGCCTTGACCTTCGCCAGGACGATCTTCGCCTCGTCGTCGTGCGGCAGGTAGTTCAGCGTCGAGACGATGGACCAGCGGTCCATCTGGCCCTGGTTGATCTGCTGCGTGCCGTGATAGAGGCCGGAGGTGTCGCCCAGACCGATGGTGTTGGTGGTCGAGAACAGCCGGAACGCCGGATGCGGCCGGATGACCTTTGACTGATCGAGCAGCGTGAGCTTGCCGGACACCTCGAGCACGCGCTGGATCACGAACATGACGTCCGGACGCCCCGCGTCGTACTCGTCGAACACCAGCGCGGTGTTGCTCTGCAGGCAGTAGGGCAGCATGCCCTCCTTGAACTCGGTGACCTGCTTGCCGTCCTTGAGGACGATGGCGTCCTTGCCGATGAGATCGATACGGCTGACGTGGCTGTCGAGATTGATGCGGATGCACGGCCAGTTGAGCCGCGCGGCGACCTGCTCGATGTGCGTCGACTTGCCGGTGCCGTGGTAGCCCTGGATCATCACGCGCCGGTTGTGCTTGAAGCCGGCGAGGATCGCGAGGGTTACGTCGCGGTTGAAGAGGTAATCGGGGTCGAGGTCCGGGACGTGCTCATCCGACTTCGAGTAGGCCGGAACCTCCAGATCGCTGTCGATCCCGAACAACTGGCGCACCGAGACCTTCATGTCCGGCAGGCCAGCCACACCATTCTGAGGCCCGTTCGCGGGCCCCGTCTGAGATTGCGCGCGCATTGATTCGTGTCCGGCGTTGTTTTTGAGGTCTTTGTACCGGCCGCGAGCCGGCGACAATCCGACCCCGCCAGCCTTGTCACACGCTGCCGGGGCCGCGGGGCCAAATCAGGCCAGTCCCGCTTGTTTCAGGTAATTATAGGCTTGGATGATCTCGCGCAACTTGTCCTCGAAGCGACGGTCGCCGCCATTGGCGTCGGGGTGGTGCCGTTTCACCAGCTCCTTGAACCGCGCCTTGACCTCGGCGGCCGTGGCAGTGTGCTCGAGATTGAGGGCGTCGAAGGATTTGGCCTGCAGCGGCTGCAGGCGGCGCGGTGCCTCGCGCGCCTCCGGGCTCTTGCGCGCCCGCCATGCGAAAAAGGCATGCGGATCGCTGAACTCGCCCTTCCGGAAGCCTTGGTGGCGCTCGCTGGCCCCGGCGGCCGAGTTGACGCCCACCTTCCAGGTCGGGCGGTGGCCGGTCAGGGCGTCCTTCTGGAAGTCCACGACCTCGGCGTCGCTCATGCCCTCGAAATAGTTGTACGAGGCGTTGTACTGCCGGACGTGGTCCATGCAGAACCAATAGTATTCGCCATCGTGACCGCGACCCTTGGGCGCACGGTGCAGACCCGCGCCCGCGCAGCCCTTCCACTGGCACGGCGGCACGTGGGGACCCGGGTCCGGCTCCACGGCCGGCTTCACGCGGATCGAGTCGAAGTATTTCGAGTTCAGTTTCATCGCCGCGGAGTATCATCCCAACAAATTGGCGGCACAAGGTCTTGACAAAGAACGACGCACGGCACCGTCACCGGACCGCCAGACCCCGGCAAGTCTCACCCAATTCGCTAAAGGCTCCGTTGATGACCATCGAGCAAACCATCCGCGAAAAGCTTTCCCGTTCGCTTCAGCCCGACCGGCTCGACGTGCTTAACGAATCCCACATGCATGCCGGTCATCACGGCTCGCCCGGAACGGGCGAAAGCCATTTCCGGGTGCTGGTCGTGGCGTCTGCCTTCGCCGGCAAGTCGCGCATCGAGCGGCATCGCATGGTCAACGATCTGCTGGCGGCGGAGCTGCGCGGCGGCATCCACGCGCTGGCGCTGCGCACCTACGCGCCGGGCGAGGAGATCCGTTGACCCGGAGCCGCGTCCCTCACCATTCGCCGAAGCGATAGCCGCGCTGCTTGGCAGAGCCCGTCAGGCGGTCGATGAGCTCGTTCGAAATGGTGACGCGCGTCTTGCGATTCAACAGCCAGTGGAACAGGCGATCCTTCATGTCGTCCCGCACGGCGGCATGCGCCGGAGAGCGGCCGAGATCGTGGAGTTCGTGCGGATCGCTGTCGAGATCGAACAGCTGCGGCGGAAAGCGCTCGTAGTAGACGTATTTCCAGCGCCGGTCGCGAGCCATGAAGCCGCGCGCCTGATCCGGCGCGAGCCCAAGCGTCCGGCGCGCATGGCGTACAGCGAAGTCGCTGTCGCAGAAGACGGTCTCCCGCCAGCCGCTGGGTGCGGATCCCGCGGCGAGCAGGGGCTGCAGGCTGCGCCCTTCGAGCCGGTGCGACGCCGGCGGGCCCCCGGCCCACTCCAGCATTGACGGAACAAGGTCGATCGCCTCTACGAGCGTATCGGAGACGGCGCCACGGCTTTGATCGGCCTGCGGCCTCGGGTCGACGATGATCAACGGGATGCGCACCACCTCCTCGTGGAAGAGCTCCTTCTCGCCCAGCCAGTGGTCGCCGAGGTAGTCGCCGTGATCGCTCGTGACGACGACGATGGTGTTGGCGATCTCGCCGGTCGCTTCCAGGTGGCCGAGGACGCGGCCGACGTGGTGGTCGAACTGCGAGATGAGGCCCATGTAGGTCGGGATGACGGCCTCGCGCACCTCCTGGCGCGAGAAGTTCACGCTCTCCTCGTGCGCCATGAACGCCGCCACCACGGGATGCGGGTCCGCGCGCTCGGCATCGGACCGGTTGGCCGGGATCACATGCTCGGGGCCATACATGGCGTGATAGGGCGCCGGCGCGATGTAGGGCCAGTGCGGCTTGATGTAGGACAGATGCAGGCACCACGGCTGATCGCCGGCCGTACGGAGGAAATCGAGCGCACGGTCCGTCATGTAGGCGGTCTCGGAATGCTCCTCGCGCACCCGCGCCGGCCGCCGCGCGTTGCGCATCGACCAGCCGGAGAGAACTTCGCCATCGTCGCCGGCGACCGAATTGGCCCACGTGTGCCAGGGATTGTCGCCCTCGTAGCCGAGCTGGCGCAGCCAGCGGTTGTAGGCGAGGTCGGCGGGGTTCGCCTCGTCGGGATGCAGCCCGTCGTCGCGCTCGACGGCCTCGAAGCCCGCGTGCAGGAGCGGCACGCCGGGATCGACGCCCGGATCGATGCCCAGCCGGCGCATGGACTCCACGTCCGGCTTGAAATGCGTCTTTCCCACCAGCGCCACGCGATAGCCCAGCGGCCGCAGGTAGTCGCCGAGCGTCAGCTCGTCGACCCGGAGCGGGAAGTTGTTCCAAGTGGCGCCGTGCGTGATGTTGTACCGGCCGGTGTAGAAGCACATGCGCGACCCGCCGCACACCGGCGATTGCACGAATGCGCGATCGAAGCGCACGCCGCGCCGCGCGAGGGCATCGAGATTGGGCGTCTTGATGTACGGGTGACCGGCAGAGGCCAGGTAGTCCCAGCGCAGCTGGTCGGCCATGACGAACAGGATATTGGGCTTCTCGGGCATGCGCGCGTCCCGCGTATCGGCTGGCCCGCATCCTAGTGGGGGCGTTTAAACTTGGCGAGCCGCCGGCCTTGTGGCACGTGGGTCCCTGTGACAGGTAGGTGCCGAACCCCGGAGCCCCCGTGTCGAACCCGCCGTCAGCCACCGCAAAGCCAGCCGCCGACGAGGCCCCGCCGGTCCGGGCCGCCTGGCGTGCGACGGTGCTGACCCTGTTCCCGCAGATGTTTCCCGGTCCTCTCGGAATTTCCCTGTCGGGGCAGGCGCTGGCGGTCGGACTGTGGACGCTGTCGACGCTCGACATCCGCACCTTCGGCGTCGGCCGTCACCGCGCTGTCGACGACAGCCCGGCCGGGGGCGGCGCGGGCATGGTCCTGCGCGCGGACGTGCTCGCCGCTGCCATCGATGCCGCGCGGGCCGATGCCGCAGACGTGCCGGCCATCTATCTCTCGCCGCGCGGCAAACCCTTCACACAGGCCATGGCACGCAACCTGGCGGCCGGCCCGGGCGTGCTTCTTCTCGCCGGCCGGTTCGAGGGCATCGACGAGCGCGTGATCGCCGGGCGCAACCTGACGGAGGTCTCGCTTGGCGACTATGTCCTGTCCGGCGGCGAGATCGCCGCCATGGCCCTGATCGACGCGACGGTCCGCCTGCTGCCGGGCGTGCTCGGCGGCGAGGCGTCGCTTAACGAAGAGAGTTTCGAGGGTGGCCTGCTGGAATACCCCCAGTACACGCGGCCGCGCACCTGGGAGGGCCAGGACATACCGGAGGTTCTCCTGTCCGGAGATCACGCGAAGATCGCCGCCTGGCGGCGGTCCGAGGCCGAGCGGCTGACGCGCGAACGGCGGCCGGATATGCTGGTCCCGCGGGCCAAGCGCCCCTGACCGGCTCGCCGATGGGCCATCGACAAGTCTCCCGGTTTGCTGTAATGAGCCCCAACTTTCCCACAGCGTGGGCGCACGAGCGGCTTCCGTCCCTTGAGGATCAGGAGCCCGCTCCTCTGCAATGATGCAATCAAGGACAAACAAGATGACCATCATTCAAGAGCTCGAGCAGGAGCAGATCAACGCCGTTCTCGCCAAGCGCACCGTGCCGGAATTTTCAGCCGGCGACACGGTCAAGGTTATGGTGAAGGTGATCGAGGGCGAGTCGACCCGGCTGCAGGCCTACGAGGGCGTCGTCATTGCCCGTGCCGGCCACGGCATCAACGAAAACTTCACGGTCCGGAAGATCTCCTATGGCGAAGGCGTCGAGCGCGTCTTCCCGGTGTTCTCGCCCTATATCGCCGAGATCGAAGTGCTCCGGCGTGGCCGCGTGCGGCGCGCCAAGCTTTATTACCTGCGTGGACGCCGCGGAAAATCGGCCCGCATCTTCGAGCGCACGGATGCGCGGGCGAAGCGCCTCAACGCCGCCTTCAAGGGCTTCAAGAAGCCGAAAGGCGAGGCGGACGACCTGACGAAGATCAAGGGCGTATCGCCCGAGCTGGCTCAGCGCTTGAACGGTCTTGGTGTCATCAAGTACGACCAGGTCGCCAGCTTCTCCGACGACGACATCGCCAATGTCGATGAAGCGCTTTCGCTGAACGGCGCCATCGAGAAGGGCAACTGGGTGAGCCAGGCGCAGAACCTCTTGGCGGAAGCGACTGCCGGCGAGGTCCAGGCCGAAGACGGCAAGGCCTGAGGCTGCAGCGCAGCGTTGCGCCATTGCACAAACCGCCGATTGCATTAGATTCATGTGGTGCCCATGAGGATGGGCACCACGGTAATTCACGTTCCAGTCACGGCATCTGCATGTCGAACCTCGATCTCTCGCGCGCCCGGTTGCGGGAAAACAAGATCCCGCTGCACGGCCCCGAAGCCTTCGCCGCGATGCGCAAGGCGGGCCGGCTTACGGCCGAGGCGCTCGACATGCTGGCGGCCTACGTCGAGCCCGGCGTCACCACCCAGCGCCTTGACGATCTCGCCTATCAGTTCGCGCTGGATCACGGCGCGATCCCGGCATCGCTGCACTACCGCGGCTTTCCGAAATCGATCTGCACCTCCATCAATCACGTCGTGTGCCACGGCATCCCGGGGCCCAAGCCTCTGCGCGAGGGCGATATCGTCAACATCGACGTGACGCTGATCGTCGACGGCTGGCACGGCGACTCGAGCCGCATGTTTCCGGTGGGCGAGGTTTCGCGCCGGGCCGAGCGGCTCATCGATGTGACCCACCGGGCCTTGATGCTCGGCATCGCCGCCGTGAAGCCCGGCCATACGACCGGTCATATCGGGGCGGCGATCCAGGCCTGTGCCGAGGGCGAGCGCTGCAGCGTCGTACGCGATTTCTGCGGCCACGGCCTCGGCCGCGTCTTCCACGACCGGCCCAACATCCTGCATTACGGCGAGCCCGGCGACGGCATCCTGCTGGAGCCGGGGATGTTTTTCACCATCGAGCCGATGATCAATCTCGGCAAGCCGCACGTAAAGATCCTGCCGGACGGCTGGACCGCCGTGACGCGCGACCGCGAGCTGTCGGCCCAGTTCGAGCACACGGTCGGCGTGACTGCGGACGGCTGCGAAATCTTCACGCTGTCCCCCAAGGGTCTCGACAGGCCTCCCTATCGGCCCAACTGATCGCGGTGGCGCAATGTCCAGGGGGCTCAAGGAACGCGGTCTTCCCCTTGGCCTTCCCGACGCCCCGCCTTCTGCGGCTCCCGAAGCCGACAGCGATCTCGCCGGTCACCGCCAGCGCCTCAGGCATCGGTTCCTGACCGGAGGCGATGGCGCGCTGCCCGACTACGAGCTTCTGGAACTCGTCCTGTTCGCCGTCCTGCCCCGGCGCGACACGAAGCCCCTCGCCAAGCGCCTCATCAATCACTTCGGTTCGTTTGCGGAGGTCATCAGCGCCTCCGACGACCGCCTCAAGGAGGTGGAC
This sequence comes from Hyphomicrobiaceae bacterium, assembly GCA_050245975.1. GTDB lineage: Bacteria > Pseudomonadota > Alphaproteobacteria > Rhizobiales > Hyphomicrobiaceae > JBFWWW01. The sequence continues at coordinate 28,047 of JBFWWW010000014.1, forward strand.
GGCGTCGGCGATGCCGTCGCGACCCATTTCAAGGTCATCCGCGCCGCCGCGCTGCGCCTGATGCGCGGCGAGATTCTCAATCGGCCGATCCTCGCATCCTGGACCGCGGTCATCGGCTATTGCCGTGCGGCCATGGGCTTCGAGACGCAGGAGCAGTTCCGCATCCTGTTCCTCGACAAGAAGAACCGGCTGATCGCCGACGAGGTCCAGCAGCGCGGGACGGTCGACCACACGCCTGTCTATATCCGCGAGGTCGTCAAACGCGCCCTCGAGCTGGCCGCAACGGCCATCATTCTGGTCCACAACCACCCTTCCGGCGATCCGTCGCCCTCGCAGGCCGACATCGAGTTGACGCGACAGATCGTAGCGACGGCCAAAGGGCTGGGGATCGTGGTGCACGATCACATTATTGTCGGTCGTGAGGGCCACGCGAGCTTCAAGGGCCTCAAGCTCATCTGAACTTCCGCGGCCGCGTCCAAAAAATGGGAAGCCAAATGCAACAGCGATTCAACGCCTTCAAAGCTGCGCCCGACGGCTATGCGGCATTGGCCGCCGTCGAGGCCTACATCAAGTCCTGCGGGCTGGACCACGTGCTGCTTGAGCTGGTCAAAACACGCGTCTCGCAGATCAACGGCTGCGCCTTCTGCCTGCACATGCACACGCAGGACGCCCAGAAGCTGGGCGTGACGCCGCAGCGTCTCTACCTGCTGAACGCATGGCGCGAATCCAACCTCTATTCGCAGAAGGAGCGGGCCGCGCTGGCGTGGGCCGAATCGCTTACGCTCATCGCCGATACGGGAGCGCCGGACGAAGATTACGAGGAAGCCCGCACGCAGTTCTCGGAAAAGGAGCTTGCGGACCTGTCCATCGCGGTAGCCATGATCAATGCCTGGAACCGGATCGCGATTGGCTCTCGTTCAGTTCATCCCGCCGACAAGCCCGAGCGCGCCTGAGGCCACAGATATGCACCGCCCGGCGGTTGCGGGGGGCGGCAATTCACGCCATATCGTCCGCAGTCGCAACAGGTCAGGCGCGCCATGAGCACGACGAAGCATGCCAAGGTTCTCATCCTGGGCTCGGGACCGGCCGGCTACACGGCCGCGATCTATGCGGCGCGGGCAATGCTCAAACCCGTCCTCATTCAGGGCATCCAGCCAGGCGGGCAGCTGACCATCACGACGGACGTGGAAAACTATCCCGGCTTCGCGGACGTGATCCAGGGCCCGTGGCTGATGGAACAGATGCAGGCGCAGGCGGCGCACGTCGGCACCGAGATCATCATGGACCACGTGTCGAAGGTCGACCTGAAGCGGCGACCCTTCCGGCTGGAAGCCGATTCCGGCGACACCTACACCTGTGACACGCTCATCATCTGCACCGGCGCGCAGGCGCGCTGGCTCGGCACGCCCAGCGAAGCGAAATTCCAGGGGCATGGCGTGTCGGCATGCGCCACCTGCGACGGCTTCTTCTACAAGGGCAAGGACGTCGTCGTGGTCGGCGGCGGCAACACGGCGCTGGAAGAAGCAATCTTTCTCACCAATTTCGCGCGGACGGTCACGGTCGTTCACCGCCGCGACTCCTTCCGCGGCGAGAAAATCCTGCACGACCGGCTTTCGAAAAACCCCAAGATCAGCGTCGTCTGGGATTCGACGATCGAGGAAATCGTCGGCTCGGAGGACCCCAAGACCGTGACCGGCGTCCGGTTGAGAAACGTCAAGACCGGCGCCATAACCGAACGCAAGGCCGACGGCGTCTTCATCGCCATCGGTCACGCACCGGCGACCGAGCTGTTCAAGGGGCAGGTCGACATGAAGCCGTCGGGCTATCTCATCACGGCGCCGGATTCGACCGCCACCTCGGTCCCCGGGGTGTTCGCGGCCGGGGACGTCAAGGACGAGGTCTTCCGTCAGGCCGTCACGGCCGCAGGCATGGGCTGCATGGCGGCCCTCGAGGCGGAGCGCTACCTCGCCGGACACGCGACGACGGCCGCCGCCGCGGAGTAGCGGCGCTTCCCGTTCGAGTTGTCAGTGGTAGTCGTCGATCGCGACCACAGGCCTTGTATTCGCCCGCCACTGGCTTAAGGTACGGCCGAAAATAACCAGCAGGCTCCGCGCCGGCACACGGCGTCCGTCACGGCCGACCACCCGCGTCCGACATGCGCTCCAGAACGTCCCGGTTCTGCTGCGATTTTTGGTGCGTCCTGCGAATTGGGCTTTTTGCCCGAGGATGACCGGCAATGGACTGGGACAAGCTCCGCATATTCCACGCCGCGGCGGAGGCCGGCAGCTTCACACACGCCGGCGAGGCTTTGCGCATGAGCCAGTCGGCCGTCAGCCGGCAGGTGTCGGCGCTGGAAAAGAACCTCAAGGTCGCACTCTTCCACCGCCATGCGCGCGGCCTGGTGCTGACGGAGCAGGGTGAGCTGCTGTTCCGGACGGCGAGCGAGATCATCGGGAAACTGTCGACCGCGGAAACGCTGCTCGCCGACACGGCGACGAAACCCAGCGGAGAGCTGCGCGTCACCACCACGATCGGCTTCGGTACGGTCTGGATCACGCAACGGCTGCGCGAGTTCCTGGAGCTCTACCCCGACATCCGCGTCGAACTCATCCTGAGCGACGACCAGATCGACATCTCGATGCGCGCCGCCGATGTCGCGATCTGGACCAGCGAGCCGCAGCAAAGCGACTTGATCCGGCGGCCCCTGTTCACGATGCAGGTTCATGCCTTTGCATCGTCCAGCTATATCCGGCGCTACGGGGCTCCGCAGTCGATCGACCAGCTCGACGATCACAGGATCGTCTCCTACAGCGGCACCCCCGCCCACCACCTCGCAGCCATACGCTGGCTGGAGACCGCCGGTCGCGACGGAAAGGCGCCCCGCGCGCCGGCCTTTGCCGCCAACAGCGTCATCGCCATGAAGTACGCGATCCGCGCCGGCGTCGGCATCGGCGTCATTCCGGACTACCTCACCGACGAGGAGACGGAACTCGTCCCCGTATTGCGCGATGCGCGCCAGCCGGCGCTGCCGATCTTCTTCGTCTATCCGGAGGAACTACGGACGTCGAAAAAGGTCCAAGTCTTCCGTGACTTCCTGGTGGCCAAAGCCCGGCAGTGGAAGTTCTAGCGTCCGGCACCGGTCCGCATAGCCATGCGGGTCCCGCATGCCAAACATGCGACCTTACCGATTGCCCGGAATGGGGTCAGTCTGCTGTTATCCTTTGCAGCTGTGACGGACAGCTGATGAAGGCAGTGCCCTCCCTTTGACGCCTTCACCCCATCCGCAAGGATGGATCTCCCCTCGAAGCCGGGCCTTGCGCCCGGCTTTCTTTTTTGCCCGGCCGCCAGCGGGTTTGCAGGGGACACGGGCCCGCGCTATCTACAGACCCACAAGCTGGAGCTCACCACGATGGCGCAGACCCTCTACGACAAGATTTTCGACGAGCATGTTGTCGACAGGCAGCCGGACGGCACCTGCGTCCTCTACATCGACCGGCATCTTGTGCATGAGGTCACGAGCCCGCAGGCGTTCGAGGGGCTTCGCATGGCCGGCCGCAAGGTGCGTGCGCCCGAGAAGACGCTCGCCGTGGTCGACCATAACGTGCCGACCTCGGACCGCAGCAAGGGCATCGCCGACCCGGAGAGCCGCCTGCAGGTCGAGACCCTGGCGCGCAACGCGGCCGAGTTCGGCATCGAGTACTACAACGAGCGCGACATGCGGCAGGGCATCGTTCACGTGATTGGCCCCGAGCAGGGTTTCACGCTGCCCGGCACGACCATCGTCTGCGGCGACAGCCACACGTCGACGCATGGAGCCTTCGGCGCGCTGGCCCACGGCATCGGCACCAGCGAGGTTGAGCATGTGCTGGCCACGCAGACGCTGACGCAGAAGAAGGCCAAGAACATGCGCGTCACTGTCGACGGCAAGCTGCCCGTCGGCGTGACGGCCAAGGACATCATCCTCGCCATCATCGGCAAGATCGGTACTGCGGGCGGCACGGGCCACGTGATCGAGTACGGCGGCGACGCCATTCGCGCGCTGACGATGGAAGGCCGCATGACGGTCTGCAACATGTCCATCGAAGGCGGCGCCCGCGCCGGGCTCGTTGCTCCCGACCAGACCACATATGACTATCTCAAGGGCCGGCCGAAATCGCCGACGGGCGCGGACTGGGAGGCCGCCATCCGCTACTGGGATACGCTGCGCACCGACGACGTCGCCTATTTCGACAGCGAGATCAAGCTCGACGCCTCGCAGCTCCCGCCCATCGTCACCTGGGGCACCAGCCCCGAGGACGTCGTTTCCATCGATGGCGTGGTGCCGGACCCGAATGCGGTGTCGGATGAAGCCAAGCGCTCCTCGATGGAGCGCGCGCTGGCCTACATGGGCCTCGCGCCCGGAACACGCATGACGGACATCAAGCTCGACCGCATTTTCATCGGCTCCTGCACCAACGGCCGCATCGAGGACCTGCGCGAGGTGGCCCGCATTGCCGAAGGCAAGAAGGTCAACGCCAATGTCTACGCGATGATCGTGCCGGGTTCGGGCCTGGTGAAGGAGCAGGCTGAAGCCGAGGGCCTCGACAAGATCCTGAAGGAAGCCGGGTTCGACTGGCGCGAGGCGGGATGCTCCATGTGTCTCGGCATGAACCCCGACCAGCTCAAGCCGAAGGAGCGGTGCGCATCGACCTCGAACCGCAATTTCGAGGGACGGCAGGGCCGCCAGGGACGGACGCACCTCGTATCGCCGGCGATGGCGGCGGCAGCAGCGATCGCCGGGCATTTCGTGGATATCCGGACCTTCCGCTAGGACAACCGCGATGGCGTCGTTCGATATCGTGGCGGCCGACGCGGTTCTGGCGGAGAACTTTGCGCCCTGGGTGCTGGCGCTCGGGATCAAGGCCGAGGGCACTGGCCCGCAGAGCGCGACGCTGCGCATTCCCTTTTCGGACAAGCTCTGCCGCGTCGGCGGGATTCTTTGCGGACAGGCCCTGCTGACCGGCGCCGACACCGCGATGGTGATCGCGCTCGCCGCCGCCAGCGGCGGCTTCAAGCCCTGCACGACGGTCGACCTGACGATCAACTACATGCGGCCGATCACGAAGGCGGACGCCGTGCTCGAGGCCAGCGTGATGCGACTCGGGAAGTCGCTGGCATTCTGCACCTGCACGATCCAGGAAGCGGGCGGCAGCAAGCCGGCAGCTTTCTCGACCGGGACGTATGCATTGCTCGGCTGAGTTTGTGGCCTCGCCGCTGTCGAGGTGAGACAATCGTCGGCGAGAAATCGGCGAAGGAACACGACCATGAGCAAATCGCTTGTCCAGAGCCAGTTCGGTGCCAATGCCGAGCACTACCTGTCGTCGTCCGTGCATGCGAAAGGCGCGAGCCTCGCGCGCCTGGTCGATCTGGTCCAGCCGAAGCCGGACTGGCGCATGCTGGATATCGCCACGGGCGCAGGGCACACGGCGGCGGCCTTTGCGCCCCATGTCGCCGAAGCCGTTGCCAGCGACCTCACGCCGCAGATGCTACAGCAGGCGGAAAAGCTGGCACAGTCGCGCGGTCTGGCCAACATGGTCACCAAACCCGCCGATGCGGAAGCGCTGCCCTTCCCCGACGCGAGCTTCGATCTGGTGACCTGCCGGATCGCCGCGCACCACTTTCCCGACGCGCGCAAGTTCGTCTCGGAAGTGAAGCGCGTCCTCAAGCCGGGGGGTACCTTCGCCTTCGTCGACAACGTCTCGCCGGATACCGACACGACGCCCGGCTTCAGTGCGACCGAGCTTGCCGATGCCGCCCGGACCTACAACACCCTCGAGAAAATCCGCGATCCCTCGCATGGCCGCGCGCTGACGACATCCGAGTGGCGTCACCTCTGCGAAGGAGTCGGCCTGAAGGTGACGCACATCGAGCATTCGCCCAAGGCCATGTCGTTCGATCTCTGGTGCAAGAACCAGAGCGTCCCCGCCGACCTGGTTCCCGGGCTCGCGGACACCCTGCGCAACGCGAAGCCTGCATTTGCCGCCTTCCTGAAGCCGACCGACGGCGACGAGGGGCTCGGCTTCACGTTGACGGAGCTGATCCTGATCGCCCGCAAACCGGCTTGATCGGGCCGGGTTTGCCGGCCTTCCGCACCTTATTGAAATCTTCACCGGTTCCGGTTTATAAGAGACCGATGACCCGACTTCGTCACATCGAGCTGTCGATTCGAATTACGGCCCCGGCTGCCTGAACAGCGCCGGACCTCTCGCCGTTTCGTTGCACTCGATCGTGAAAGTCTCCTTCCATGTCACTTGCTGCCGTGGCCCTGCAGGCCCAGTCTGAACCTGTCGTGCGCGCCGACCATGTCCGCGCGCTGTTCTTCGTCACCGCACCGTCCGATCCGGGCCTCCTGCCGCGCCTGATCGAGCCGGTTGCCAAGCTGGGCTATGTGCCTTCGCGGGTACACGCTTCGCGCGAGTCGGGCGACGGGTCCGAGCTGACCGTCGATCTCAGGTTGTCGCATGTTCCGCGCCGCACGGCAGAACTCGTCGAGTTCGCGCTGCGAGCCATCGTCGGCGTGCGCCAGGTGGTGGCGGTCGTCGAGGACGACGCCTGAGGTTATCAATCAGCTGGCGAAATGCTCGCGTGCCTCCTATCTGGAGGGGAGTACGTCCTGATCGATCGCCGGACCGTGATGCCCACAGGAACCGACTGGCACGGAACAGCCGCGCCGACGCTTGCCGACTTCGAGGAGCTGGCCGCAAAAGCATGGGAGCGGCTGCCCGAGCACTTCCGCGCGCTGTGCGCCGGCGTGCTGATTCGTGTCGAGGATTTCGCCCATGACGATGTTTTGCGCGACCTCGGCATCGAGGATGCGTTCGAGCTGATGGGCCTCTACCAGGGTGTCAGTCTCGACAGGAAAAGCGTGCTGGACGTGCCGCAAGGCCCCGACATGGTATTCCTCTACCGGCGCGCAATTCTGGACTACTGGGCCGAGCGCGACCTCACGCTCGGGCGCCTCGTGACACACGTGCTGGTGCACGAAATCGGGCACCACTTCGGCCTGTCCGACGAGGACATGCTGCGCATTGAGGCCGGAACCGCAGACTAGATGTGCCTCGCCGGTCATAGCCGATCACGTTGTCGCCGGGGTGGGTTGCCAAAGCCCATCGCTCCCGCCATTGATAGCCGCCAGAAAACGAATTTCAGTGAGGGGAACCGGGCTTGAAGCGAACGTCTTCAGCTCTGCGGCGACTCCGTGCGCTGGCCGCCGCTGCGGCAATCGGCTCCGGTTGTCTGGCGCAGCCGGCCGCAGCCGGGCCAACTCCCGAGGAGTATGTCGCCCACGTCGGCGGCGATGCCAAGATCGTCCCAAGCGGCCAGCTCGAGCTGGACGGACACCGCCTTACCTGCGGCCAGAGGCCGACCGTGCTCGACAACCAGCTCGACGACTATGGCGCCGCCTATCCGGGCTTTCTCATTCTCAATCCCAAGCTCCTGGCCAAGGTTTCGACCCCGGTAAAGCTGTGGATCCATGCGCACGAGTGCGGCCACCAGTTCCGGGGACCGGACGAGGAGACCGCCGACTGTTTTGCCGTGCAACGTGGCCGCCGGCAGAAATGGCTGACCCCGGAAGGCCTTGAAGAAGTCTGCCAGTTCATCGCTCCGGCGAAAGGCGACAGCATGCATTTCACCGGCTCGCACCGCTGCGACGCGATGCGGCAATGCTATGCCGACCGCTCCATCCGCTAGCAGGTCCGAACGAGCGCCCGGCTCGACTTATCCCCGCCGATGCCTCGCCGCCTAGACTGGCCGCCAGCGACCCGCCCGCCGGATGGCCCATGCGCCTTTTCGACTACACCCTCAGGCTTCTGGGCCTATCGGCCGCCATCCACCGTTGGCGCGATGCCCTGAAGCAGGTGGCCGCAGAGCGCCGCGAAAAAGTGGCCTCCTACGCCGACAACATCGCCGCCACGCTTGGCAGGGCCGCAGGCGCCTTTGTGGCGCTGGAGCACAGGCCCGGCGACCTCCGCGCGGCCAGAGCCGCCGTGCGCGAGCTTGGCCGTATCGCCGGTTACGTCGAGAACATCGTGGCGGCGCTGGAAGATCATCTTGACGGCCGCAAGCTCGCGGGCGTTAAAAGGCGACTTGACCAGCTTGCCGGGGAGGAGCCGATCCGGCTGGCGGTCCGTGCGGCGAGCGGCCGGCAGGTCGAGCGCCTGCTGGAGGCGGAAGGATACTTCCGTGCCCTTGCGGACGGATTGAGGGCCTGAGCCCGGGCAACCGGCCAACGGATGGACCGAACGGCATGGAAAAGTTCGATACATTGACCGGCGTTGCCGCGCCGCTGCCGATGATCAACGTCGACACTGACGCGATCATTCCCAAACAGTTCCTGAAGACCATCAAGCGCACCGGCCTCGGGCAGTATCTGTTCTACGAGCTGCGCTTTGATGATGCCGGCAAGGAGAAACCGGACTTCATTCTGAACAAGCCTGCCTATCGCAAGGCGGAGATCCTCGTCACCGGCGAGAACTTCGGCTGCGGGTCGAGCCGCGAGCACGCCCCCTGGGCGCTGCTCGATTTCGGCATCCGCTGCGTCATCGCTCCATCGTTCGCCGATATCTTCTACAACAACTGCTTCCAGAACGGCATTCTGCCGATCAAGCTGCCGCAGAGCGACATCGACAAGCTGCTCGACGACGCGAGCCGCGGCGCCAACGCGACCATTACCGTCGACCTCGCCAAGCAGGAGGTCCGCGGCCCCGACGGCGGCGTCATTCATTTCGACATCGACAGCTTCCGCAAGCGCTGCCTGCTCGAGGGCCTCGACAACATTGGCCTGACCATGGAGAAGGAAGGCGCCATTTCGGCTTTCGAGAAGAAGGCGCACGCGGCCCGCCCCTGGCTCTAAGCGCGCCATCGGAATGACGGGCATCGATGCACAGACCTGGCCGCTGCTGATCGCCGCCTCGCTGGCGATGAACTTCTATCCCGGCCCGAACAACCTTTACGCCATCTCGAACGCCGCACAGTTCGGGCTGCGCACCGCCATGACCGCCAGCAGCGGACGTCAGGTCGCGTTCGCCAGCGTCGTCCTGCTGATCGGCCTCGGCCTGGGGCCGCTGCTGCTCGAAGCTCCGCACGTCTTCCTGGCGCTCAAGATCGCGGGAGCCCTGTTCATCGCCTGGCTCGGCGTCAAGCTGCTGCTGTCGAAGCCGGAGGCCGGGCTGCAGGGGGGCGAGCCGAGCGGTCAGTGGCGTCGACTGTTCACAGACGAGTTCCTGGTGGCCTACGCCAATCCCAAGCCGCTGATCGTGATGTTGCCGTTCCTGCCGAAGCTCGTCCCCGTGGGCCGGCTTGTCAGCAAGGACGTCTTCATCGTCGGCGCGTTGATCCTGCTGCTCGAGCTGGTCGCGACCGTGTGTTACGGCGTTGCCGGACTGCGTCTGCGGCGGCTGACGTCGAGCGCCGAGGGCCTGCTGTGGTTCAACAGGATCGCCGGGACGCTCGTCGTCGCTTCTGCCGCCCTGATCCTCTACGCCGGCCTAGTTGCCTAGCCGAGACCCGCCGAGCGCGGCCAACTGCCCGGTCTCCCAGCCGATCAGCGCGCGTTTGCGGGTGAGCCCCCAATGATACCCGCCGAGGCTGCCGTCGCCGCGCAGAACGCGATGGCACGGCACCACGAACGACAGCGGATTGCGCCCGACCGCCGAGCCGACTGCGCGCGAGGCGGTGGGGTTGCCGATATGGCGGGCGATGTCGGTGTAGCTGACCGACCGCCCCATGGGGATGCGCAGCAAGGCCTCCCACACCCGCACCTCGAAGTCCGTACCGATCATGACGAGCCGAACCGGCTGCTCGGGACGCCACAAGCCGGGGTCGAACACCTGGCGGGCGTACACAGCAGTCTTCTCTGGTGCTTCGACGTAGCGCGCCTTGGGCCAGCGCTGCATCAGGTCCGCCAGCGCGTCGGCGCGCGTGCCGCCGTGATCCTCGTTGACGAACGCAAGACCGGCGAGGCCGCGCTCCGTCGCCACCAGCAGCGCATCGCCGAAAGGCGAGGCATGGAAACCGTAGGCCATCTCCAGGCCTTCGCCGCGACGCTTGTAGTCACCCGGCGTCATCGCCTCCCAGGTCACGAACAGGTCGTGCAGCCGGCTGGCGCCCGACAGCCCCACCTGGTGCGCGGCATCGAGGACGCTCGCCGACCCCTCGAGCAGCGCCTTGGCGTGGTCGACCGTAATGGCTTGCACGAACTCCTTGGGCGTCAGCCCGCACCAGCGCTTGAACAGCTTCTGGCAATGGCTCGGACTCAGGCCGAGATGTTCGGCCAGATGTTCCAGCGGCGGCTGGTCCTCCCAGGTCTGCGATAGGAAGGCGATGGCCTTGCGAATGAAGAGGTAGTCTTTCGATGCGGAGCCTGGCGTGGCGCCGGCCTGGGTGATGACATTCTGGTGCAACATGACGGTGTCTCTCGGTTCGTTGCCTGCCCCTGATATGAGCGACACTGACGGCCGTTTCGACCCGTTTCTTGCCCGATCGCTAAATTCTTTGCCCGCCTTTGGCATCCCGCAGCGCGCCTTCAAGTACAGCAGCAAAATCCCGGCGCTCCTCATCGGTGAGAAAGCGGCCGAACCCGAACGCGCGGCCATGCGACGTGATCGCAAGGTCCGTGCGCCCGTCGGGGCCCTCGTGGAGCCGGACCCGCGCCCAGTAGGGGTTGAACCCGTGCCGCTCCGACTTTCCGGACGGATAGACGCGCGTGACAGCCAGCTCGCTATCGGTCATCTCGATGACCTCGTAGATCCGCCCGGAGCGGTAGTTGAGGCGGAAGGCGATGTAGATGAACAGGACGTCGAGGCCGCAGAACCCCATCACCGGCCAGGCGCCGCTCAGGAAAAAGATCATTCCCGTGATGAAACTGATGGCGCTCAGAGCAGCCATGAGCACGATGAACCCCGTGGGGC
>JBFWWW010000015.1:0-36937 GCA_050245975.1 Hyphomicrobiaceae bacterium
CCGCGGCCGGGGCTTGGACCGTTGCTCGACGGCTCCGTCGGCGTCAGGCTCTCCATGCCGCGCAGGAGCTGTTCCTCGGTGATGACATCGACCACCGTATCCGTCGACTGGTCGTCGCGGCCGAGCATGGGGCGGCGATCCTGCGGCAGCATCGGCGCCGCGCCGGGCTCGGGCTCGTCCACCTCGACGTTGCGCTGGATCGAATGGATCAGGCTCTCGCGCAGATCGTCGGGCTGCAGCATCTGATCCGCGATCTCGCGCAGAGAGATCACCGGGTTCTTGTCGTTGTCCGCATCGATGGTGATGGCGGCGCCGTTGGAAATGGCGCGCGCACGATGGGCGGCCAGCAGAACCAGCTCGAACCGGTTCGATACCTTGTCGACGCAATCTTCGACGGTTACTCGCGCCATGTCAGCATTCCTTTGCGCAGAATCGGTTGTGAGATCGGGATCGGCGGCGCGGTGTCGGCTTCCGGCCGGTCGCAAGGCGCGCCGAAGTTAAGCCCATGGGCGGGCTTTTGCCATGATCGCAAGGCAAAATCAAGTCTCGGCCCAACGACTTGACGCCACCCGCCTTATTCCCCGCCGCGCCTGGGCCGGAAGGCGGGCCAGCAACTGCGGCAACGCGCACCGGAGCCTCGCATGCCACCAGAACGGAGCAACGTCGCGCAAGGGAACGAGGACGAAGGCGCGGCGTGCCATCTCGGGATGCGGCAGCACGAGCCCGCCGCGCCGTCTTGGACCGCAGGCAGAACCGATCACGCGGCCGCCGAAGTCCAGGATATCGATATCCAATGGGCGGGGGCCCCAGTGCCGCCCCACGCCGCGCCCCGCTGCTCTTTCCATGGCCTTGACGGTGCGCAGCAGGGCGGCCGGCGGCAGCGGGCTTTCGGCCAGGACGACCGCATTGAGGAATTCGGGCTGGCGCACGCCGCCCAGCGGCGCCGTGCGATAGAGCCCGGACACGGACCTGATCTCCAGACCCGACCTGCGCAATTCCGTTATGGCCCGCGACAAACTGTCTTGGGGAGAACCCCATGGGCCTGCCACATTCCCGCCAAGCGCGAGGAGCACGGCCTTCTCTCTGGCTCTGTACTGATATGTCACACTGGCCGATTGTAACGATACTTGGCTGTGGAACACTGCTTTACCGGATGTTAATGCCCAACATCGGATTAATTCTGATACACCAGCCGGGAACCGATCCACGACCCGGGCGAGCCGCGCCAATCACAGCAGCTCGAGCGGTCTATACCGAGTTTCGAGGTTAACAGAATGCATTTTTACCCCACCGAGCGGGTCGCGCTCTTCATCGACGGCGCCAACCTCTACGCAACCGCCAAGGCGCTTGGTTTCGACATCGACTACAAGCGGCTGCTGTCGCATTTCCGCGGCAAGGGCATTCTCGTGCGCGCGCTCTATTATACCGCGCTGGCCGAGGATCAGGAGTATTCCTCCATCCGCCCGCTGGTCGACTGGCTCGACTACAACGGCTACACGATGGTGACCAAGCCGACCAAGGAGTTCACCGACAGCTTCGGCCGGCGCAAGATCAAGGGCAACATGGACATCGAGCTGACGGTCGACGCCATGCGCCTCGCCGACAGCCTCGATCACATCGTCCTGTTCACGGGCGACGGCGATTTCCGGGCCCTGGTTGCGGCATTGCAGCTCAAGGGACGGCGCGTGAGCGTGGTCTCGACGCTGCAGACACAGCCGCCGATGGTCGCCGACGAGTTGCGCCGTCAGGCCGATCAGTTTGTCGAACTCGCCGACCTCGAGAACCACATCTGCCGCGATCCCTCAACGCGCGTGGCGCGCGAGCCGACCCATCGTGCGCCCGCAGCCCGCGGACGCGCCGCGCCGGCACCGACGTCGCTCGACTATCCCGACGACGACGACGAAACCCGTTGAGCTCGCCCGCGTGTCCGCCGCTGCAGGCATTGCGACACTGCCGGAAGCCCCTTGCGACTGCCCCCTCTGCCCCCGCCTCGTCGCCTATCGCGAGCAGGCGCGCCGCGCGGAGCCGACCTGGCATAACAATCCGGTGGTTTCGTTCGGCAGATCCGATGCACGGCTGCTGATCGTCGGGCTTGCGCCCGGATTGCGCGGCGCCAACCGCACCGGTCGCCCGTTCACGGGCGACTACGCCGGCGTGCTGCTCTACGGAACTTTGCTCAAGTTCGGCTTCGCGGGTGGGCAATTCGATGCCCGCCCCGACGACGGCCTCGAGCTCGTGGACTGCATGATCACCAACGCCGTCCGCTGCGTGCCGCCGGAGAACAAGCCGACACCGGCCGAGATCGCCACCTGCCGGACGTTTCTCGCCGCGCGCATCGCCTCTCTGCCGAACCTCAAGGTCATCGTCGCCCTTGGCCGGATTGCCCATGACAGCACCCTGGCCGCCCTTGGCATCAAACGCAGCGCCTACACGTTCAAACACGGCGCGCTCCACCGCCTCGCCTCCGGACCAGCGCTGTGCGACAGCTTCCACTGCTCGCGCTACAACACCAACACGGGCCGTCTGACGACGCCGATGTTCGAGGATGTGTTCACGACCGTGCGCGGGCTTCTCAGCTGAAAATCCTTGCGCGCCCGGCCTCGCCGCGGTGTAGGCTCCCGGAGCGGCAGAGCAACGGTGCAAGGATCAGTGTGCCATGCTGGAGATCGCACCCGAGAAGGTCGCGCACATCATCATCAAGGCGCGGGAATACGATTCCAAGGTTGCAGCCTGGGACGAAAGCCAGCAGTCGGCCGGCGCCGAGGACGACCCGGCCTCGATCCTCGAGGGGTTCCGCAACGATCCGACGCGGCGCGAGCTGGCATCCTTCATCGGAGCGCTGAACGATGACGAGCGCGCCCATCTCGTCGCGCTGATGTGGATCGGGCGCGGCACGTTCGGCAGCGACGAGCTCGACGACGCGGTCGAGACGGCCCGCACCGAGCGCCGGAACGCCACGGCCAGCTACCTGCTCGGAATTCCCCTGCTTGCCGATTACCTGGAGGAAGGGCTGGAGAAGCTCGGCATCCCGGTCGAATCGACCGAGGGCGATATCCTCTAGGCGTGCGCCCTCACGATTTGCGCGGGTGGGCCTGCAGCCAGGCGAGGACGTCGCCGGCGTTCCGGTCGGGCGGAAACACCGGGTAGAAGACCTTGGCGATGCGGCCGTCGTCGATGACCAGTGCGATGCGCTTCAGCAGCGTCTGCCCCGCCACCGTCATCGTCGGCAGGCGCAGGGCCGTGGTCAGGTCGAGCCGCTCGTCCGACAGCAGCGGGAACGGCAGGTGCAGGCGCTCGGCGGCTTCCTTCTGGTAGGCTGTATCCTGCGTCGACAGCCCGAACACGGCAGCGGCGCCGGCAGCGGCAAGATCGCGATGGAGATCGCGGAAGGCACAGGTCTGCGGTGTGCAGCCGCGGGCGCCGGGGATCATGTCCCAGTCGGCGACGGGCGACGGATTGCCGGGCTGCCCGGTGCGCGGATACGCGAACACGACGACGCGACCGGCAAGCCCCGCGAGCGCGACCCGCGATCCGTCGGTGGCCGGAAGCGCGACATCGGGAATGCGCGCGCCTTCCAGGTGCCGCGCGCCGCCATCGTCCTCGGGAGCCGGGATCTGCGACCAGTCGACGTCCAGCAGGTTGGGAAACGCTGTTGATGCCATGCCGCAGCCGCCTTCACGTATCGAGCAGGCGGTAATGGTAGCTGCCGACCTGAACGTAGTCGAGCGCGGCATAGAGCCGTTGCGCCGGCGTATTGGCCGCAACCGCCTGCAGCGCGGCGACGGTTGCGCCCTGATCCGCCCCCCAGGCCTCCAGCGCCCGCATCACCTTCGCGGCGGCGCCGGTGCGGCGCAGCTCCGCATGGGTGCCGACGCACTCCGCGATCACGACATCGCCGGCAACGACAGCCAGCGCCGTGGCTGCGGGTCGCCCGCCGGCCCGCAGGAGCAGGAATGCCCGCGGCGCGGGAACGCGCGCCAGGATCTCCGGCGCGATGGGCCGGCGGTCGGCGCTGATGTTCGACAGATAGACGGACATCCAGTCGTCGGACGGCGCGGCCGCGATCTCGACGTCGGCGGGCATGGGCGCGGGACCGATGTCGCGGGCGAGCGTCGTACACGGTTCGCGCAGGCGATAGCCCCGCGTCGCGAGCCGCGCATCGAGGTCGCCGGGTGCGTTCACATCGCAGATCTGGAACCGGACGGGCGAGCGCCGCGAGCGATAGCGCCACTCCACGTCGGCGATGGCCGCCTCGACGTCGCGGCCGCTGAAGGCGAGCGGGGAGACGGAATTGGCGCGCTGCGATCCCCCGCCCGTGTAACGCCAGAGCCAGCCGTCGACATCGGCGGTCTCCTGCGCCGGCCAGGCATTGACGCCTGCCCGCTCGATGCGCATCAGCCGGTCGCGCGGATAGGTCGTTGTCTCCACCTCGCTACTCCTTGCCACGCAAGAGGCGTGCGCGCTGCCGCTGCCAGTCGCGCTTGGCCGTCGCTTCGCGGCGGTCGTGCAGCTTCTTGCCTTCCGCCAGCGCCAGCCGCAGCTTCGCACGCCCGCGCTCGTTGAAATAGAGCGAGAGCGGCACCATCGTCATGCCCTGCCGCTCGACGGCGATGGCGAGCTTGGCGATCTCCGATTTGTGCAGCAGCAGCCGCCGCGGCCGGCGCGGCTCGTGCTGGAAGAACGAACCGGCGGCCTTGTATTCGGGGATGTACGCGTTGATGAGGAAGATGCCGCCGTTCTCGGCCGACGCGTAGCTTTCGGCGATGTTGGCCTGGCCGGCACGCAGCGCCTTGACCTCGGTGCCGGTCAGCTCGATGCCGGCCTCGTAGGTGTCGCCGACAGCATACTCGTAGCGTGCCTTCCTGTTCTCGGCCACGGTGCGGTGGCCGGGGGACTTTTTCGTCGCCATGACACGCGTTCCGCCGGCCGCCTACTCCGCCGCTTTGGCCTGCAGCAGGCCCGCATGGCTGAGCGCCTTGTCCACTGCCGCCTTGGTCGCGTCGGCGATCGGAGCCAACGGCAGGCGGCATTCGGGCGAGGCGATGACGCCGAGCCGCCAGGCCGCATACTTCACCGGCGCGGGATTGGTCTCCACGAACAGCGCATCATGCAGCGGCATGAGCTTGTCCTGGATCGCGAGCGCGCCGGCGAAGTCGCCCTTGAGGCAGGCGGTCTGGAAGTCCGCGCACAGGCGCGGCGCCGCGTTCGACGTCACGGAGATGCAGCCGTGGCCGCCATGCGCCATGAACCCGAGCGCCGTGCCGTCCTCGCCGGACAGCATGTTGAACTCCTTGCCGCACGCCAGACGCTGCTGGGAGGCGCGCGCCACGTTGGCCGTCGCGTCCTTGACGCCGACGACGTTCTTCAGCTCGAAGATGCGCGCCATCGTCGGCACCGCGATGTCGACGATCGTGCGCACCGGCACGTTGTAGACGATGATCGGGATGTCGACCGCGTCGCTGATCGCCTTGAAGTGGCGGTAGAGACCGTCCTGCGTCGGCTTGTTGTAGTAGCCGGTGGAATGCAGCACCGCATCCGCGCCGGCCTGCTTGGCGTGGCGCGTGAAGTCGATGGCCTCGGCGGTCGAATTGGACCCGGCGCCGGCGATGATGGGAACCCGCTTCTTGGCGACCTTGACGCACAGCTCGACGACCGCCTTGTGCTCGTCGTGGCTCAATGTCGGGCTTTCGCCCGTCGTGCCCACCGGGACGAGACCGTGCGTGCCTTCCGCGATCTGCCATTCGACCAGACGACGGAACGAGGCTTCATCCACCTTGCCGCCGCTGAAGGGCGTGATCAGCGCGGTAAACGAGCCCTTAAAGAATGCACCCTTCGACATGGGTTGCTCCCTGGAGTCCGGCTCTGGTCCGGACCCGCGTGCCTTGTATGCCGCACCCCGCCTTGCTACGTTTGGCATGAGCCAAACGCGGGCCAATGCGACGGCGGCGTGCCGCGCGGCCTTTCGTCACTCTATGACGCACCCGCCGGGCCGGCAAGGTCGGGCCGGTCGCCGGCGGACGTGTTTTTGCGGCCATCGTTACGCCGCGGTGACATGGCAGGGGATGAACGCCTCACAGTCGAATCGAAGCTACCGGGCGGTGCCGTGCTGTCCGACGCAACCGGAGAGCCGTGCCCAGTGATGCTTCGCCTGCCGCCCTGGATGATTCGCTGCGCTGCCGTCGCGGCCGCCGTCTGCGCGACCGCCGCCGTAGCCCAGCAGGCAGGCAAGCAGGCAGGCCAGCCGCCGGGCAAGGGCGCGGCACAGGCGAGGAAGCCGCCTGCGCCGATCAAGTCCGCCTCCGCCCCGCAGGCCGAGAGGCCGGCCATCCCGGCCCCGCAGCGCTACGCCGAGGAGGCGGCCCACGTCGCCCGCTACGATGCGGCCATCGCCCCGGTCCGGACGCTGGCGCTCGGCAGCGAGGACGCGCAACGCATCCACGACGCCTTCGCCGCGCTCGCCAAGAACGACAACGCCAAGGCGGCCGCGCTGCGCAATTCCATCACCGACCCCGTCGGCCGCAAGCTCGTCACCTGGGCGCTGCTGCGCAACGGCGGCGGCAGCGCGAAGGAGATCAACGCCTTCCTCGCCGCCAATCCGGCCTGGCCCGACCGGACAGGGCTTGCGCGCCGCGCCGAGGAGACCTTGTTTGCCTCCGGCACCGCACGCGACATCAAGGCGGCCTTCAAGGACAGCGCGCCCGTCACCATGGTGGGCCGCGCGGCGCTGGCCTGGGCATACCTCTCCGATGGCGACAGCGCCCGCGCGAAGGCCCTTGCCGCGAAGGTCTGGCAGGAGGACGACCTGCCGGCCTCCGTCGAGACCGTCTTCCTGTCGCGGCTCGGCAAGCTCCTGACGCCCGCCGATCACAAGCGCCGCCTCGACCGTCTGCTGCTCGACGACAGCCGGTGGACGGGCGAGCGCAACGAGCGCGCGGCTGTCGTGCGCCGCATGCTGCCGCTGCTGCCCGAGACGGAGCGCAAGACGGCGGAAGCGCGCCTCGCCGTGTTCCTGCGCGTCAAGGGCAGCGAGGCGAAGCTGGCGGCCGTCGCCAGGGAGCACGGCAGCGACTGGGGCCTCGCCTTCCAGCGCGTGCAGGCGCTGCGCCGCGCGGGCAAGCATGACGAGAGCTGGAAGATCCTGCTGCAGGCTCCGGTCGATCCCGCCGTGGTCGCCGGCCTCGACGACTGGTGGGAGGAACGCCGGGCCGCCGCCTACGACGCGCTCAAGGCCGACAACGCACGCATGGCCTACAATCTCGTGCGCAACCCCGGACCGCTGTCGGTCAACCCGCTCAAGGATGCGCAGTTCCTGGCCGGCTGGATCGCGTTGCGCCGCCTGAAGGAGCCCAAGACGGCGCTCGCGCACTTCAAGGCCTTCAGCGCCTCCGCCGACGGCCCGCTGTCGCACGCCAAGGCCGCCTACTGGCTCGCCCGCACCTACGAGACCCTGGGCGACGGCACGCAGGCCACCGCCGGCTATCGCGCGGCATCCAGGTATTTCGACACCTTCCACGGCCAGCTTGCGCGCCTGAAGCTCGATCCGCACAACGCCACCCTCGACATCCGCGCGCCCGCGATGCCGACCGAGGAGGAGCGCCGGAAATTCAACGACCTCGATGCCGTGCGCGCCGCCGTCGTCGCCAAGAAGTCGTCGCTCGACCCGTGGGTCTCGCGCGCGCTGCTCGGGCACCTGCGCTTCTATCTCAGGAGCGAGGCGGAGGAGGCGATGCTGGCGCACCTTGCGGAGGCCCTCGGCGACACGCAGACGGCGGTGCGCATCGGCAAGACGGCCATCGCGCGCGGCCTCAACCTCGTCTACTACGCCTACCCGATCCACCCGCTGCCGTCCTACAAGCCGCTGCGGCCGCCGCCGGAGACGGCCTTCATCCTGGGCATCGCGCGCCAGGAGAGCGAGTTCAACACGCTGACGCTGTCGGGGGCGGGCGCGCGCGGGCTGCTGCAGGTGATGCCGGTGACGGCGAAGCACGTCTGCCACGACTACAAGCTCAAGTGCGAGATCGAGCGGCTGATGAAGGACCCGTCCTATAACGCCATGATGGGCACGGCCTACATCGCCGACCGCATGGACGAGTTCAACGGCTCCTATGTGCTGACGCTCGCCGGCTACAACGCCGGGCCGGGACGCGCGCGCCAGTGGATGCGCGAGTTCGGCGACCCGCGCAACGGCGATGTCGATCCGATCGACTGGATCTTCCGCATCCCGTTCGAGGAGACGCGCGAGTACGTGCAGAAGGTGCTGGCCAACATCCAGGTCTATCGCGCGCGCCTCGGCGACGAGAAGCACGCCTTGCGCCTGTCGGCCGATCTCAAGCGCGCGGTGACCCGCTAGGACGCAACGATGCGGCGGGGGACAGCGCGCTTGCAGGCGCCAGGCACGCATGCCACCGTGCGCCGGACCATTGGAGACCCGTATCTTGCCCTCGTTCGATCAGACCTGGCACGACATCCACTTCACGTCGCGCGACGGCCTGCGCCTCTACGCGCGCCACTATCCGGCCGCCGGCGGCGCGCGCGGCCGCCCTGTCGTGTGCCTTGCCGGCCTGACGCGCAACAGCAAGGACTTCCACGACCTCGCCGAGGCGCTCGCCGGCCACGCCGCCTGCCCGCGCGACGTCTACTGCCTCGACTATCGCGGCCGCGGCCGCTCGCAATACGATCCGGACTGGAAGAACTACACCGTCCTCGTGGAGATGCAGGACGTCCTCGACTTCATGACGCTGCGCGGCCTGCATGACGCCGCCGTCATCGGCACCTCGCGCGGCGGGCTGATCGCGATGGTGATGGCGGTGGTGCGCCCGGCCGCGCTCGGCGCCGTCGTGCTCAACGACATCGGCCCGGTGCTCGAGCGCGAGGGCATCGCGCGCATCACGGCCTACGTCGGCAAGGTGCCGCTGCCGAAGGACTGGACGGAAGCGACCGAGCTCGTGCGCGGCATGAACAAGCGCTTCTTCACCGACATCCCGGACGAGCAGTGGGAGGAGGTGGCGCGGCAGATGTTCAGCGACGAGAACGGTCTGCCGACGCCGGGCTACGACGCCAAGCTCGGCAATGCCGTCTCGCTTCTCAACGGCCCGCTGCCCGAGCTGTGGCCGCAGTTCGCCGCGCTGGCGCGCGTGCCCGTGCTCGCCCTGCGCGGCGAGACATCCGACATCCTGAGCCGCAAGACGCTCGACGAGATGCGGCTGCGCCACCCGCGCCTGGAGAGCTTCATCATCCGCGGCCAGGGCCACGCGCCGCTGCTCAAGGACGCGCAGTCGATCACCACCATCGCCAATTTCCTCGATCACGCCGAAGCCGCGCCCGGCGCGACGCACGTGCCCGCGCTCGCCGCCGGCCGCTAGATCCGGCACCCGGATCGAGCGCGCCGTGCGCCCGGCGTCCGCTGCCGTGCGCTTGGATGCGCGTTGTGTGCGTCTTTGGCGGCGCCGGGCCGGCCGTCTCATGCGCATGCGGCGCGCTCCTGGATGCGCATGGCGTCCCTCTGCATGCGCTTGGCGTACGCTTGGATGCGCGTTGTGTCGCTGTTTGGCGGCGGGCCGCGCGGCACCGGGTCGCGTGTTGCCGCGTGTCTGGGTCAAACGCGGCGGTCCGGCACGCGCTTGGATGCCAAAACCACCTTGGCCGAAATGCCGGCCCCGCTTGCGAGCCTCAGGCGAGACAGCCGGCCTGCAAGTCTACGCGCGTCCGCAGCCCCGGGGATAAGCCAGCGCCCGCCCCCGCCTGAGCCGCCCCCGACGCCCGCCGCCCCCTCAGGGCCGGTACTTGCTCGTCAGCACCTCGCCGCGATCGACGCGGCGTGAGAACTCCGTCTGGCCGCCCGCCGACAGGATGCGCGCCTGCTCGACCCAGTTCTCGCGCTCGATGCGGCCCTTGAAATCGAGCTGCTCGCTGACGTGCGCGATGTCCTCGGGCGACCAGTTGGCGATCTGCTCGTAGGTCGAGACCCCCATCGAGTTGAGCTTCTTCTCGATGAGCACGCCGACGCCGCGGATGCGCTTGAGATCGTCCGGCACGCCGCTCGGCGCCCGCGCCGGCTCGGCCCCGCGCAGGGCTTCCGACTTGACCGAGCGGAAACCGGCCACCTCCGGCCGCTGCGTCGGCGTCGGACGCGCCGGCGCGGGAGCGGGAGTGGCCGGTGCCGCGCCATCCGTGTTGGAGCGGATGGCGTCGGCGAGCTTGGCCGGTCGCGCGGGTGCGGCCGCCGGCGCCGCGCCCGACGCCTTGCGGCGATCGTAGTCGCGCGAATAGGCGGTATCGCCGCCGCGGCTCAGGATTTGCGCCTGCTCGATCCAGTTCTCGCGCGCCACGCGGCCTTCCGACCGCATCGCCGCCTCGACCTTGGCAATATCGCCGCTGCTCCAGGCCGCGATCTGGCCGTAGCGCGTCACGCCCGCCTGCTGCAGCAGCGTCTCGATCTCGCCGGTGATGCCGTGGATGCGCTTCAGGTCGTCGGGCCCCGTGCTTTCCGGACGGACCGGCACCGCCGGCTTCAGATCGGCGCCGCCGGCCTTGCCCGAAAACGCCGCGCGGTCGGCGACCTTCGGCGGCTCGCCCTGCCCTTCGGCAACGGCGCGCGCTGCCGCCGCGGCCGCGAGCGCGGTTGCCGCCGCTGCCGGCTGCGGTCCCGAGGACCGGCCCGGCGAGACCGGCTTCGGTTCGCCTTCGTCCGGCGTCGGACGGGCGACCGCGGCCTCGCCGCGCGCCAGCCGCCGCGAAAACGCGGTGTCGCCGCCGCGGCTCAGGATGGCCGCCTGCTCGATCCAGTTCTCGCGCTCGATGCGCCCCGTGCTCCCCAGCGCGTCGTTGATGCGCACGACCTCGGGCTTGAGCCAGGACGCGATCTGCTGGTAGCGCGTGACGCCGAGCCCGGCGAGCTTGGTCTCGAGGGCGGCATCGATGCCGCGGATGCGCTTGAGGTCGTCGCCGGCGACAATGGGCGCCTGCGCGGCGGGCGCGGCCGCCGGCGCGGGAGGCGCGGAGGGCGCCGGGGGAACAGCCGGTGCAGCCGGTACGGTCGGCGCGGCGCCCTGACCGCTCAGCGCGCGCTCGAACTTGGCGGCGCGACCGGCCGCATATTCGGGCAGCGGATCGACGCGGCGCTCGCCCGCGTGGACGGGCACCGGATCGGCGCGCCGGCCGGCGGACAGTCCGCGGCGCAGGAGACAGCCGATCATCGCGCCGGCGAAATAGGCAACGGCGAGCAGCAGAAGCGTCTGCAGCAACAGGGCGGTCATGACGTCACAACTCCAACCGGCACAGCGGCCTCATCGACCCATCCGGACAGCCCCGCCGAGGCCATCTCCCACACGAACGCCCTCTTCAGACCTCACGCGTCCGGCTCGGAGCGTGAGCAGGACAGCCAGCCGACGACGACCCCGCCCGCGAAGGCGAAGGCCACCCACATCCAGAGCTTCATCAGAAGATAATCCACGGCACGATCCTTACGCGTTACGGACTTCGATCCTGTCACCCGGCCCAGCTACTCCGCACGTACGACGAACTCGCTGCGCCGGTTGATCGCCATGTGCTGCGGCGTGTCGTTGGGAACGGCGGGCCGCGTCTCGCCGTACCCCTCGGCCTTGATGCGGCTGGCCGAAAAGCCGCCGCGCACGAGATACTGCGCCACCGCGCGGGCGCGCCGCTCCGCCAGGTTGGCGTTGCGCTCGGGCGTGCCTTCGTCGTCCGTGTGGCCCGAGATGTCGATCGTCGCCTTCGGACAGGTGCGGCCGACCCTGGCGACCTTGTCGAGCATCGGCAGGCTGGCGCGATCGAGCTCGGCGCGCGCGCGCTCGAAGCGCACGACGCCGGTGCTTGCCGCCGCCTTGAGCGCCTCCTCGCAGGCCCGCGACCGCACCGCCTTGGGCGCGTCCTTGGCCTGCGGCGCCGCGGCCGCGGCCGGCGCGGACGGCTTTGCAGCCGGAGGCGGCGTTGCAGGTTTTGCCGCCGGAGCCGGCGGGGGTGGCGGCGTCGGCTGGTTGAGGGCCTGCTGCGCGGCCGGCGTCTGCGCCGGCGGCGGCGGCACCTGGATGTCGACCTTCGGGCCCGTCGCGGCCTTGCGCGCATCCTGCTCGGCCCTGATCGCCGCATCGGTGCGCACGGCGATGGTGGACCGGCCCGTATAGCCCTTCGGCAGCCTGCGCTCGAGCTGCGCCTTGATCGCCTGCACCGTCGCGTCGTCGCGCGCCTCGCCGGCGATGGTGAGCTCCTGGTTCTCGATGCGGGCCGCCCCGCGCCTGAGCTTGGCGAGCATCTCGAGGCCCGACTCGGCCACGCGCGGCCACTTCGCGGACTTCACGTCGACGGCGCGCATCCGGTCCGTGAACGTCACGTCCTTGAAGAGCCGCTTGGCGGTGTCCATGAGCCGTGTCTTTGCGGCCTCGCCCGGCACATCGCCGATCAGGGCGACCTCGTTGCTCTCGAACTTGACGCTCCAGATCAGGTTGGGCTCCGGCGGCGCATCGACGGCCACGCGCGCGGTGGCGTCGCAGTCGCGCCCCGTGGCGGTGCGCAGATCGCCGGGCACGGCCGCCGCGACCTGCTCGTCGTCCGTCACGCCGTCGACGACGAGCGCGCGGTCCTTCAGCTCCAGCTTGCCCGAGGCCAGCCGTTCCAGCGCGGCGAGCCCCGCATCGAGGCAGCGCAGCCAGCCGGGCGTCGCACCGGGCGAGATTTCGAGCTGGTTGTCGAGACGGCGGCCGGAGAAGCGGCCGATGGCGGAGGCGCCGAGCTGGTCGCGCCCGGCCTCCGACGGCGCCTGCCCCTTGAGCACGACGATCATGCGGTCGACCGAGATTTCGGTCAGGTAGGGGCCCGGCGGCTTCGGCGGCGGCGGCACCTTGATGTGATCGGCGAAGGTGATCGTCGCCGGCATACCGGATTTGAGCGCCCGCCGCGCCGCCTCGCCCGCCTGATTGTCGGCGGCCGACCCGGTGACCGTCAGCACGCCGTCGCGCATCTCCGCCTTGCCGTCGGCGAGGTGCGCCAGCTGGCGGATGCCGAGCGTGGCGGCGCCGGCCCAGCCCTCCGGCGCGCCCAGTGCCGGCTGCATGCGATCGACCACCTGGACGTTGGGCAGGCTCGCCTGCGCGGCCGCCACGAGGTCGCGCCGCACCGCTTCATCGGGGACGTGACCGGCGAGCACGAGCTGGCTGCCGGCGTGGGTGGCCGACCAGACATAAGGCGTGGCGACCGGCGCGGTGACGTTGTCGACCGCGATGGTCAGGCCTTTGGGCACCGCGTTGAGCAGCGCGCTCTTGATGTTGCGATAGCTGGTGGCGTCGAGCGCCTCGCCCGACACGCTGAGCCCGAGGCCTTCGAGGCGCACGTCGCCGCGCTTCAGAAGCCCCAGCTGCTTGAGCGCGAAGCTGACGCCCGCAAGCCAGGTCTCCGGCGATGGCGCGCCGCGGGCCAGCGCCATGCGGTCGTCGATCTCGAGACCGGGAAAATTCGCCTTGGCGACGCTCAGGATCGCCTTGTGCGCCGTGTCGTTCGGCACGAAGCCGGCGAGCCGCAGCTTGCTCGCGCCGCGCGCCGCGCTCCACACATACTTCTCCGCCTTCTCGATCAGGTCGGTGCGGTTGTCGACCACGCGCACGCCCCAGGTGCCGAGCGCCAGGCCCGTCGCCCTCGCCGGTCCGTCGTCCTCGATCGCCCTGCCCGACAGCCGCGCGTCCCGTCCCTCGAACGTCACGTCCGCCCAGCTCTGGCCGTTGCTCTTGAGGGCCGCCTCGGTCCGCGTCTTGAGATCGGTCTCGATGCGCCCCTGCTCCTGGTGCACGGCAAGCCACGCCAATGCCACCAGCGGGACGACACCCCACAGCCAGCGCCACCAATTGCACTTCATCGCAATGCGGCTCCCCGAAAACCCCTCGGCCCGACGCCAATTCAGGGCGTCGGGAACTACGCGCGGCGGCACCGGGCCGCCTCCTGCCTCTCTAGCAGCGGGGCGGCGTGGAAACAACCGATCATAAGGCCAAGCGCTGCTGCGCGATGCCGCATTTTATCGTGTCACATCAACGCCTGCCACATCAAGGCATGAGCAAGAGGGATGCGGCAACGGCGCCCGCCCTCAGATGCCGAGGTAGGAGGCGCGGACCCTGTCGTCGCCCAGCAAATCCGCGCCCGTGCCCTCGAGCACGATGCGTCCGGTCTCGATCACGTAGCCGCGGTCGGCGATCGACAGCGCGGCGAGCGCGTTCTGCTCAACCAGCAACAGCGTGGTGCCCTCCGCCCGCAGGCGCACGAGCGTGGCGAAGATCTGGTCCGCGATCACCGGCGCCAGTCCCATCGACGGCTCGTCGAGCAGCAGCAGGCGCGGCCGCGCCATCAGCGCGCGGCCCACCGCCAGCATCTGCTGCTGGCCGCCCGACAGCGTGCCGCCCGCCATGCGGCGGCGCTCCGCGAGCACCGGAAACAGCGCATAGACGCGTTCGAGATCGGCCTTGCTCGCCCGGTCCTGGTGCGCGTAGCCGCCGAGCCGCAGGTTGTCCTCCACCGACAGCGGCGCGAAAATCTGGCGGCCCTCCGGCACGAGCGAGATGCCCTCGGCCACGCGCCGCCAGGGCGGGGTCCGGGACAGGGACGCGCCCTGGAACGCGACCGTCCCGGCCGAGACCGGCTGCACGCCGGCGATGGCATTGAGCAGCGTGGTCTTGCCCGCGCCGTTGGAGCCGACCAGCGACACGATCTCGCCCGGCCGCACCTGCAGCGAGACCCCGTGCAGCACCTCGATGCGCCCGTAGGCGCTCGACACGCCGTCGAGCGCGAGCAGCGCGGCCCCTGCCGGCGCGGATGCGGGCCTGGCGCTATCCATGGTCGTCCTGCACGGCTGCGAGGTGAGGTTCGCGCGCCGTCCCGAGATAGGCCGCGATCACGCGCTCGTCGCGCGCGACCGCCTCCGGCTCCCCTTCCGTCAGCACGCGCCCGCGGTCGAGCACCAGGATGCGGTCCGACAGGCTCATCACCAGCTTCATGTCGTGCTCGACCAGCACCACGGCGACGCCGGTGGCCGCGATCGCCACCAGCAGCTCGTCGAGCTCGCGCGTCTCGACGTCGTTGCAGCCGGCCGCCGGCTCGTCGAGCAGCAGCACTTTGGGCTCGGTCGCCAGCGCGCGCGCGATCTCGAGCCGCTTCATGGCGCCGTAGGAGAGGTTGCCCGCAACCGTGTCGGCCGCATCGGCGAGATGCACGCGCGCCAGCAGGTCCCGCGCGTGCGCGCGCGTCGCCCGGTCGCGGCCGGCCGTGCCGGGCAGCCGCAGCATGTGCGCCCAGACGTTGTGGCTCTCGTGCAGGTGCCGGCCCGCCATCACGTTCTCGATCACGGTCATGCGCGAGAACACCTGCAGGTTCTGGAACGTGCGCGACAGCCCGCGCCGCGCCAGCTCCGGCGGCCGCGCGCGGCTCACGTCCGCGCCGCCGAGCCGGATCGCGCCGCGGTCCATCCGGTAGAGGCCGGAGATGATGTTGAACAGCGTCGTCTTGCCCGCGCCGTTGGGGCCGATGATCGACAGCACCTCGCCCGCGCTGGCGGCGAGCGAGACGTCGTCGACCGCGCGCACGCCGCCGAAGCTGATGCCGACGCCCGCGACCTCGAGCACGGCGCTCATGCCCGCCTCCAGCCGAGGCGCGCCGCCAGCGTCGGCACGATCCCGGCGCGCAGGAAGATCATGGCTGCGATCATGATGCCGCCGAACATCAGGTGCTCGTACTCGCGGAACACGGTCAGCACCTGCGGCAGGATGACGAGCACCGCCGCGCCGACGACCGAGCCGCCGATCGAGCCCAGCCCGCCCAGCACGGCCATGGTCACGATCTCGATGGAGTGGATGAAGCCGGCGGTCTCCGGCGTGATGTGGCCGTTGAGCAGCGCGAGGCAGCCGCCGGCCACGGCGGCATAGACGGCCGAGATGACGAAGGCGATGAGCTTGTACCAGGCCGCCTCGATGCCGAGCACGCCGGCGGCCGTCTCGCTGTCGTGCAGCGCGCCCAGCGCGCGACCCGTCGGGCTGTCGATCAGGTTCTGGGCGAGCCACATGCCGGCGAGCAGCACGACGCCGGAGATCCAGTACCACTCCTTCGGCGTGCGGATGCTGCTGCCGAAGACGGTCAGGCGCCGCACCGCCATGCCGTCCGGCCCGCCGGTCCAGTCGATCTCGTTCGTCAGCACCATGGCGACGAGGATGCCGAGGCCGAGCGTCGCCACCGCGAGATAGTGTCCCCTGAGGCGCAGGATCGGCCGGCCGACGGCGAACGCGACCAGCGCCGCGCCCGCCGCGCCGACGATGAGCGCGGGCAGCGGGTGCCAGCCGAAATGCGCCGGCAGCACGGCCGTGGCATAGGCGCCGATGCCGAAGAAGCCGGCGTGGCCGAGGCTCACCTGCCCGGCATAGCCCATCAGGATGTTGAGGCCCAGCGTCGCCAGCGCCGAGATGAACACCAGCGCGCCGATGCGGAAGTGATACCCCGACGTCATCAGCAGCCCGGGGACGAGGATCGCGACGGCGGTCGCGGCCAGGACGATGCTGCGCTCGGAGAGCCACCCGCGCATCGCCTACACCCTGTCGACGGAGCGGACGCCGAACAGGCCGCCCGGCAGGACGATCAGCACGGCGATGAGCGCGATGAAGGCGATGGCGTCCTTGTAGGCGGAGGACACGTAGCCGGCGCCGAACGCTTCCAGCAGCCCGATGGTGAGACCGCCGACCACCGCGCCGGCCGGATGGCCCATGCCGCCCAGCACCGCGGCGGCAAAGCCCTTCAGCGCCAGCGCCGTGCCGACGTCGTAGCTCGTCAGCGTGATGGGCGTGATGAGCAGCCCCGCCAGCGCGCCGATGCCGGCCGACGCGCCGAACGAGAACGCCATCACGCGCTTAGTGTTGACGCCGACGAGCTGCGCGGCGATGCGGTTGGCCGCCGTCGCCAGCACCGCCTTGCCGAACAGCGTACGGGCGAGAAAGGCCCACAGCGCGACGAGCACCAGCACGGTGCCGCCCATGACCCAGAACGCCTGCGGCAGCACGGAGGCGCCGAACACGACCACCGGCGTCGTGCCGGAGAACGCCGGCAGGCCGTGCGACTGCTTGTCGAAGACGATGGCGGCGATGCCGCGCAGCACGAGCGAGGCGCCGATCGTGATGATGATGAGCGTGACGGTGCTCGCCCCGCGCGCGGGCTCGATGGCGAGCCGGTGCAGCAGCAGTCCGACAAGGACCGTCAGGACGATCGCGAGCGCGCCCGCGGCCGCCAGCGGCACGCCGGCCGCCACCGCGAAGGCCGCGATCATGCCGCCCAGCATGACGAACTCGCCCTGGGCGAAGTTGACGACGTCGGACGCGTTGTAGATGAGCGTGAAGCCGAGCGCGACGAGGGCGTAGACCGCCCCCACGGTCAGTCCCGAGAACAGGAACTGGAAAAAATCCGCCATCGCGGTCACGCCATCCGCACGCGGCCGGCCGAGCGGGACCGGCTCTTGTTGTAACGTCGGGCCCGGTCCTGGCGGACGGGCCCGACGGCTTCTCGCAGGATGGCAGCCTAGTTGACGACCTTCCAGTCCTTGTTGCGGATCTCGAGCATCTTGAACGACGCCAGGTCGAGGCCCTGGTGGTCCGTCGGCGACATGTTGAAGATGCCGCCCGTGCCGGCGAAGCCCTTGGTCTTCTCGATCTCGTCGCGCACCTTCTTGGGATCGGCGCTGCCGGCGCGCTTCATCGCCTCGACGGCCAGCATCAGCGCGTCGTAGGCGTGCCCGCCGAAGGTCGAGATCGGCTGCTTGGTCGCCGTCTCGTAGTGCTTGCGGTAGGCGACCGACACCGCCTTCTGCGGATCGCTGTCGGGAAGCTGCTCGGCCACGAGGACGGCCGCGGCCGGCAGGCGCACGCCCTCGGCCGCGTCACCCGACAGCTCGATGAACGTCTTCGAGGCGACGCCGTGGTTCTGGTAGTAGGCGAGCGTCAGCCCGAGCTGCTTGATGTTGCGCGTCAGGACGGCGGCCGGCGAGCCGAAGCTCGCGCCCACCAGCGCCTGGATGCCCGGCTTGTTCTTGAGGTTGGTGAGCTGCGGGGTCATGTCCTTGTCGGCCGGGTTGTAGGTCTCCTCGCCGACGATCTCGAGCCCGTACTTCGGCGCCAGCTTCTGGCACGACGCCATCATCGACTTGCCGAAGCCGTCGGTGCCGCCGATCAGGCCGATCTTGGTCATGCCGCGCTTCTTGATGTCGTCGAAGATCTTCTCGCAGGCGAGCGCGTCGGAATGCGGCGTCTTGAAGGTGAACTTCTTCACCGGCTCGACGATGACCGCGCCGCCGCCCATCGAGATGAACGGGAGCTGCGCTTCCTCGAACACCGGGATCATCGCCATCGACGTGCCCGTCGTCGAGCCGCCGAGAATGACGGCCACCTTGTCCTCCTCGACGAGGCGCGTCGCGAAGGTGCGGGCCTTGTTGGCGTCGCCGCCGTCGTCATAGACGATGAGCTGGAGCTTCTGCCCGTTGACGCCGCCCTTGGCGTTGATGTCGTCGACGTAGAGCTTGAGCGTCTTCTCCTCGGGCTCGCCGAGGAAGGAGGCGGGACCGGTGACCGACAGCACCGCGCCGACCTTGATGTCGGCCGCCGCCGGCGTCGCGCCGAGGCCCAGCACAACCGCAGCCGCCGCGCCCAGCGCAGCGGAACCCAAGAATGCTCGCATGGTCCGTTCCTCCCGGTCGTTTGCCTGGCGTGCCGCGGATTGGTCCCGGCACTTTTCCCGCCCCGGCCGTTCTGTTACAAGAAATCGGCTAGGCTTGGATATCTGTAACACATCGTCTGGCCTGTCGTCACCTTATACGGCCCTTTGCGCGCTTTCGAGAGCCGCGCTAGAGGGAAGAACAAAACCCGGCGACGGCCTTTGACCGGCAGCGGAGGAAGCGGCCCCCCAATGTCCAGCCCCACATCCAGCCCCACATCCAGCGGCGCGACGGTGCTTGTCGAGCGCGACGGCGGCATCCTGCGCCTGACGCTCAACCGGCCCGACAAGCTCAATGCCTTCACCCTCGACATGCATCGCGAGCTGCGCGAGGCGTTCGCCACCGCCGCCGATCCCGACTGCCGCGTCGTCGTGCTGACCGGCGCCGGCCGCGCCTTCTCCGCCGGCCAGGACCTCGCCGAGACGACCGGCCGGCAGACGGGCGCCCAAGCCGGTGCGATGCCCGACGCCGGGCTGCTGCTCGAGACGGCCTACAACCCGCTCGTCACGGCCATCACCACCCTCGACAAGCCGGTCATCGCCGCCGTCAACGGCATCGCCGCCGGCGCGGCGGCCAACATTGCGCTCGCCTGCGACATCGTCTATGCGGCGCGCAGCGCCAGCTTCCTGCAGGCCTTCGCGCGCATCGGCCTCATCCCCGACGCCGGCGGCACCTGGGTCCTGCCGCGCCTTGCCGGTGCGGCGCGCGCCCGCGCCATGGCGATGCTGGCCGAGCCGGTGCCGGCCGAGACCGCCAAGGCCTGGGGCATGATCTGGGAGGTGGTGGACGACGACAAGCTGCAGGCGACGGTCGATGCGACCGCGAAGAAGCTCGCCGCCGCGCCCACCTTCGCCCTCGGCCTCGCGAAGAGGGCGCTCGCCGCCTCCACCGGCAACACGCTGGCGCAGCAGCTCGAGATGGAGCGCGATTTCCAGAAGCGGGCCGGCGCCTCGCCCGACGCAAGCGAAGGCGTGCGCGCGTTCGTCGAAAAGCGCGCGCCGCGCTTCACCGGCAAGTCCGCCTGATGCGCGACGAGAACACGATCGCGCGTCTGTCCGCCGACGCCATGTGGTCGGGCGACAGGGCCAGCCAGGGCATGGGCATGGAGGTCGTCGAGGTGACCCCCGGCCGGGCGCGGCTCGCCATGACGGTGACGGAGCGCATGCTGAACGGCCACGGCACCTGCCACGGCGGCTTCATCTTCTCGCTCGCCGATTCCGCCTTCGCCTTCGCCTGCAACTCGCACGGCTCGCCGTCGGTCGCCCAGCACTGCACCATCACCTACATCACCCCCGGCCGCCTCGGCATGCGGTTGACGGCCGACGCCGCCGAGCGTCATCTGGGGCCGCGCAGCGGCATCTACGACATCACCGTGCGCGACGAGCAAGGCACCGTGATCGCCGAATTCAGGGGCCATTCGCGCACGCTGCCGGGCAGCCTGATCGACAAGGAAAAATAGGCCGGCGCCAACGCCGTCCGCCAGGGAGGACATCGTGCTCGATCTGACACCGGCCAGGGACACCCTCGATCCGATCGAGATCGCTTCCCGCGACGAGATCGCCGCCCTGCAGCTCGCACGGCTGAAATGGGTCGTGCGCCACGTCTACGACAACGTGCCGGCCTACTGGAAGAAGTTCGACGCCGCCGGCGCCCACCCCGACGACCTCAAGACGCTCGCCGACTTCGCGCGTTTTCCCTTCACGACCAAGCAGGACCTGCGCGACGCCTACCCGTTCGGGCTGTTCGCGGTGCCGCGCGAGGACATCGTCCGCATCCACGCCTCCTCCGGCACCACCGGCAAGCCCACCGTCGTCGGCTACACGCGCCAGGACATCGAGACCTGGGCCGAGGTCGTCGCGCGCTCGATCCGCGCCTCGGGCGGCAGGCGCGGCATGATGCTGCACAACGCCTACGGCTACGGCCTCTTCACCGGCGGCCTCGGCCTGCACTACGGCGCCGAGCGGCTCGGCGTCACGACCGTCCCCATCTCGGGCGGCATGACCGAGCGCCAGGTCCAGCTCATCCAGGACTTCAAGCCCGACATCATCACGGTCACGCCTTCCTACATGCTGGCGATCTTCGACGAATTCCGCCGCCAGGGCGTCGACCCGCGCGCCACCTCGCTCAAGGTCGGCATCTTCGGCGCCGAGCCGTGGACCAACGGCATGCGCGCGGAGATCGAGCAGGCCTTCGACATGCACGCCGTCGACATCTACGGCCTGTCGGAGGTGATCGGCCCCGGCGTCGCCAACGAATGCGTGGAGACCAAGGACGGCCTCCACATCTGGGAGGATCACTTCTATCCCGAGATCATCGATCCCGAGACCGGCGCGGTGCTGCCGGACGGGGAGAAGGGCGAGCTGGTCTTCACCACGCTCACCAAGCAGGGCATGCCCGTCATCCGCTACCGCACCCGCGACCTCACGCGCCTCCTGCCGGGCACGGCCCGCTCCATGCGCCGCATGGAGAAGGTCACCGGCCGCTCCGACGACATGATGATCGTGCGCGGCGTCAACGTCTTCCCGACCCAGATCGAGGAGCAGATCCTCAAGGTGCCGGGCCTCAGCGCGCACTACCAGGTCGTGCTCACGCGCGAGAACCGGCTCGACGAGATGGAGGTGCTGGTCGAGGCGGCGCCGGAGACCGCGGCCGCCGACGCGCGCGCGCAATGCGCGGAGAAGCTCGCCCATCACATCAAGGCCATCGTCGGCTCGACGGCCAGGGTCACGGTCACCGATCCCGGCGGCGTCGAGCGCAGCCAGGGCAAGGCGCGGCGCGTCATCGACAAGCGCCCGCGCGACTGACAGCGCTACATCTGGTCGTAGTCGAGGACGATGCGCGCGCTCGTCGGTACGGCCTGGCACGTCAGGATGAAGCCGGCCTCGATCTCCCACGGCTCCAGCGAGTAGTTGACCGTCATCTCGGCCGAACCCTCGACCACCTTGGCGCGGCAGGTGCAGCACATGCCGCCCTTGCAGGAATAGGGGACGCGGATGCCGGCCGCCAGCGCCGCGTCGACGACGTGCTGGCCCGCCGGCACCTTGAACGAGCGCCGCACGCCGTCGAGGATCGCCACCGCCTCCGCGCCCTTCGCATCGGCCGCCGGTGCCGCCTCGGGCTTCGGCGCGGGACGGTAGGCGCCGCCGCCCGGCGCGAAGAACTCGTGATGGATGCGCTCCTTGCCGACGCCGCGCGCGATGAGCGCGTTGCGCGTCTCCTTGATGAAGGAGCCGGGGCCGCACAGGAACACGTGCGCGACGCCGTCGAGGTCGATCAGCCTGTCCGCCAGCGCGTTGACCTTGTCGGCGGTGATGCGTCCCTCGAACAGCGGCGCATCGCTTTCCTCGTTGCGCGACAGCACGTTGAGCAGCGTGAAGCGGCCGAGATGGCGGTCCTTCAGGTCCTCCAGCTCGCCGCTGAACAGGATCGTCTCCGGCGTGCGGTTGCCGTAGACCAGCGTGACCCGCGTCTCGGGCTCCGTCTCCAGCGCCTCGCGCACCATGCCGATGACGGGCGTGATGCCGGCGCCCGCGGCGAAGGCGAGCAGGTGCCGCGGCGTGCCGTCGCCCGGCGGCACGACGAAGCGGCCGGCCGGCGGCAGCGACTCGATCGTATGCCCCGCCGCCAGCTCGTCGTTGGCCCAGTTCGAGAAGCCGCCGCCCGCGACGCGCTTGATGGCGATGCGCAGCAGCCGGTCGGCCCGCGCCGAGCAGATCGAATAGGTGCGGCGCAGCTCCTGCCCGCCGAGCACGGCGCGCACGGCCAGATGCTGGCCCGGACGGTGGCGATAGCTCTCGCGCAGCTCGTCGGGCACCACGAGGTCGACGATGACGGCATCGGGGGTCTCGCGGTGGACCGCGGCGACGGTCAGGGGGGCGAAGTCGGGCATCGGCGTTCCGCTACAGGCATTTGAAATAGTCGAAGGGCTCGCGGCAGGCGCGGCAGGTCCAGTGCGCCTTGCAGGGCGTCGAGCCGAATTCGGAGACGCGCACGGTGTCGGTCGAGCCGCAGCGCGGGCACGCCACCGTCTCCTCGCCGAAGAGCGCGCGGTGCGAAGCCTTGCCGGCCGGCGGCGCGATGCCGAAGTCGGCGAGCTTGCGCCGCCCGTCCGGCGTCAGGTCGTCGGTGGTCCAGGCCGGCGACAGCACGGTCTCGACGCGGGCGTCCGCAAACCCCGCCGCCACCAGCGCCATCTCCACCGACAGCGCGATCACCGAGGTCGCGGGGCAGCCCGTATAGGTCGGCGTCAGGCGCACGACGATGTGCCCGTCGCGGCGCGTCACGCCGCGCAGCACGCCGAGATCGCCCAGCGTCAGGATGGGAATTTCCGGGTCCGGCACCGCCGCCGCGACGGCCGCCGCGCGCGCCAGGTCGTCGGCCAGATCGTCGGCCGCGTCGACGGCCTGCGGCGCCGTGCGCGCCGCCTGCTGGTCCATCGCGTGCGTTTCGGGCCTCGTGCCGGGATTGATGCCTGGAGTCATGGCCGCCTCACCACGTCACGCCGGGGTGCGCGCGCGCCAGCACCTGCATTTCCGCCAGCATGCGGCTCAGGTGCTCGCCATGCCGTCCGTCGCGCCCGCCGGTCTGCATGTAGCGGTCGGCCGGCCGGTCGAGCGTCGCCTCGTCGAGCACGCGGTAGACCGTCGCCTCCCACGCGGGTTTCAGGCTTTCGCGATCGACGGCCACGCCGGTTGCCGCGAGCGCCCGCTCGCCCGCGTCCATCTCGAACAGCTCGCCGGTGAAGGTCCACAGCTCGTCGAGCGCGGCCGCCGCGCGGGCATGGCTCTCCTCCGTCCCGTCGCCGAGGCGGATCACCCATTCCCCGCAATGGCGCACGTGATAGGCCATCTCCTTCACGGCCTTGGCGGCGATGTCGGCGAAGCGCGCATCGGCCGACCCGGCGAGCGCGGCGTAGAACGGCTGCATGAACGCGGCATAGAGGAACTGGCGCACCATCGCGTGCGCGAAATCGCCGTTGGGCTGCTCCACCAGCAGCACGTTGCGGAAGTCCTCCGCCTCGCGGAAGTAGGCGAGCCGGTCCTCGTCGCGGCCCGCGCCCTCGGCCTCCGCCGCGACCGCGTAGAAGAGCCGCGCCTGCCCGATGAGGTCGAGCGCCAGGTTGGACAGCGCGATGTCCTCTTCCAGCAGCGGCGCGCGGCCCGACCATTCCGACAGCCGGTGCCCCAGCACCAGCGCGTTGTCGGCAAGCCGCAGCGCGTACTCGAATACGGGATCGGCCATGGTTGCGCTCCCGGGCTCGGCGCCTACATGTGCCCGACGTCGTCGGGCACCGTATAGAACGTCGGATGGCGGTAGATCTTGCTGCCCGTCGGCTCGAACAGCTCGCCCTTGGCGTCGGGGTCGGACGCGGTCACCGCGCTCGACGGCACGACCCAGACGGACACGCTCTCGCCGCGCCGCGTATAGACGTCGCGCGCCGCCTGCAGCGCCATGGTCGCGTCGGGCGCATGCACGCTGCCGGCATGCTTGTGCGGCAGGCCCGAGCGGCTGCGGATGAACACTTCCCAGAGCGGCATCGCGGTATCGGACATGGTGCGTACTCCAGTTGCGGTCTCGGGCTTCAGGCCAGCCGTCGCGGCGCCGCGGTCGCCCGATCGCCGGTGTTCGGCGTGCCGCGCGGCTCGATCAGCAGAAGATGCACTTCTTCGCGGGCGACCGGACGATGCTCAACGCCCTTCGGCACGACGAACAGCTCGCCCGGGCCGAGCGTCACCGTGCGGTCGCGCAGCTCGATGTCGAGTGTCCCCTTGAGCACGAGGAAGAAGTCGTCCGTCTCCTTGTGCTTGTGCCAGTGGAACGGACCTTCCAGCTTCACGACCATGACGTCGTTGCCGTTGAACTCGGCGACCGTGCGCGGCGCCCAATGCTCCGCGAAGGTCGCGAGCTTGCCGGCGAGGTTGACGGCGCCGCTCATGCGCACCTCTGCTGCATGATGCGCTGCACGTCGGGCAGGCTCTCCCAGCCGAAGGCATGATCGCTTGAGCCGTTCTGCGTCAGGTGCTCCAGCCGGTCCAGCGCCTCCTGTGGCGAGGGAACATGGCCCATCGGTATCCACCACATCACGAAGTGCGGCTTGTCCATCGGTGCGAACCAACTGCCCTTCTTCACATAGAAGCGCTTGTGCACGGTGTTCCACACGAAGTGCTCGAGATGGGCTGGCTTCTCCCACACGCTCATGTTGATCAGAAAGCTCGGGTCCGGCGTCACCAGCACGCCGGTGGCGTTGTTGCTGGCCTCATCCTTCAGCCGCCAGACGAACCCGGGACTGCGCTCGGCGATCTCGTTGACGGCATCGAGCGCATTCATGAACGCGGCCATGCGCGGATCGTCGGTTGCATACCGGATACGTCCGACATTGAGCTGCGCCAGATGCGTGCCGGCGGGTTGCTCGATCATGATCGCTACTCGGCAGCCATCGGCCGCGCCGCCGCCCGCTCGGCGCGCTTCTTCGCGTACGCGAGCGCGGCCTCGCGCACCCAGGCGCCGTCCGCCTCCACGTCGCGCCGGCGCTTCATGCGCTGGCGGTTGCAGGGGCCGTCGCCCGACAGCACGCGCTTGAACTCGGACCAGTCGATCTCGCCGAACCGCCAATGGCCGGATTTCTCGTCGAGCTTCAGGTCGGGGTCGGGGAACGTCAGGCCGAGGTAGTGGCCCTGCGGCACCGTCGCGTCGATGAACTTCTGGCGCAGCTCGTCGTTGGAGAAGCGCTTGATCTTCCATTTCATGGTGTCGGAGCTGTGCAGGCTCTCGGCGTCCGAGGGACCGAACATCATCAGGCTCGGCCACCACCAGCGATCGAGCGCGTCCTGCGCCATCTGCTTCTGCGCCTCGCTGCCCCGGCACAGCGTCAGCATGATCTCGTAGCCCTGGCGCTGGTGGAAGCTTTCTTCCTTGCAGATGCGGATCATGGCGCGCGCGTAGGGGCCGTAGCTGCAGCGGCACAGCGGGATCTGGTTCATGATCGCCGCGCCATCCACCAGCCAGCCGATGGCGCCCATGTCGGCCCAGCTCAGCGTCGGGTAGTTGAAGATGGAGGAGTACTTGGCCTTGCCCGACAGCAGCTGCTGGTAGAGCTCCTCGCGCGAGACGCCGAGCGTCTCGGCGGCGGAATAGAGATAGAGCCCGTGGCCCGCCTCGTCCTGCACCTTGGCCAGCAGCGCCGCCTTGCGCCGCAGCGAGGGCGCGCGCGTGATCCAGTTGCCTTCCGGCTGCATGCCGATGATCTCGGAATGCGCGTGCTGCGAAATCTGGCGCACCAGCGTGCGGCGGTAGGCGGCCGGCATCCAGTCGTTCGGCTCGACCTTGTCCTCGCGGTCGACCTTGGCCTGGAACAGCGCCATCTGCTCGGCGTCCTCGGGCGCCGACCTCGCCGTGCTGTCCTGCGTATTGAGCGCCTGCGTGTACATGGTGAAACCTCCCGGCAACGTGCGGTTTCTGACCTGTCGTCCGCTCCCTCTATTATGTCACAGATTTTCGATCGCACAACGAAATCTGTAACATATCGGCCGCGCACCCATATTCGGCGGCGCAACCGGATTCACGTGCCGCCGAACCGGCGCCCGAGCGCGGCGGAAGGCGCCGGCAGGGGCCCGTCGATGCCGCGGCCGTTGCGGTCGAGCCAGGTCTCCGACGGCGCCAGCAGCCCGTGCCAGACGTCCTTTGCCAGTGCGCGCGCCGCGCGCCCCGGCCAGTCCGCGCCGACGATCTCGACCGGCAGGCCCGGGTCGCGCAGCACGATGCGGCGCAGCTCGTGGATCAGCAGCAGCCGCAGCGCGACGCTGGCGCGCTCGGGCGGCGCGCGGCGGCGGTCGAGCTGGCTCGCGACCGGCTTGAACGTCTCCACGAAGCGCCGGTAGGAGGCCGCCAGCTCGTCCAGCGGCCAAGCGCCCGCGGCGAGCCTGCGGTCGCCCTCCGGCCCCAGCGAGGCGCAATCCTCGAACACGAAGCCGGCGCGTCCGCCGAGCGCCTGCGCATCGCGCACCGGCGAGGGCGCGACGAACAGGTCGGGGCCGAGGCGCCCGAACCCGGCGTGCCGCAGCAGCGTGCGCCGCTCGCTGCGCGCCCGCTTGTCCTCCCCGGCGATGACCGCGAGCGTCCACTGGTGCGACCACCCGCCGGGCGCGGGCGCATAGATCACGCGCGAGGCCGCGTCCGTCTCCTCCATCGCCTGCGGCGTCAGCCGGTAGTAGCTGTTGCGTCCGACCCGCTGGCGCTCGACCCAGCCGTCGGCCGCCAGCCGCGACATCGCCGTGCGCACCACGCCCTCGCCGATGCCGAACGCATCGGCGATCTCGTTCAGCGTCCCGAGCCACAGCGAGCCGCCGCGCGGGCCGATGGCATCGCCGAAGATGGTGACGACGAGCGACCAGGCGCGCGGCGGCGCGCTGCGCTCCAGGATCGCGCGCAGCACGTCGTCGAGCGACGCTGGGCGGGCGGGCGGCGGGCGGACATGCAGGCTCACGGAACAATCGCCGGTTGCTGGTTCGATCGGGCGGACGGTAAAGCGAGTTGCCGCGCGAGGGAAGCGGCCCCAGGCGGTCGCGCCTCCGGCAACCCTCCGCGGGCGCACGCATTTCCGGCCCGGCCGACGGGTTTTGCGCCTGCGCGAGCGGCCCGGCGTTTCGCCTTCCTTTGGCCCGCAGCGTTTGGCATCATGAGTGCCGGCTTTCTAGCGCCAGCGGGAGGCGGCCTGTGGCGGCGTGGGCTTTGCGGTTCTGCGTGACGTTCCTGATGCTTCCCCTTCTGTGGGGCACGATTCTGTGGGGCGCCCGGCCGGCTGCGGCGGCGGCCGAGCGCCGGGTCGCGCTTGTCATCGGCAACGCCGCCTATCGGCATGCCGCGCCGCTGACGACGCCCGTCTCCGATATCGCCGATCTCGCCGCCGTCCTGCGCTCCGTGGGCTTCGAGGTGCTGGAGGGCCACGACCTCGACAAGCGGGCGATGGAGCAGCTTATCCGCAAGTTCTCCGACACCCTCGAGGGCGCTGCCGTCGGCGTCTTCTACTACGTGGGTCACGGCCTGCAGGTGCAGGGCCAGAACTATCTGGTGCCCGTCGATGCCCAGCTCGATACGGCCACCTCGCTCGATTTCGAGATGGTGCGCCTCGACCTCGTGCAGCGGACGATGGAGCGCGAGACGGCGCTCAACCTCATCTTCCTCGACGCCTGCCGCGACAACCCCATGGCGCGCAACCTTGCCCGCTCGCTCGGCACGCGCTCGACCGCCGTCGGGCAGGGGCTGGCCGCGGTCGAATCGGGCCAGGGCACGCTCATCAGCTTCTCCACCCAGCCCGGCAACATCGCGCAGGACGGCAAGGGCCGCAATTCGCCCTACGCCGCGGCGCTGATCAAGCACATCGCCACCCCGGGCGACGACATCTCCGCCACGCTCATCAACGTGCGCAACGAGGTGATGCAGGCCACCGGCCGCCAGCAGGTGCCGTGGGAGCACTCCGCGCTGACCTCACGCTTCTACTTCGTGCCGCCCGCGCCCGGCGCTGCCCCGCCGAGCGGCCCGCCGCTGTCGGGCGCCACCGGCGACCAGCAGATCGAGCTGATGTTCTGGGAACAGGTGCGCACCAGCAACGATCCGGCGCTGCTGCAAAGCTACCTCGACCGCTACCCATCGGGCGCGTTCTCGGGCCTGGCGCGCATCCTCATCGACCGCGCGAAGAAAGGCCCGGGCCCGCAGGTGGCCGCGGCGACGCCCGCGCCGCCGCCCTCGCGCGCACCCGAACCGCCGGCCGCCGCACCCACGCCCTCCGGCGCCGACGAGGAGGCGCTGGCGCGCAACCTGCAGCGCGAGCTTGCCCGCGTCGGCTGCTATTCGGGCAGCCAGGACGGCAACTGGGGCAGCGGGTCGCGTGCGGCGCTGGAGCAGTTCGCGAAGCACACCCACACGGCGCTGCCGGCCGAGCGGCCGACCCCGGCGGCGCTCGACGCCGTCAGCGAGCGCAAGGTGCGCGTCTGCCCGCTCGACTGCGACGACGACGA
Source organism: Hyphomicrobiaceae bacterium (assembly GCA_050245975.1). GTDB lineage: Bacteria > Pseudomonadota > Alphaproteobacteria > Rhizobiales > Hyphomicrobiaceae > JBFWWW01. The sequence goes on from JBFWWW010000015.1 coordinate 28,753, forward strand.
GGTCGAGCGCGACGGCAGGTGTGTCGCCAGGCCGCGTGCCAAGAGCCGGCGTGCAGAGCGTCGGCCGCCGCGCCGTCCCGAGGCGCGCCGCGCCGAGCAGGCGCCCGGCAAGAAGGCGACCAGGTTCTGCTTCGGCGCCAAGCCGAGCGAGATCCGCGTCTGCGACTAGCCTAGAGCGTTTCAGGTTCAGGCCGGCTCGCGAGTCGCTGGGTCCCGGCTCTCGCTGCGCTCGGCCGGGATGACAGGGAGGGTGCGCTCCGACAGGGATGACAGTGGGGGCGCTCGGTCGGGATGCAAGGTGGGGGACTTTCGCTCTCTCCCTGTCATCCCGGAATTTCGCGAAGCGAAATATCCGGGACCCAGCGTCCCGAGCAAGGCGCGTGCCTGTGGTCCTGGGTCCCGGCTCTCGCTGCGCTCGGCCGGGATGACAGGGGGTCCCGCACCAGCGCCGCGCCACCGTCCGCCGGCTCACATTTTCTCGCCCGGCAGCCGGCTGGCCTGCGTCACCCAGTCGGCAAGCTGCGCCTCGTCGAGCGCGCCCTCGTGGAAGTCGAGATAGCGCACGCTCCTGTGCCGGGAGGCGCCGGGCGGCGGGGGACGCAGCGACGTGCCGCGAAAGAAGGTCACCTTCACGTAGCGCGTGAAGCAGTGAAAGCTGAGGAACCAGGTCTCGCCGTCGCGGCCGTAGAGAGGCGAATTCCATTTGACGGCCTTGCGCACGCCGGGGACGGTGCGCGCGATGAGCGCGTCGAGGCGGCAGCCCACGTCGCGTTTCCAGCCCGGCATGGCCGCGAGATAGGCCGCGACCGGGGCCTCGCCGTATCCCTTGGCGATCTGGGGATTGCCGCCCGAGAGCAGGACGACCCCGCCGGGCTTCGGCGCCGTCCTGCGCGACCCGGCCGCGCGCACGGCACCCGGCCCGGCGGCAGCCTTCCGTGCGCCCGTCTTCGGCATCGTGGGGGCTTTGGCCATCGCGTTCCTAGTCGCGCACCAGCGTCGTGCCGCCGTCCACCGGCAGCGCGACGCCGGTGATGAAATCGGCTTCGTCCGAGGCGAGGAACAGCGCCGCGTTGGCGACGTCCCATGCCGTTCCCATGCGCCGGCGCAGCGGCACGCGCGCATCGCGCTCCGCCGCCACCTCGGCCCGCGTTTTTCCCCACGTGCGCGCCCGCGTATCGACCGCCATCGGCGTATCCATCAGGCCCGGCAGGATGACGTTGGCGCGCACGCCGGCGTCGGCATTGAGCGCGGCGATCTGCTGCGTATAGGCGATCATCGCCGCCTTCGTCGCCTTGTAGGCGACCGTCGGATAGTTGGCCGCCACCGCCGCGATGGACGAGATGTTGATGATCGAGCCCGCCTTCTGCGCGCGCATCACCGGCAGCACGTGCTTGCAGGCCATGATCGTGCCGCGCATGTTGATGGCCGACACGAGATCGAACGCCGCTTCGGTGATCTGCAGCGGCGAGGCGTCGCCGCCGGCCAGGCTGACGCCGACGTTGTTGTGCAGGATGTCGATCCGGCCCCACAGGCGCATGGCCTCGTCGACGGCCGCCTTGAGCGTCGCCTCCTTGGTGACGTCGGCCTCGAACACGACGCACGTGCCGCCCTTGTCCGCAACGAGACGCGCGGTCTCGCGCGCCGACACCGGGTCGCGATCGACCGCCAGCACCCGCGCCCCCTCGCGCGCGAACACGATGGCCGTCGCGCGTCCGTTGCCCATGCCTTCGCCCGGCCCCTGCCCGGCCCCGATGATGATCGCTGTCTTGTCCTTGAGCCGCATGCGTCCTCCCTGCCGTCCGGTCACCATATGGTGCAGATCGCCCGGCCGTCGATGCCGATCGGCGCGGGCGGCCACAAATTCTCCTTGGTTTGGACTTTCGCTTCCCCATCGGCGCACGTCGGGTTGGGGACCATGCGCAATACCGTCACGGTCATGAATGCCAAGGGCGGCGTGGGCAAGTCCACGCTCGTCATGTCGCTGGCGGAAACGCTCTCGACCCACTTCGGCAAGCGGGTGCTCGTCATCGACTCGGATGCGCAGGCCAGCATCAGCCACATGCTGATGGCGCAGCACGACCTCGAAGCCGTCCAGGAAACGGGCCGCACGCTGGTCGATTATCTCATCATCACGGTCCTGCAGGCGTCGGCCGCCAACTGGCGCGACTTCGTCATCGGCGGCGTGTCGGACGTGGACGACGCGCGCACCATCGACCTGCTGCCGAGCGACACGCACCTGACGCTGTTCGAGCGCGAGGTTTCCCGGCACAACCAGGAAGCGCTCCTGCGCGCCACCGCGGGGGCGCTGCTGGCGGAAGCGCGTCGCGCCTACGACATCGTCCTCATCGACAGTCCGCCCGGCCTGTCCGTGCTCACCGAGTGCTGGCTGCGCGAGGCCGACTTTTACCTCTCGCCCACCAAGCCGGACTATGTATCGATCCGCGGCCTGCGCTTCCTGCACCAGTTCCGCATGCGCAATCCCGAGATGGGGTTCGCCGAATACCTCGGCGTCGTCGTCAACATGCGCGACGACCACGCGCCAGCCGACGCGGAATACGAGCGCTGGCTGCGCGAGGAGCCCGAGCACCGCTGTTTCGAGCACTCCGTGTCGCGCGCCGCCGCGCTGCAGGCCGCCTCCGCGTTCTATCCGCGCACGCGGTCCTACTGGGCGAAGTATCCCGGCCACACCGGACAGGTGCTGCGGTCGCTGTCGTCGAGCCTGCTGGAGCGCATGAGCCGGCCGGCGGTCACGGCTTCGCGCGCCGCCCGCGCCGGCTTCTGACCCTGCCCTTTCGCTCCGGCGTCCCAGATCAGGCGCGGCCGGGACCGCGCACCGGCGGCGCCAGCGACAGCGGATCCTCATGCCGGCGCGACTTGCCCTCGAAGTAGGCGCCCTGCTCCAGCGTCATGGTCCGGTGATAGATTTCCGCCTCGACCGCGCAGCCCGATCTGAGCACCAGGGTATCGGCGAAGATGGCGCCGCGCGCGCGGCCGGCGATCGCGACCTGATCGGCGACGATCATGCCGTCCACCTCCGCCTGCTCGGCGACGATCAGGACGCGGCAGCGCACGTCGCCGAAGACCACGCCCTCGAGCCGCACCTCGCCCGGGACGCTGAGGTTGCCCTCGATCACGACATGCGGGCCGAGCACCGTCGGCGGCGCTTCGGTCCTGCCGGGCAGTGCCGGGGGTGTCGCGGGTCGTCTGGCCATAGGTCTCGGTCCGATGGGCCGGTGAAGCCCAATCATCTATCGGACCGGGGCGACGTGGTAAACCGGGTCTGCCCTCTATGTCGGCCGCGATCAACCAAACCGGGGAATACCCGGCCGCCAACCTTGCTACCCGCGGCCGGGTGAGAGAGAGTCGCTTCGACCGGGCGCCTGTCGCTCGTCGCAAATGGAAGGATACCCAATGGATATCACGTCTCTCATCATCCAGCTCATCGGCGGCGCGGTCGGCGGCAATGCAGCCGGGGCGGTGTCGAAGGACATCAATCTCGGCACGCTCGGCAACACCATCGCGGGTGCTCTCGGCGGCGGGCTCGGCGGCCAGATTCTCGGGCCCCTGCTCGGCATCGGCACGGCGGCGGCCACGTCCGGCCTCGACATCAGCGCCATCATCTCCGGATTCCTCACCGGCGGCGTCTCGGGCGGCATCACCGCGCTGGTCGTCGGCTTCATCAAGTCGAAAATGGCAGCCTGAACGGCGAAGGCGCGCCCGTCACGGTGGAAGCGCGCCCTCCTTGTCATCCCCGCCGGAGCGCAGCGGAGAGCGGGGACCCAGGGCCACAGGCACGCGCTCACTCCTGATGCTGGGTCCCGGATGGCCGCTGCGCGGCCTCCGGGATGACAGGGAGAGAGCGAAATTCTGGGATGACGGGTGGAGGGCCAATTCTCACCGTGTCATCGGGCGCCCTCTACTGTCATCCCTGCCGGAGCGCACCCACCTTGTCATCCCGGCCGAGCGCCCCACTGTCATCCCGGCCGAGCGCAGCGAGAGCCGGGACCCAGCGTCTTGCGAGCCGGCCTGAACCTGAAACGCCTAGGCTGCCGTGCCCTTTGTGAGCGCGAAGAACGCCGCCATGCCGTCGCTGTCGTAGATGATCTCGACGGACACGACCCGCTCGTTCTCGATCTGCACGAACAGCCGCATCAGGCCGTCGATCCCGAGCCCGGTCCGCAGATGGCGGTAGGCGAACTTGATCTGGCACGCGTGCCGGCCGTTGACCGTCTGCATCCGCAGCAGCCGGAACTCCTTCACCTCGATCTGCTTGGACAGCATCTCGAGCCGCCGCACGAGCATGTCGCGGCCGCGGCAATCGCCCAGCACCTCGGGGCCGTAGGCCGGCGTATGGACAAAGTACGTCACGTCATCGGCGAAGACGCTCGCGACGGTTTCGAGATCGCCGCTCGCGACCGTGGCAACGAGCCCTTCCACCAGAAGGCTATTGGCAACCCGCATTCCCGCTTGCCCCCTGTCCGCTCTTCGAAGCAACTATAGGATCGGGGCTTGTTCTGTCCAGAGAATGTTTTGCCCTACAGAACGGTGCGGTCAGATGATCGCGTGCCGCACCCGCGCGGACACCCATTCGCTCAGCAGCACCGCGCACAGGATGACGATCAGGATCATGGTCACCTGCGGCCATGCCAGCGTCGACAGCGAGGCGTCGAGCTGCAGGCCGATGCCGCCGGCGCCGACGAGCCCGAGGATGGCGGACTCGCGGATATTGATGTCCCAGCGGTACACCGAGATGCCGGCGAATGCGGGCAGGATCTGCGGCACGACGGCGTAGTCGAGCACCTGGGCCCGCGTTCCGCCCGCGGCCGTGACCGCCTCGACCTGCTTGGGATCGATCTCCTCGATGGCCTCATAGAGGAGCTTGCCGACAAACCCCAGCGACCGCATGGCGATCGCGATGGTGCCCGCCAGCACCCCGGGGCCGATGATCGACACCAGCAGCAGGCCCCAGATGAGCCCGTTGATGGAGCGCGACGCCACGATGATGAGCAGCGCCAGCGGGCGCACGAACAGCAGCGACGGCGTCGTGTTGCGCGCGGCGAGGAACGCCAGCGGCGTGCCGAGCACCACCGCCAGCAGCGTCCCGATGGTCGCGATGTTGAGCGTCTCCCAGATCGGCCACCAGAGCTTCGACAGGTAGCTCCAGCGCGGCGGGAACATCCGGCTGGCGATGTCGGCCGCCTGCGCCGGCGCCGACGTCACGAAGGCCCAGATGGTGTCCTTCGTCATCACCTTCCAGCTCACGACGGCCACGGCGACGAACAGCAGCCACGCGAACCACAGCGCCAGCCGCTGCGGGCCGGTGCGATGGCGCCACTGCGGATGCGCCTCACGCGTCGGGATGCTCGCGGCCATCACGTCACCCACCGGCGGATGTGGCTCGACAGGTATTCGGCCATGAAGACGATGGCGATGATGATCATCAGGATCGCGGCGGCGACGTCGTACTCGTAGCGCGAGATGGCGGTGTTGAGCGTCGCCCCGATGCCGCCCGCGCCGACGATGCCGACCACCGCCGACTCGCGGAAATTGATGTCGAAGCGGTAGAGCGACAGGCCCACCAGGCGCGGCATCACCTGCGGCTGGACGCCGTAGTTGAGCACCTGCAGCCAGCTCGCGCCCGTGGCCCGCATGGCTTCCGCCTGCGCCTCCTCGATGTCCTCGATGTCCTCCGCCAGCAGCTTGCCGAGGAAGCCGATGGTCGCGAACGTGATGGTGAGGAAGCCCGCGAACGTGCCGAAGCCGAACATGGCGACGAAGAACACGGCATAGAGGATTTCCTGGAACGAGCGGGCGACGGCGACGATGGCGCGGCACAGGAAATAGACCGGCCGCGGCGCGATGTTGCGCGCGGCCCCGATGCCGACGGGGATCGACAGCGCGATGCCGGCGATGGTGGCGCACACCGTCATGGTGATGCTCTCGCGCAGCCCGATGACGATGTCCTCGGCGCGCGATGTGAAGTTCGGCTGCAGGAAGCCCTCGACAAAGCGCCAGCCGCGCCCCAGCCCCTCGGCCAGCCGCGCCCAGTTGATGCTCATGGAGCCCAGCGCGAGCGCCAGGTAGGCCGCCGCGCCGATGGCCAGCGTCCAGCGCAGCGCGGGGCTGGTGATGAACGGCGGCCGGCGCCACGTGCGCCCGCCCGCGACGGCCTCGCTCATGCGCTGGCCTCGAGCTTGTCGCGCGTCGGCATCGGCGTCGCGGCGGCCGCGTCTTCCGCGTCCTCCTTGTACTTGGCCGACAGCGCGGTCCAGTCCTCCTCGCCGTAGATGGCGACCAGCGTATCCTGGGTGAGGCCGGAGGGCGGCCCGTCATAGACCACCTTGCCGGCGCGCAGCCCGACGATGCGCCCGACGAACATCTGCGCCAGGGCGACGTCATGGATGTTGATGACGGCGGCGAGCCGCCGCTCCGCGCAGATCTCGCAGATGAGGCGCATGATCTGCCGCGACGTCTTGGGATCGAGGCTCGCCGTCGGCTCGTCGACCAGCAGCAGGTCGGGGTCCTGCTCCAGCGCCCGCGCGATGCCGACGCGCTGGCGCTGGCCGCCCGACAGGGCGTCCGCGCGCTTGTTGACGTGATCGGTGAGCCCGACGCGGTCGAGCAGCCGGAACGCCTTGTCGACATCGGCCTGCGGGAAGCGGCGCAGCCACGAGCGCCAGAACGGCACGTAGCCGAGCCGCCCTGACAGCACGTTCTCCATCACCGTCAGCCGCTCGACGAGGGCGAACTCCTGGAAGATCATGCCGATGCGGCGCCGCGCCTCGCGCAGATGCCGCCGCGACACGCCCGTGATCTCCATCTCGCCGACGAAGATCTGTCCCGATGTCGGCTCCACCAGCCGGTTGACGCAGCGGATCAGCGTCGACTTGCCGGCGCCCGAGGGCCCGATGAGACCGACCACCTCGCCGGCCGCCACGCCGAGGCTGACACCGCCCAGCGCCTGGTCGCCCGTGCGATAGCGCTTGGAGAGATCGACGACGCGCAGCACGTTCCGCCCCGGCCTACTTGCAGCCGTAGGAGACGTGCATCGCCGTATCGACGTCGCGGATGATCTGCCAGTGCTCCTTGTAGGTGATGGGCATGAACGTGTTGATCGGCGGATGGTTGTTCTTGAACTCGTTGAGCAGCGCCGAGCCCTCCCACGGGAAGCTGAAGAAGGCCTCTTCGATCTTCTTCGCCAGCTCCGGCTTCAGGTTGTTGACGTAGCCGTAGGCCGACGAGGGAAAGCTCGGCGACGCGTAGATCGACTTGATCTGGTCGGCCTTGAGCGCGTTGCGCGCGATCATGCGGTTGAGCACCGAGTTGGCGATGGCGGCGGCCGGATAATCCTTGTTCGCGACACCCAGGATCGAGTTGTCGTGCTTGCCCGAGAACACGGCCTCGTAGTCCTTGCCCACGTCGAGATGAAACTTGTCGCGCAGGATGGCGGCGGGCGCCTTGTAGCCGGAGTTCGACGTCTCGGCCGTGAAGGCGACCTTCTTGCCCTTCAGGTCCTCGACCTTCTCGATGCCCGAGCCCGGATACGTGATGATTTCCATCTTGTAGCCGTAGGTGCCGGCCTTGTCGGCCATGATGGCGAACGGCACGAACCCGGCGCAATTGACCGCCAGCGGCGTCGCGCCCGTGTTGAAGCCCGCCACGTGCAGCCGGCCGGCGCGCATCGCCTCGATCTGCGCCGCATTGGACTGCACGGGGAAGAACTGCACGCGCTTGCCCGTGACCTTCTCGAGGTGCTTCAGGAAGCCGTCCCACACCTTGGCGTAGACGGCCGGGTCCTCGACCGGCGTGTAGGCGAAAACGAGCACGGGCGGATCGACCAGGTCCTTGGCGTCCGCCGGCGGGTCGGCGACCAGGTCGCCGTTGCCGTCCTTGAAGCGTGCATCGAGCGCCCCGGCCGGCAGGCTGAGCCCGATCGCGGCCAGCATCGCAATGAACGCACAGGCGAGTGTTCTGATTGTTGATGGCATTTCGCGGGCGCTCCCTCGGGTGGTGTTCTTGTCTGACTTGCGGGAGACTAGTGCAGTCCGCAGCCGCGCGGAAGCGACCGCTTGGCCGTCGCGCCAAAAATATCGCCGGGCCGCCGCTTCGGGACGCTACTCCTTCGGTTTGTGCTTGACCCGGCCCGGGTTGCGTGTCCCTCCGGCCGGAACCGCCCGCTCCTCCT
>JBFWWW010000016.1:0-36276 GCA_050245975.1 Hyphomicrobiaceae bacterium
GCCGTCGTGGATATGAAGGCAGCCGAGCGCTGCGTCGCCAGCCTGTACCGGCAGTCGGTCGAGCGGGATGCGCATACGGTCGACGAGGCCGCCTAGGCCGGCGATCGCGATCGCCTTGCTTTGAAGAAGGGGCGTTCGGACGCCCCTTTTTGCTGTCCGGAGCGGCCTACGACGCGTCGTTGAGATGACAGGCCGACAGGCGCCCGGGCGCGATCTCGCGCAGGCGCGGTGCCTCGGTCCGGCAGCGCGCCATGGCATGCGGGCAGCGCGGATTGAAGTGGCAGCCCGAGGGCGGATCGAGCGGCGATGGGATCTCGCCCTTGACCGGCGTGAACGCTCGCTTCCCGCCGAGCCGCGGCACCTCGGAGAGAAGGGCAACCGCATAAGGGTGGTTGGGCGCCGAGAAGAAATCGGCCGTCGGCGCTGCCTCTACGACGCGCCCGAGATACATGATGACGACGCGGTCGGCGATGTGCCGGACGACGCCGAGGTCGTGGCTGATGAACAGGTACGTGAGGTCCAGCGCTTCCCTGAGGTCGAGGAAGAGGTTGATGATCTGCGCCTGGATGGATACGTCGAGCGCCGCGATGGCCTCGTCACAGACCAGGAATTCGGGCTTGACCGCGAGCGCGCGCGCGATGCCGATGCGGCTTCTCTGCCCGCCCGAGAACTGGTGCGGATAGCGGCGCTTGAAATCCGGGTCGAGGCCGACGCGACGCAGCATCTCGTCCACGTAACCCGGCAGCGCGGAGCGGGTGGTCAGCCCGTGCACGAGCGGGGCCTCGCCGATGATCTGCGCCACCCGCGAGCGCGGATTGAGCGAGGCAAAGGAGTCCTGGAAAATCATCTGCACGGCGAGTTGCGCCGCCTTCGCGTCTGCGCCGGTCAGCCCGGCCCGGTCACGGCCCTTGAAGCAGACTGCGCCCTCGCTTGGCGCGATGAGGCCGGCGATCATGCGTCCCAGGGTCGATTTTCCGCAACCCGATTCGCCAACGAGGCCGACGACCTCGCCGCGGCCGACGGCGAGATCGACGCTGTCGACGGCGTGGACCACCTCGTCGCGAACGGAGGCGCCGAGCTTTGCTGCCAGCCGGCCGGCAAAGTCGGGCGTACGCACGAATTTCTTTGACAGGCCGCGCGCTTCGACGATGGGTGCGTCGGCCGCGCTCATGACGCGCCCTCGACAAGAGGATGCCAGCAGCGGATCGGCCGCCCCGGGGCAGGCTCGGTGATGCCGGGATCGTTGAGGCAGTCCGCCTGCGTGCGCGGACAGCGCGTCCGGAACGCGCACCCTTCCGGCAGGTTGAGCAGCGACGGCGTCATGCCGGGGATCTGCGTCAGCCGGATGCCGGGCGCGTTGCTGCTCGGCAGCGATGCCAGCAGCCCGTGCGTATAGGGATGCAGCGGCCGGCCGATCACCTCGTCGGCGCCGCCGCCTTCCACGACGCGGCCGGCGTACATGACCGCGATCCGGTCGGCCAGCGCCGAGATGATGGCGAGATCGTGCGTGATCCAGATCAACGCCGTTCCATAGCGGGCGCAGAGCTGCTGGGCTTCGTGCAGGATCTGCGCCTGGATCGTCACGTCGAGCGCCGTCGTGGGCTCGTCCGCGATGATGAGGTCGGGCTTGTTCAGGAAGGCAATGGCGATGGCGACGCGCTGGCGCATGCCACCCGACAGCTCATGCGGATAGGCTTTGAGGCGCGCCTCGGGCGCGGCGATGCCAACCTGGGTCAATACTTCGCAGGCCAGATCGCGCGCCTCGCCGCGGCCGACGCTGCGGTGTGCCGCGACCGTTTCGATCATCTGCGTATCGATGCGCAGGACCGGATTGAGCGTCATCATCGGGTCTTGGAAGATCATGGCGATGCGGTCGCCGCGCAGCGAGCGCAGGCGCTCCTCGCTTGCCGTGCGCAGTTCCTCGCCCTTGAAGCGGATCGACCCGTCGACGATGCGGCCCGGGGGGTCGATGAGGCCGAGGATCGAGAAGCCGGTGATCGACTTGCCGGAGCCGGATTCGCCGACGAGGCCCAGCACCTCGCCCGCGTGCACCGACAAGTCGACGCCGTCGACGGCCTTCACGACGCCGTTCTTGGTGAAGAAGTGTGTCTTCAGACCGCGCACGGCCAGTGTCGGCTCCAGTGTCGGCTCCGGCCTTGACTCCGGCGCTCCCGTCATCGACGCAGCCTGGGGTTGAGCACGTCGCGCAGCTGGTCGCCGACCAGGTTGATGGTGACGATCGTCAGCAGCAGCAGCAGGCCGGGAAAGAAGCTGATCCAGTACTTGCCCGACAGCATGTATTCGAACCCGTTCGAGATCAGAAGCCCCAGCGACGGCTCCGTCTGCGGCAGGCCGACGCCGAGGAACGACAGGGTCGCCTCGAGCGCGATCGCGTGCGCGGTCTGCACGGTCGCCACGACGATGAGCGGGGGCAGACAGTTGGGCAGGATATGCCGGAACAGGATGCGCGTGTGGCTGAGGCCGAGGCAGCGCGCAGCCTCGACATACTGTTTGCTCTTCTCGACCATCGCCGTGCCGTGCACGGTGCGCGCGTAGTAGGCCCATTGCACGGCGACGAGCGCGATGATGATCTTGTCGGTTCCCTTGCCGAGGATGGCGATCAGAATGAGGGCGATCAGGATGGCCGCGAACGAGAGCTGCAGATCGACGATGCGCATCATGAGCGTCTCGACGCGTCCGCCCACATAGGCGGCGATCAGCCCGACCACGGAGCCGATCGCCATGGCGATCACCCCGGACAGCACGCCGACGGTCAGGGAGATGCGAAGCCCATACAGCATCGCGCTTACCAGATCGCGGCCGGCGCCGTCGGTGCCGAGCCAGTAGGTATAGCCGGTCATGCTTTGCGAGCCGGGCGGCAGCCGGCTGTCCATGACGTCGACCTGCGCCAGGTCGTAGGGATCCTGGGGCACGATCCACGGGGCGATGATCGCAAGGACGGCCAGCACGACAAGGACGGCCAGCGCGACGGTGGCAAGCGGGCTTTCCGTGAAATCCGATATGAAGCGGCGCAGCGGCGTTTCGACCCGTGTCGCTTGCGGGGTCTGGGCGGGAGCGTGCTGGTCCGTGAGCAGCGTCATGCGCCCCGGTCTCCGAGGCGGACGCGCGGGTCGAGGATCGAATAGAGGATGTCCGCGATCAGGTTGACGACCACGAACACCAGCACGATGAGGATTAGGTAGCCGACGATCACGGGGCGGTCGAGGCTCTGGATCGAGCTGATGAGCAGCTTGCCCATGCCGGGCCACGCGAAGATCGTTTCCGTCACGACCGAGAACGCGATCAGGTTGCCGAACTCGAGGCCGAGCACGGTCACCACCGGGATCATGATGTTCTTGAGCAGATGTACGCCGACGATGCGGCTGTTGCTCAGTCCCTTGGCGCGCGCAAACTTGATGTAGTCGAGATGGATCGCCTCGCGCGTTCCCGCACGCACCAAGCGGATGACGAGCGCGATCTTCAGCAGCGCCAGGTTGAAGGCTGGCATCAGGACATGCTGGAGCCCGTCCAGGGTGAACAGGCTGGACGTAATGCCAAGCACGGTGGCCGTCTGGCCGCGGCCCGTGGACGGCAACCACCCCAGCATCACCGAGAACACCATGATCAGCATCAGGCCGACCCAGAACGTGGGCAGGCTGAACCCGAGGATCGACGCCGCCATCACGGTTTTCGACACCGGCGACTGCGGCTTCAGACCGGCGTAGAGGCCGAGCGGGATGCCCACCACGACAGCCAGCACGACGCCGGCGACGGCGAGCTCGATGGTGGCGGGCATGCGTTCGAGAATGACCTTCAGCGCCGGCTCGCCGAAAACGAAGGAGCGGCCGAGATCGCCCTTCACCGCCCCGAGCAGGAAATGCCAGTACTGCTCGAGGATGGGCCGGTCGAGCCCCAGAGCGTGGATCGCCGCCTCGATGTCGGCCTGGTCGGCCTGCGGGTTGATGAGCAGGTAGACGGGATCGCCGACGACATGGACGCCGAAGAACACCAGCACCGACATCACCCAGACGGCGACCACGCTCTGCATCACGCGGCGGAGAATGTAGACCGTCATGAGACCGGCTCCTGGTCGTGCCGCGCTCCCGCCGTGCGGCCTACTCCTTCAGCACGTCCATGGCGAGCGTATACTCGTCGGAGCGCGCGCGGTATTTGAGGCCCTTGCGCGTCGCCCAGGTGTTGACCTGGAAATGGCAGGGGATCAGCGCGACATCGGCCATTGCCACTTCGCTGGCGTGCGCCAGCAGCGCGGCGCGCTTGGTATCGTCAACGGTGGCCAGCGCTTCCTCGATCAGCTTGTCGAGGTTTGGGTTCGAATAGCGGCCACGGTTCGTGGTCCCCATTCCCTTGTCCTTGTTATAGGTCGCCACCAGCGGACGCAGCGAGCCCGAGACCTCGCCCGTGCCGGCGCTCCAGCCGACAAGGATGAAGCTGAACTCCGGCTGTCCGTTGTTGCCGGCAGAAGCGCGGTTGAAGAACACCGCCGGCGGGAGCAGCTCCACAGAGCTCTCGACGCCGATGCGCGTAAACATCTGCGCCACCGCCTCGATGATCTTCGTATCGTTGGTGTAGCGCCCGTTCGGGCCATGCAGCGTCATCTTGAAGCCGTTCGGGAAGCCGGCTTCGGCAAGCAGCTTCTTGGCCCCTTGAGGATCGTACTTCACCGGCTTCAGCTTCTTGGACGTGCCGAAGTAGATGTCGGGCAGGAACTGGCCGGCGGCGATCGCCTGTCCCTCCATCACGCGCGAGACGATGGCATCGCGATTGATGGCCATGGACAGTGCGCGCCGCACGCGGACGTCCTTGAGCGGGTTCTTGATCTTGCTGCCGTCCTTGGCGGTGACGAATGGCGTTTCGTCGCGATACTGATCGGGGAAGAAGTAGACGAGACGATTCGAGACCGCGCTGCTCAGCACGAGCTTGGGGTCTTTCGACAACCGGGCGATGTCGACCGTGGGCGTGTCCTCGATCATGTCGACGTCACCGGCAAGCAGCGCGGCGACGCGGGCCGGACCAGCCTTGATGGGCTTGAAGATCAGCTTGTCCCACATCGGCTTGGCGCCCCAGTAGTCGTCGTTGCGGACGAATTCGATGCGGTCGCCGGGGATGAACTTGGAATATTTGTAGGGTCCGGTGCCGATGGCGGCCTTGCCGGAGTTGTACTCCTCGGTCTTGGCGCCCTCGCCGTTCTTGCGCGACACGATCAGCAGGTTCGACATGTCGTTGGGCATCAGCGGGTAGGGGCCGGCGGTCGAGATCTGGACCGTGAGGTCGTCGATCTTCTTGACGGTCTTGCCCTTGGTCACGTTGGCGAAGCTCGACGGGCTGTTGGGGACGTTGGGCGCGCGCTCGATGGTGAAGATCACGTCGTCGGCGGTGAAGGGCGAGCCGTCATGCCACTTCACGCCCTTGCGCAGCTTGAACTCCCACGTCGTCTCATTGACGAGCTTCCAGCTTTCCGCCAGTCCGGGCCGGAATTTCTGCCGTTCGTCCACGTCGACGAGACGCTCGTACACGTGGCTGTGCAGCGCGATGTTGGGCGAGAGCTGGTGGAAGTGCGGGTCCATGGAGCTCGGCTCGGCGGCAAGACCGATGCGCAGCTCTTCGGCCATGACCTGTGCGGGCAGGGAGAACATGGCCAGTGCCAGCAGTGCGAACACGTATTTCAGACAGCGCATCGCGGTCTCCAACACTCTGAGCATCGGGGCGTGGCCCCGACGGTTTTGGAACGACTGCACCAACTCAATGGGCTTCCGGTCGAAAAATCAATCGGATTCGCATGCGGCGGCGAGAAGGAGTGTTGTGTCGCCCGGTGTCCTATTGGTTAGAGTGGCGGGGACACGGAGAGGCCGCACGGCGAAAGGCAGACGACATGTCCAGTTTTGAAGGCCGGGTGGTGGCCGTAACGGGGGCCGGCAGCGGCATCGGTGCCGCGACCGCCGCGCTGCTTGGCGAGCGCGGCGCGCGTGTCGTCGTGCTCGATCGCGCATGGCCGCAGGGGCGGGCCGTTCAGTCCGAGGGAATGGCGGAGACGCTCGACGTGACGGACGAAGCCTCGGTCGCGCGCGCGTTCGATGCCGTCCGGCAGCGCTTCGGGCACCTCGACGGCCTTGCCACCTGTGCCGGCATCGTCGACACGCACCCCTTCGCGGATCTCGATGCTGCGGCTTTCCGCAAAGTCTATGATGTCAATGTCGTCGGCACCTTCACGTGCATGAAGGCTGCATCGACCCTGATGGAAAGCGGCGGGCGCATCGTCACGATTTCGAGTATCGCCGGCATCCGCGGCGGCGGTCTTCTCGGCACGGCCGCCTATTCGGCCAGCAAGGGCGCCGTGCTCGCCCTGACGAAGTCGGCGGCCCGCGCGCTGGGCGGCAAGGGAATCGCGGTCAACTGCGTCGCGCCGGGGCCGACCGAGACGGCCATGACGGATGCGGCCTTCGCGGATGCGTCGCGCAAGACGATGGTGAGCGGGCTGACGGCGCTGGGCCGCACCGCGTCACCGACTGAGATCGCGGAGGCGATCGTGTGGCTGCTGTCGCCCGCGTCCTCGTTCGTCAGCGGCGCGACGCTGGTGGTCGACGGCGGCATCGTCATGCTGTGACGTCGCCGCCACTGGCCCATGTCAGGCGACGCGGTCGCCCTTTTTCACCTGCACGGTGCGATTGTCGACGGCCGGCAGCATCTTGGCCGGATCGCGCGTGACCACGACATCGATGACCACAGGCCCGTTCTTCGCGCCGATGCCGGCTTCGAACGCCGGCTTCAGCTGATCCGGTGTCTCGACGCGGATGCCCTTGCAACCCAACGCGTCCGCGACCTTCGCGTAGTTGGTCTCGGCAAGGTCGGATGACTGGTAGGCGCCGGGGCCGTACATCAGATGCTGCAGCGCCTTCACATAGCCCGATGCGGCATTGTTGAAGACGACCACGGCGAACGACAGACCCATGCGCTTGGCCGTCTCGAGCTCGCCGAGCGACATGTTGAACCCGCCATCGCCCGTCAGCGACATGACGGGCCGGCCCTTGCCGGCGATGGCGGCACCGATGGCACCGGGGACGCCGTAGCCGATGGACGCGAACCCGCGGTCCGGCACAAATCCGCGGCCGGCACGCTTGGTGTCGTAGAGCAGGCCGGCCCAGTGGGCGGCAAAGCCGCCATCGGCGATGAGCAGCCCGTCCTCCGGCATCAGTCCGTTGAGCTCATGGATCATGCGCGCGACGTTGATCGGCGTTTCGTTGGACGTCAGGCGCTCCATCACGCCCGCGCGCCAGGTCTCCATGCGCTTGCGGACATCGGCGACATAGCCCTCGCGCTCTTTCCTGAGACGGACCGCATCGCCGGATAGCGCTGCGGCAAGATCGCTGATGCCTTCGCGCACGTCGCCCCACAGCGTGACGGCGGGGTCGTAGGTGCGGCCGAACTCCTCCGCGACGATGTCGAGATGGATGACGGTCTTGCCCCGGGGCGGGATCGTGAAGCGCTTGGTCGCGATCTCGCCGAGCTTGCAGCCGACCACCAGCAGCACGTCGGCGGCATCGATGAGCCCATTGGCGATGCGGTCGTAGCGGCCGAACAGGCCCGCGCTGAGAGGATCGGTGCAGGCGATGGCGCCTTTGCCGGTCAAGGTGTGCGCAACGGGAATGGATTGCGCGCGGGCGAAGGCTTCGACCTCGGCCGCTGCCTGCGAGATGTGGACGCCGCCGCCACACAACATCAGCGGCCGCTTGGCCCCTGCCAGCAGCTTCACCGCCCGTTCGAGGTCGCCCGATGCGGGGCGGCAGCGGATCGCCGGCGCGGCCTCGTAGCGGGGATCGGCCGTGTAGTCGCTTTCGATCAGCGGCAGCGTGCCGTGGCATACGTCCTCCGGCACATCGACCACGACCGGGCCTGGACGCCCGGTGGTCGCAACCATGAAGGCCCGGCGCACCAGCTCACCGATGCGGCTCGGATGTTCGATCCGCAGCAGCTCCTTGCAGGCGGGGCGCAGAATCTCGGTCTGCCGCGCCTCCTGCGTCATGTTCTTCCAGGAATGGCCGCGGTGGCTGTCGCCGATGAATGCCACCAGCGGCGAGCCGGCATTGAGCGCTTCGATGAGACCCGTCACCAGGTTGGTCGCGCCAGGCCCGAGCGTCGCATCGACCACGCCGACGCGGCCCGATACCTTGGCGTAGGCATCGGCGGCGAATACGCCGCAACGCTCGTCGTTGATGAGATGATGGTCGAGTTTCAGCCGGCGCGCGGCGTCATAGAAGGCAAGGAGCTGAAATCCGCCCATGCCGAACATCGGACCGATGTGAAAGGACTTGAGCGCGCGGGCCATGGCCTCGCCGCCGGTGATCTCGTTGCTCTGGCTCATGGGGTTCTGCTGGTCCGTGCTTCAGGGCTTGCGCATCATGGTCTTCGCCGTCGCGGCGATCATGTCAGACGTGACGCGGATGGTGTCTTCGAGCGGGGGCGCATAGGAGATCGGTGCACGCGGCGCGCCGAGCCGCGCCACCGGCGCCTTGAGCTTGCCGAACAACGCCTCCGAGGCCGTTGCGGCGATCTCGGCGCCGAAGCCGCCGACGCGGACGGCCTCGTGCGCGACGAGCAGGCGTCCGGTGCGGCCGGCGCTGGCGAGCACGGCCTCCTTGTCCCACGGCCACAAGCTGCGCAGGTCGATCACCTCGGCCTCGATCTTGTCCCGGGCCAATGCCTGCGCGGCTTCGAGCGCGGTATGAACCATCGCCGACCAGGCGACGATCGTCAGGTCCTTGCCGGGGCGAGCGATGCGGGCCTTGCCGATCTCGATGACCTCGTCGGCGGGAGGCGCATCGCCTTCCATAGGCCAAAGGTTCTTGTGCTCGAGGTAGACGACGGGATCGTCGCAGCGGATGGCCGCCTTGAGCAGCCCCTTGTTGTCGGCGGGCGTGGCCGGCGCAATGACAACAAGGCCCGGAATGTGCGTGTACCAGCTTTCGAGCGACTGGGAATGCTGGGCGGCCGAGGAGCGCCACATGCCGATCGGCTCGCGCACGACCAGCGGCACGCGTCCCTGGCCGCCGAACATGTAGCGGGCCTTGGCGGCCTGGTTGACCAGCTCGTCGATGGCGCACAGCGCGAAGTCGGAGAAGCGCAGCTCGACGATCGGCCGCGTGCCCATCATCGCCGCGCCGACCGCGGCGCCCATGATGCAGGCTTCCGAGATCGGGGCATCGGCGATGCGCTCCGGCCCGAACTCCTCGACCAGCCCCTTGTACTGGCCGAACACGCCGCCGCGCCCGAGATCCTCGCCGACGGCCCAGACGGTGGCGTCGCGCTTCATTTCTTCGGCAATGGCCTGGCGCGAGGCCTCGGCGTAAGTGATCTTGCCCATCAGTAGGCCTCCTTGCGCGGATCACCGACGTCCTGCACGTCCGCGAAGGCGCGCGACAGAGGCGGGAAAGGCGAGGCTTCGGCAGTCTTATAGGCGGCATCGATCTCGCCGTGCGCCGCCTTGTCGGCAGCGGCGATGGCGTCCGTCTTGACGCCGGCGGTGGCAAGGAGATCGCGGCAGCGCGCGATCGGGTCGTTCTTCCAGGCCGCCTGCACCTCGTCCTTGCCGCGGTACCCGGCCGGATCGGCGCCTGTA
Source organism: Hyphomicrobiaceae bacterium (assembly GCA_050245975.1). Taxonomy (GTDB): domain Bacteria; phylum Pseudomonadota; class Alphaproteobacteria; order Rhizobiales; family Hyphomicrobiaceae; genus JBFWWW01. Next base: position 9,632 of record JBFWWW010000016.1, read on the forward strand.
TGCCCCGTGAGGCGGTAGGTCTTGCACAGCAGGAAGCGCGGTCCGCCTCCGCCACGGATTTCGCCGACGAGGCGACGGGCCGTCTCGTCGACGGCGAGGATGTCGTTGCCGTCGATCGTCACCGCCGGGATGCCGAGGCTTTCGGCGCGTGCTGCGGGGCCGTCACCGGCGGTCATGGCCGCGGTGCGCGTGGTGGCTGCAAAGCCGTTGTCCTCGCACACGAACAGGATCGGCAGTTTGCGCACCGCCGCCCAGTTCAATCCCTCGAGGAACGGTCCACGGTTGATGGCGCCGTCGCCGAAGATGCAGGTGACGATCTCGCGGCCCTTCTTGAGATGAATGGCATGCGCCGCGCCGACCGCGATGACGATGTTCGCGCCGACGACCCCGTTGGCGCCCAGCATGCCGACGTTGAAGTCGGCGATGTGCATCGAGCCGCCCTTGCCGTGGCAGGTGCCGCCCTCGCGGCCGAACAGCTCGCGCATCATGGCGAGCGTATCGGCGCCCTTGGCGATGGTGTGGCCGTGGCCGCGGTGGGTCGACAGCAGGATGTCGGACTTTTCCAGATTGCGGCAGACGCCCACGGCGACCGCTTCCTGCCCGATGGAGGGATGGATGGCGCCAAGGACGAGCTTGTTCTCGAGTCCCTTCATGGCCGCTTCCTCGAAGGCGCGGATGCGGACCATGTCGCGGTAGTAGTCGAGAAAGCGGGAAGGATCGAGATTGCGCGCAAGATCGCGCTGCGGCGCGCCACGTGAGGCCAAGGCGTTTCTCCCCCTGTGTCAGGTTTGGCGCGATGATGGGAGGCGGGGGACGAGGAGTCAACGGTTGCGGACCCGCCAGGGCGGCGTCCGGCGAGCCCCGGGCAACTCCGGCCGCGCCGTGCTATCGATGGGGCGGGGCGATCGCGCGGGCGAGACGGGACCAGGAAGCAATGACAGACAGAACCGACGTGCCGGCCGGGATCGTGCTGGCCGATTCCGCCACCAAGCTTGGAGCGGATGCTTCGGGCTCGGTGATCGTCACGGGGTCGCATGGGGCCCGCTATGCGGCTTATCTGACGCTGCGCGCCCATCCTCGGGCGGTGGTCCACAACGATGCCGGCATAGGCCTGGATGATGCCGGCATCGCGGTTCTCGACATGGCCCAGCGCCTCGGCGTGGCGGCGGCGACGGCTTCGCACGCCACCTGCCGGATTGGTGATGCCGGCGACACGATGCGGCGCGGGACCGTCAGCCGGGTCAATGCGCTCGCTGCGGGGCTGGGTGTCCGCGAACGCATGGGATGCCGGGAGGCAGCCGGCCTTCTCCTTGCGGCGACCGCCAGCGGCCGTGACCCGGAGGCGATCACGGAAGCGCGCCGCGTGCTGAGGGAGCCGGGCTGGAAAAAGGCGATCGCTCTCATCGATTCGGCCTCTCTGGTGACGCCCGACGACGTCGGCCAGATCGTCGTGACGGCCTCGCACGGCGGGCTGATCGGCGGCAATCCCAGGCTCGCCATCCAGGTCGATTGTCTCGCTGCCGTCTACAGTGACGCCGGTGTCGGCATCGAGGACGCCGGAATTTCGCGGCTGCCGGCCCTCGACAGCCGCGGGATTGCGGGCGTGACCGTTTCGGCAGCCTCGGCGCGCATCGGCGAAGCGGCCTCCATCTTCGAGCAGGGGCTCATTTCGTTTGCCAACGAGACCGCACGCCGCCTCGGGGCCGTGCCGGGCGAACCGCTGCGCCAGTGCATCGTGCGCTGGGCCGAGACCTTCTAGGCCCTCTTGCGCGCATAGGTCGCAACAGCGGACTTGCCCCCCGGCGGAAGGTTCGTCAGTATCGGCGGTGGAATCCTAAGCCCCGGCGGTTACAGACTGCCGGCGCACCCATCTGGAGGAAACGGAATGCGCAATCTGTCTCGCCGGCGCTTCGTGGGCGCCGCGGCCGCCACCTGTGCGGTCCCGCTGGTGTACGTGTCCAAGGGATACGCGGCCGAGTTTCAGCTCAAGTATGCCAATAACTCGCCGGTCACCCATCCGCTCAATATTTTCACGACCAAGGCGATCCAGGGCATCAAAGCCGAAACCGGCGGCGCCGTCGAAATCGAGATCTTTCCCAACAACCAGCTCGGCGGCGACACAGCGATGCTGTCGCAGCTTCGCGAGGGCTCGATCGACTTCTTCACCCTGTCCGGCCTGATCCTGTCGACGGTGGTACCGGCGGCCTCCATCAACGGCATCGGCTTTGCCTGGAAGGACTACGACACGGTCTGGAAGGGCATGGACGGCGCCCTCGGCGCCTACGTGCGCGGCCAGATCCAGAAGGCCGGTCTCTATGCCTTCGAGAAGATGTGGGACAACGGCTACCGCCAGGTCACCACGTCGACCAAGCCGATCAAGGGCCCGGATGACCTGAAGGGCCTGAAGATCCGCGTCCCGCCGTCTCCGCTCTGGACATCGATGTTCAAGGCGTTCGGATCCGCGCCTGCCAGCATCAACTTCTCCGAGGTGTACTCGGCCCTGCAGACCAAGGTGGTGGAGGGGCAGGAGAATCCGCTGGCCATCATCAAGGCCGCCAAGCTCTACGAGGTGCAGAAGTACCTCTCCGAGACGAACCACATGTGGGACGGCTTCTGGATGCTCGCCAACGCCAAGAGCTGGGGCAACATCCCGGACAAGTACAAGACGGTGATCTCGAAGCACTTCAACCAGGCTGCCGTCGAGCAGCGGGCGGAGATCTTCAAGCAGAACAACTCGCTGCAGGCCGAGCTGGAGAAGGCCGGGATGCAGTTCAACAAGGTTGACCCGGCTCCGTTCCGCGACGCCCTCATCAAGGCGGGCTTCTACAAGGAATGGCAGGGCAAGTACGGCGCCGAGGCGTGGGCCATCCTCGAGAAGGTCACCACCAAGCTCGGCTAGACAAGACCGGCAAACCGGCACCGGGATCACCCGGTGCCGGTGCAATCCCAATCATTGAATGAGGGCGCAAGCCGCCGCGACTCAAGACGGCGACAGGGTCCAGGCGGGGAACTCCATGGCAGGACACGCAGCAACCGCGGATCAGCCCGCACGTTCCGATCATTGGCTGCGTTCCTTGGAGACGGGCATCGCGCGCACGGTTGAGACCGTGGCCGCGGCCATCGTCGCCGTCGAGACGCTGGTGCTGTTTGCCGGCGTTGTCTCGCGGCTGATGCGCCAGCCGCTCACCTGGTCCGATGAGTTCGCCTCCATCCTTTTCCTGTGGCTGGCGATGTTCGGGTCCGTCATCGCCCTGCAACGTAGCGAGCACATGCGGCTGACCACGCTCGTCGGCTGGTTCCCGGCCGCCGTGCGGCCCGTCGTGGACGCGCTGGCCTGGGTGGTGCCGATCGCTTTCCTGCTCTGGCTGATGCCGTACGCCATCGAGCACACGATGAGCGAGACGATGGTGGTGACGCCGTCGCTGGAGTGGCCGTCGGCCGTGAAGGTCGCCGCGATCCCTGTGAGCGCGGGGCTGATGATCATCCTCGGCCTGATCCGGCTGTTCGAGGATGTGCGCGTCAAGCCGCTGCTCATCGCGGTCGGGCTGGTTGCCGTGGTGGCTCTCGGGTTCTGGCTCGCCGGGCCTTCGCTCAAGGCGATGGGCAAGATGAACCTGATCGTGTTCTTCGTGGTCCTGGTCGGCATCTGCGTCCTCATCGGCGTGCCGATCGCCTTCGCCTTTGGCATATCCACACTGGCCTATCTGGCGCTCGTGAGCCGGGCGCCGCTGACGGTCATCATCAGCCGCATGGACGAGGGCATGTCGCACATCGTGCTGCTGTCTGTGCCGCTGTTCATTTTCCTGGGCTATCTCATCGACCGGACGGGCCTCGCCCGCACGATGGTCGACTTCCTCGCCGCGCTGGTCGGTCACCTGCGTGCCGGTCTCGCCTATGTCCTGCTGGCGGCCATGTACCTCGTGTCCGGCATCTCGGGCTCGAAGGCGGCGGACATGGCGGCCGTCACACCGGTGCTGTTTCCGGAAATGAAGGAGCGCGGCTACAAGCCGGGCGAGCTTGTGGCGCTGCTGTCCGCATCCGGGGCCATGTCGGAGACCATTCCACCCTCGCTGGTGCTGATCACGCTCGGTTCCGTCGTGTCGGGTGTTTCGATCGCGGACCTGTTCATCGGCGGCCTGATGCCGGCGCTCATCCTCGCGATCGCGCTGTGCTTCGTCTGCCGCTGGCGGTTCCGCGATGCCGACATGAGCAATGCGGTGCGCGCCTCGTGGGGTGACGTGGGGCGCACGTTCCTGCTGGCGCTGCCGGCATTGTCCCTGCCGTTCGCGATCCGCACGGCGGTCGTGGAAGGCTGGGCCACGGCCACGGAAGTGTCGGCGCTGGGAATCGGCTGGACCTTCATCATCGGGCTGCTGTTCGCGCCCATCCTGAAGCACAGGTTTCCCTGGCGCGAGCTGTTCGGGATGCTGGTCGGCACGGCGGCGCTGTCGGGCGCGATTCTGCTCATCATCGGCGCGGCGACGGGTATGTCATGGGCGCTGACGCAATCCGGTTTCTCGCATCAGCTCGCCCAGATCATGGCGCTGGTGCCGGGCGGCCAGTTCGGGTTCCTGGCGGTGTCGATCCTGGTCTTCATCGTCCTGGGATCGATCCTCGAAGGCATACCGGCCATCGTGCTGTTCGGGCCGCTGCTGTTCCCGGTGGCGCACCAGTTCGGCGTGCACGAGGTGCACTATGCCATGGTGGTCATCCTGGCCATGGGCATCGGTCTCTTCGCCCCGCCCTTCGGCGTCGGCTATTTCGCGGCGTGCGCCATCGGCAAGGTCAATCCCGACGACGGCTTGCGTCCGATCTGGAGCTATTTCGCCGCGCTGGTGGCGGGTTTGATCGTGGTCGCCGCGGTGCCGTGGCTCTCCACGGGTTTCCTGCGCTGAGACAGAAGATCGGAGGTGCGCGTTGGCGTCACCAGACTTCTTTCCCGGTTTTACGCTCGAGCATGTTCCGGTTGCTGGCGGGACGCTGCGGTTGCGTCGCGGCGGAAGCGGTCCGCCGTTGCTTCTCCTGCACGGAAACCCGCAGACGCATGCCATGTGGCACAAGGTGGCGCCCGCCCTTGCGCAGCGCTTCAGTGTCGTGTGTCCGGACCTGCGCGGATACGGCGGATCGCTGAAGCCTCCACCGTCGGCCGATCATGCCGCCTACGCCAAACGGGAAATGGCTGCCGACATGGTGGCGGCCATGCGCCATCTCGGCCACGAGACGTTCTTTCTGGCGGGACACGACCGCGGTGCGCGCGTGTCCCACCGGCTCGCCATCGACTGGCCGGATCGCGTGCGCAAGCTGGCGGTGCTCGACATCGTGCCGACCATCGAGCATTTCGAGCGCACCGACATGAAGTTCGCGCTCGGCTACTACCACTGGTTCTGGTTTGCGCAGCCGCATCCCTTCCCGGAGAACCTCATCAGCGCCGCCCCGGACGACTGGTTCCGTGCTCACACGACGCGCGAGCCGAAATCCGACGGCTTCTTCGATCCGGATGCGCTGGCCGACTACAAGGCGGCGATCCACGATCCGGCCATGATCGCGGGCATGTGCGAAGACTATCGCGCGGCGGCCACCATCGATCTGGTTCATGATCGCGAGAGCCGGGCTGCCGGCAACAAGGTCCGCTGTCCGATGCTCGTGCTCTGGGGCCGCAAGGGCAAGATCGATGCCTGGTACGATCCGCTGGCCATCTGGCGCGACTACTGCGCCTCGGAGGTCACGGGCGAAGGCCTCGACAGCGGCCACTACCTTGCCGAGGAAGCGCCCGAGGCGGTGCTCAAGCGGTTCGATGCCTTCTTTTCGTGAGCGGCCCGTACGCCGTCAGCGCTTGGCGATGTCGCAGAACTGCGCGCCCGTGATGCGGACGAGCTGATCCGGCGACAGCCGGAACACGGCATTGGGTGTCCCGGCCGCAGCCCAGATGGGATCGAGGTGCGCGAGATCGGCATCGAGAAGAACGATCGGCTGCTCGGCATGGCCGACGGGCGGCACGCCGCCGATGGCAAAGCCGGTGGCACGGCGCACGAAGTCCGCATCGGCGCGCTCGATCTTCTCACCCAGCAGGCCGGTGACCTTGCGCTCGTCGACACGGTTGGCGCCCGATGCCACGACGAGGACCGGGCGCCGGCTGGCCGCCGAGCGGAAGATCAGCGATTTGGCGATCTGCGCCACGGTGCAGCCCACCGCGGCGGCCGCCTCCGCCGACGTGCGGGTGCTTTCGGAGAATTCGAGCACCTCGAACTCCGGTCCGAGCACCTCCTGGACCTTCAACGCGCTGGGGCTGGTGGCTTTCTTCATTCGGGAACACTCGCGGCTGCGTCGGGCCAAACTACGGGTGCGGATGTGCCGTCGTCCAGAGCGGCCTTTCAGGTGACGGTTGCCCGCCTCGGGCCAACGGCATATGCAAGGCATCCTGGATCACGGTACCGGCAGGATGAGGCGACGATGGCGGAAGGCAGGACACGGGGCGCGGATTTGGTCGTCCGCGCGCTTGAGCAGGGCGGCTGCCGCACGGTCTTCACGCTGTCGGGCAATCACATCATGCCGGTGTTTGATGCCGCGCTCGGCTCCGCGCTCGAGTTGCTGCACGTCCGGCACGAGGCCGCCGCCGTGCACATGGCCGATGCCTGGGCGCGGCTCACCGGCCGTTGCGGCGTGGCCCTCGTCACCGGCGGCGCCGGCCACACCAATGCCGTCGCAGCCTTGTGCACGGCGGAAGCGGCCGAAGCGCCGCTCGTCCTGCTGTCGGGCCATGCCGGTCTCAGGGAGCTGGGCCGTGGCGCGTTTCAGGAGCTGCGCCAGGCCGACATGGCGATACCGGTGACGAAAGCATCGTGGACTGCACAGTCGGCGGCGACGGTGGGCGACGATATCGCCAAGGCCATGCGCATAGCATTGTCGGGGCGCCCCGGTCCTGTGCATCTCAGCCTGCCCTCCGACGTGCTCGAGGATGTCGTCGGCAGTGACGCTGCGGCGCCGGCAAAGTCAGCCTTTCTGCCGGTGGTGCAGCCGCTCGCCGCCGATACCGTCACGGCTGTCCGTGCCGCGCTGGCCGCGGCACAGCGTCCCCTTATTCTCGCCGGGCCGGCGTTCTGTCACGCGGGCGCAGGGGACGTCTTGCGACGCCTGAGCGAGCGGACGGGTGTTCCGGCGGTCGCAATGGAAAGCCCGCGCGGCATCAACGATCCGCGGCTTGGAGCCTTTGCCGAGGTGCTGGCGCGCGCCGACCTCGTCGTGCTGCTCGGCAAGCCGCACGACTTCACCATCCGTTTCGGCGAGCCGCCGTTTGTCGCCGCCGACTGCCGGTTCATTGCGATCGATCCCGATCCGAGCCTGATCGAGCGCGCCGCGCGGGAAAAGAAGAGCCGGCTTGTCGCGAGCGCCGTTGCCGATGCCGGCGCGGCCGCCGAAGCGCTCATCGCGCATGCCGGCCCTGCCGCCAAGCCCGGCGCATGGGCCGAGGAGGTCGAGGCCGCGATCGGCTTCCGCCCGCCGTCGTGGCCGCAGACGAAGTCCGCCACATCCGGCAAGCTGCATCCGCTGGAGCTGTGCCGCGCCATCGCGCCGGTGCTGGCCCGCGATCCCGACGCCATCCTTGTCTGCGACGGCGGCGAGATCGGCCAGTGGCCGCAGGCAGTGCTCTCGCCGCGGCGCCGGGTCATCAATGGCGTTGCAGGATCGATCGGCGCCTCCATCCCGTTCGCCATCGCCGCGCGCAAGGTCGAGCCAAAGGCGCCGGTGATCGCGGTGATGGGCGACGGGACCTTCGGCTTTCACATGGCGGAGTTCGATACTGCCGTGCGCTGCGGCCTGCCCTTCGTGGCCGTCGTCGGCAACGACGCGACCTGGAACGCGGAATACCAGATCCAGGTGCGCAGCTACGGCGCCGACCGCGCGCACGGCTGCGAGTTGCTGCCTGCGCGCTACGACCAGGTTGCGGTGGCACTTGGCGGGCACGGCGAATGCGTGACACGCGCCGAGGACATGGCGCCGGCGCTCGATCGCGCGATTGCAAGCGGCAAGCCGGCCTGCGTCAACGTGATGATCGAGCGGACGCCGGCGCCGGTGACCCGACGGGGTTGAGCGTCACGGTGCGGCCCGGATCAATTCTCGCGGCCCGCTTTTCGTCGCTCGATCGCCGAGACCGCCTTGAATCCCAAGGTCCGAAAGGGCTCGGGCGCAATCCAGCTGGCGCTGCCGTAGGCGGCCAGCAGACCCGGCTCCACGTCCTCGCCGCAAATGAAATCGGCAAGGCATCTGCCGAGCACCGTGCCCTTCACGATGCCGGCACCGTTGCATCCGGCGGATGCATAGAGGCCGTCATCCAGCTTTCCCCAGGCAGGGGCGCCGTTCATCGTCAGCGCGGTCGTTCCTCCCCAGACGTGATCGAAGCCGACGTGGCCGAGCTCCGGATAGCGGCGATGAAAACGCGCGCGAAGCTCGGTCTCGACCTGCGCCGGGGGCAGGCCGCGTTCATAGGCATAGAGCGAGCGGATCAGCAGCCTGTCCTCACCCACCCGCCGCAGCGTCGTTCCCAGGCGGTGCGCGGGCAGAAGCCCCCATGCCGGCATGGCGCCGATCGCTGCGCTTTCGACCGGCGCCATCGGCCGGGTAATGGCGGCGTACGTGTAGATCGTGACCACGCGGTCACGCAGATAGCCGAAGCTCGCGACCGACGCGTTCGTGGCCAGGATCACGATGTCGGCCGAGATGCGGGCGTCAGGTGTTTCGAGATGCCATTTGCCTCGCTTGCTCAATGTGACGACCGGTGATTGCTCGTAGAGCCGGACCGCCGGCGGCAGCGTGTCGGCCAATCCCCTGATGAGAGCCGCCGGCTGAACCAGATGGCCGATCCCGGTAAAGAGCCCGAGCCGGTAGTAGGATGTTCCGATCCGCTCGCGGAGCTGGCCGGTATCAAGCAGCGCATGCGGGATGTTCAGCGCCTGTACGACCGACAGCATGTCGCGGACGGACGCCTCGCCGCCGGCCGTCGCGGCGCCCTTGATGCGGCCGGTCTGTTCGAGGTCGCAATCGATGCCGTTCTGCGAAATCAGCCTGCTCAGGTCGTCGAAGGCCTCGGTCTCGTAGCGGTTGCGCAGCGCCGTCTTCGTGACAGCGCCCGCGCTGCTGCTGCCCGGTATGTCCTCCCGGGACAGGAAACCCGAATTGCGCGCCGACGAGCCCTCGCCGACCGTGGTCGCTTCGAGAACGACGACGTCCGCGCCGGGCTCGCGCCCGGCAAGGCGGCGCGCGGCGGCAAGCCCCGTGAAGCCCGCGCCGACGATCACGCACCTGGCATCGAGTGTGCCGCGGGCAGCCGGCGTCGGCTGGCGCGCCGGCAGCAGCGCGTTCCAGCCGCACCGGTCGGGGTAGGAGGGAAAGGTCGCGTATCGCATCGGGCGGCTCTGCTCGGCCGCAGCAACTCGGCGGCGATCGCCAGGATACGCACGCGACGTATCGAACGGGAAGAGGAAGCGATGGGCATGCGAAACCTGCTTCGCTCCTGCAGAGTTCAATGTGTGAAACAGGCCCCCGCGAGCGCCGCCAGTAGCGCCGGCGGCATGACGAGCGCGCCGAGCTTCAGGAAGGTCCAGGCGCTCACCGTCTCGCCTTCGCGGCGGAGCGCGTTGAGCCACAGGATCGTGGCAAGAGATCCGGTGACCGACAGGTTTGGCCCAAGGTTCACGCCGATCAGGATTGCCGAGCGCACGAATTCGGGGACGTGGGCGGCATTGACCGCCTCGCCAAAGACGAGGCCTGCGGGCAGATTGTTCATGAGGTTGCAAAGCAAGGCGATGCCGCTGCCTGCGATCCATCCGGTCGCGGTTTGATGGGCGGCTGCAGCCTCGTTCAGGCTCTTGCTGAGAAGGGCCAACAGACCGGTCTGCGCCAGCCCTTCGACAAGGACGAAAAGTCCCGCGACGAGCGGCAGAACCGACCAGGAGACCTCGGTCAGGATGTCCGTCGGCAGGCTTCGCTTGCCCAGACCGACGAGCGCAAGGGCGGCGAACGCGGCAAGACACGTCGGCCAGCCGAGATCCAACTGGAGGGCGGACGCTGCAAGCAGCGCCACTGCCGTCGCCGCGATCCCAAACGCGGCCAGATATCCGCCACGTGGCAGCTCCGGTATATCGATCGTCTTGTCGAATGCCTGCTCGAGCGCTTTGGATTGCGTCCAGCGCAGCACAATGAAGGTCGCCAGAATGGCGAGCCCCGATGGGATGGCAAAGCGGGCGAGCCAGGTCGTCAGGGACGGCATGTGCGCGCCGAAGATGACGAGGTTGGCCGGGTTCGAGATCGGCAGGACGAAGCTGGCGGCGTTGGCGACGAAGGCACAGACAAGGAGATAGGGAAGCGGTTTGGCCTTCGCGGCCCTGGCTGCGGCGTAGACCGCAGGTGTCAGAACGACGGCTGTGGCGTCGTTAGAAAGAAAGATCGTGACGATGGTGCCGACGACGTAGACCAGCGCAAAGAGCCGCGTCGGCGAGCCGGCCGCGTGTCGCACCGCGTGCGCTGCAAGCCAATCGAACAGCCCTTCCTTGCGGGCCAACTCGGCGAGCAGCATCATGCCGATCAGAAACAGATAAATGTCGATGCCTTTGCTGACGGCCTTCAACGCATCCGCGGGCAGCATCAGACCGAACACGACGAGCGCAATGCCGCCCAGGACCGCCCACGTTGCCTCCGGCACGCGCCCCGGGCTCAGGATGACGCCGCCGGTCGACAAGGCCGCAACGGCGAGGGTTGCAATTTGCGAGGGTGGAAGGTCGATCATCGCGCTTCGGCACCGTGAGCATCGACAGAGGGAAGCTGCGCGAGGAAGCGTTTGTGTGATTGATGGCTCATGATGTGCTCGCAAAGGCGTCGACGACAGCGCTCATCGGCCCTGAATTTCAAAGTGAGGACTGCGCTGATGTCAGGCAGGGGCCGCACGCGTGTCGACGTCGGGTTCGTCGACGGGATTCCCGGCGCAGGCAGGCTTCAGCAGCGGAGCGAACGCCAGCCATAGGCCGACCGAGCCCATGGCAAAGGCGCCGAGGATCAGGAATGTCGGGCTGTAGCCGAGGCCTTGTGCGACCCATCCGCCAACGGCGGGGCTGATGGACGCGCCCAGTCCCTGCACCGTCATGACCGCGCCTTGACCGACGTTGACGCGTCCGGTTCCGTCGAGGATGCGGGCCACGAGACCCGGAACTGCGACGCTCTGAAGTCCGGCGCCGATGCCATCCAAAATTTGCACCGGGTAGAGGCCGTACTTGTTGACGAAGAAGCAGGCGACAACGCCACGGATAGGCAGGGCGATGAAGGAGATAAGCAGAACGAGCCAGTAGCCCTCCTTCTCGGCCATCCTCATGGCGAGAAGGGAAACGAGGATCATCACGGCTTGGGCAACGACGATGGTGAGGGCGACAAACCCCGCCGGGTTGGCCTGCTCTGCCGTCACGACAGCCAAGCCATAGAGCGGCAGCATCGCAGCGTTGCCGAGATGGAACAAAGCCAGCGTCGCAGCCAGCACGAGCAGCGGCTTGCATTCGACGAGCACGGCAAACCCGCTGACCTTTGCGTCCTTTCTTTCCGGGTGGAAGCCGCGTGCGGCATCGTTGTCGATGGCGGCGCTCGGGATCAGCCAGACCGAGGCGATCGAGAGCACGCCAAACAACGCCGCCAGCCAGAACACGGCGTGAAAGCCATAAGCCCAGCCCAGCAGGCCCGACAAACCGGCGCCGACCATGTTGCCGGCGTGGTTCATGGCCTGGTTATGGCCGTTCTGCCGGTTGAAGCCGGCCTGTCGGACGATGCCGAGCGTGATCCCGGCAACCGCCGGGCCGATGGCGGCACCGGCGATCGCCGTCGCGACCTGCGAGAGCGTCACCAGCCAGAACTCTTGCGACAGGAGAACGATCCCCGACGCGATGACGGTGCAGATGCCCGGGATGATGACGTAAAGCTTCTTGTGCGTGCTTTGATCCACCAGCGCGCCCGCCGGCGTCGTCATGATCATGGCCGCCACGCCGCCGATCGTCATGACGGTGCCGATCAACCCGGCCTGCCATCCGTGGGCTTGCAGGAACACGCCGAGAAACGGCCCGATGCCGGCCTGCATGTCGGCCATGAAGAAGTTGAGGGCCAGCAGAGGCCAGATCGCCGCGTTCATGCTTTTTGTCGATTGCGACATGGTCTCTGCTCGCTCCGGAACGCCATTCGTCAACGGCTTGCAACTGCGCCGTTCGAATTGCCACGGTCCGCAAGGAAAGCCTCAAACGCCGAGCGATCCTCGGCGCGACGGAGACGCTCAACGAAAGCGTCGAACTCCCGGCGCTCCTCTTCGAGGGTACGGACGGCGTTCGCGCGGTAGGTGTCGAAGGTCGCATTGCCGCTTGCCGGCAAGCGCCTGCGGAACAGCGCAAGTCCCCAGCGATGGCGGGTCACGAACGTGCGCGTGCTCGATGCGGCGGATCGTGCGGCTCCGGTCAGCCTGCCGCGCCAATGGATCGACTGCACGATCACGGCGCCTGTCAGCACGCCGGCGGCAGCAAGTGAAAACATCAACATCCTGGGCATGGACGCTCTCCGATTGGTAGAGGTGGATTGGTCAAAATGGCCCGATCCGACGTAAGATCTTCGCCGGCTCGGAAAGGGGCTTCCGCTCCCTGTTATCCTCTTGGTCCAGGCGGCGGCGGGGGAGGCGGAGGAGCAAGCGGTCGATCGAGGTCTGTCATTGAGGATTGCATGGCGCCCACGCTCCAGGCCTCGACGACCTTGCCGAGAGGTGTGGCGTTGAGGGCCCCGGAGACCGCGAGCGGCTTGCCCGTTATCAGTATATTGCCGAGACGGGCGACCTCATGCGGCGGCAGACGCACGACAGTGCCATCATCGAGCAGCGCGCCATTCACTTCACCGCGCTTGCCGTGGAGAAGCTGAGCGATCGTTCCGGTGACGAGCGTCGCGCCCGCATCGGGACGCGGGCCCGGTCCGGTGTCGGTGATGGTGGCGCCCGTCGCCTCATTGCGGATGACGGCTGCGTCGACGAGCGGCGTCATGCGGGCACGCAATCCGCGAACAGAGACGGTATCGCCCGGCTTGATCGCGAACACGACTTGCGTGCCGAGATGGGGAGGAAAATTGACCTCGGTGCCGTCTTGAAGGATGAGACCATCGACATCGCCACGCGGCGACAGCGTGAACTGTTTCACGACACCCTTGGTTTCGGGCAATTGGCTGAGGTCGTAGGTGCCAAGGGCAATCGGCGGGCCGACTTGCGCAATGGCACCGGCTGCAGTGAGCCCGGTCGTGATGACGGCGGCAGTCAGCAGGAGCTTCGTCTTCGACAGCATGTCCGCTCTCCTTGTGGGTGCGAAGCGCGGTGAATTGCGCGCATGCACAAGCGAGAGCAAGCGACGTGCCAGATGTTATATTTATAAAAATCAATGGATTATGCGAAGAGCGGTGACGGCAGGCGTCATCACTTCCGACACCGGGCGTCGGGATTCCTGACGCCGTGGCGCCGGCAATGCCGCGTCATCCTCGTAGAGAGAAGCCGCCGTCACTCCGAGGCGTGAGATGGACGCGTTTCGCAACCGCTGATCGCCCGCGCGCCTTCCGACCGATTTGTGATCACGATGCTGATGCGCATCACCCAGGTTCTGCGTCTCAACCCGGGTGGAGACGGCTAACCAGCGGGCATGCGATGGGGAATTCGCCGGCGCGGATTGCGCGGAAATTTTGCGGCAGTTGACAGATCAGTCAATCATACTATTCTACCAACTGATATGTCAGTTGAAGCATTAGAAGGCCGCACGTGCTCAAAGAACAGGCCTATCAGCTCATCAAGCAGCGGTTGTTCGAGCTCGACCTGATTTCAGGTCAGTTCGTGACGCAGAAACAGATTTCGGAGCTTATCGGCGTTCCCCTCGGCCCCGTTCGCGAGGCGATGCACCAGCTGCAGTCGGAAGGCCTGGTCGAAATTCTCCCGCAGCGCGGGATCCAGATCACGCCTGTCAGCGAGCAGATGGTGCGGGACCTCTTCGGCGTGCGCAAATTGCTTGAGCCGGCGGGGATCAAACTCCTCGCTCGGAATGGCGATCTCGCCCTGCTCAAGGACCTGCGCCGGGCGACGCGCGAAATCCTGCGCAAGGAGAAGCTTGGCGAGGTCAGCCGCCTTTCGGGCGATGCGTTCCGCGTCGATCAGCGGCTGCACGAGATGGTGATCGACGCACTGGAGAACCAGCTCGTCAGCGACTTCTTTCGTGTCCAGCAGGACAGGCTGCGCCTCGTCCGTCTCAATATCCGCGTCTCGACCGATCACGAGCCGGGGCTTTCGGATCACATCCAGATTCTCGATGCGCTGTGTGACAGGGATGCAGCCGGCGCGGCCATGCATCTTTTCGCACATCTCAAGAACGTCGAACGGAACGCGCTGGAGGCTTTGGCCCGGACACCGCACATCAAGCGACTTCCGAGCACGGGCAATTCGGTTCGGCAGGCGGTGCCAACGTAGTTCGTACCTTGTACCAGGAAGGGGAGAGTAGGATGAGTCGCATCGCAGATCCCATCGCATGGCAGGAAGGGCGCAGGCTCTATGCTGCGCTGACCCGCCGCAGTTTCGTCGCTGCCGGTCTTGCGGCCGCCGTTGGAGCGGCCACCCGAGGAAGCCCCGCCCACGCCCAGGGCGCCAAGACCATGATCAAGTACGGGCACACGTCCGGCGTTCACGAGATGGGCCAGTACGTGCTGCCGGACGTTCTTCCGCCCTCCATCGGCATCGAATGGGTTGATTTCGGAACCATCGGCACGGGCCGCCTCGCCGCGATGACCCGCGGGCTTTGCGAGGCCATGACGACGGCCAACACCTACGTGGTGAGCGGTCGCGCCGAGGGCGTTGCGGTGACGGGCATCTGCGGCATGGCGGGACGCGGCCAGGCCCTGGTGGCCCGCCAGGATCGCGGAATCAACAAGCTCGAGGATCTGAAGGGCAAGCGCATTGCCACGGCCCGCTTCTCGAGCTCGCATGTGATGCTGATGGTTGTCCTGCGCTCTCTTGGCCTTGATCCCGTCAAGGATGTGACCATCGTCGACATCGGCCAGCCGGCTGCGTTCAACGTGCTTCTCGAGAAGGGCGAGGTCGATGCAGGCCTCCTCTGGGAGCCGAACGTCACGATCGTCACCATGCGGCCCGGCATCAGCAAGCTGGAGCTGGACCGGTTCTTCAAGCTGACGTGGCCGACACACAGCGGCACTTATGTCCTGCAGAAGCTGATCGACGAGCGCCGCGAGGTCGTCCAGGAAATCGTTACCGCATCCGTCAAGGCCACCACCGCTTTGCGCGGAGACACCGATAAGTGGATCACGCTGGCGCAGCGCTACACGACCCAGCCGCGCGACGTCCTGGTGGAGTCCATCAAGAACTGCGATCTGCGCACGGATCATGACCTGACAATGACCTATCGCGCCGCCGAGACGATGTTCGAGCTCGGGATTGTGAAGAAGGAGGTCGCGGCGGAGATGGAGAAGGCGTTCGACTACAGTTTCCTGGAAAAGGCGACCGGAAAGAGCAAGGAAGACCTGGGCTTCGTTTCCTATGCCGACTACAAGGCCGGCAAGAAGTCGAGGATCTGATCTTGGCCTCGGCAGCACCTTCGCGACGCCGCGTTCATATCGACCCGCTGGCACTCATACTGCCGGTGGGTCTCCTCCTTCTCTGGTGGGGAGCGGCAAAGTTCGGCTTCATTCAGAACCCGCTGCTGCCGACGATCGAGGACGTCGGCGCATCGGCGCGCGAATGGATGTTCAGCAGCAGCAACCGCTACTTCTTCTCGGGCACCTGGTGGCGCGATCTGATCGGCAGCGTGATGCGGGTGTCTGTCGGCCTGATCGTAGGCTCGGCGCTCGCGATCTTCGTCGGCACGGTGGTCGGGTGGTACTCGACGGTCGAGCGCGTTTTCGATCCGACCATCCAGATGCTGCGCCCGATCCCCAAGACGGCCTTCCTGCCGTTCGCAATCCTGATCTTTGGCGTGGGCAATCCGCCGGCGTTGTTCCTCACGATCTACGGTGTTTTCCTCACCGTCTACATCCAGGTTGTCGTCGGCGTGAAGCTCGTCCCGCGCGACCTCAAGCGCGCTGCACGCATGCTCGGCGCCAGAGACCGCGACGTGCTGCTGCGTGTCGTTCTGCCCGCCGCACTGCCTTCCATCTTCGCCGGCATCCGCGTCGGCGCGGCCTATGCGTGGCTCATCCTCATCCTGGCCGAAATGCTGGCCGTCGGCGAAGGGTTCGGCTTCGTGCTCTGGCGCGGCTACGAGAACCTGCGGATGGATGTCGTGGTCATGAGCATGCTCTGCATCGGCGTGTTCGGCTACCTGACCGACCGGCTGATCATCGCCGCGCTGCGCAGCAAGTTGAGTTGGGCGCAGGACGTTGCGGACACGAGGCTCTAGCTCATGGCCATCGAGCTTTCGACCCTTTCCAAGGTCTTTGTCGACGGAAACACCGGTACGGAGACGGTGGCGCTCAGCGGCATCGACCTGGCTATCGGCGACAATGAATTCTGCGCGCTTCTCGGCCCGTCCGGCTGCGGGAAGACGACGATCCTCAATCTTATTGCCGGCTTCGATACGCCGTCATCGGGCACGCTCAAGGTGGACGGAACGGTTGTCAGCGGTCCGGGCCCCGAGCGCGGGGTGATCTTCCAGAGCCTGAGCCTGTTTCCATGGCTATCGACCATGGACAACCTGCTGTTCGGGCCGCGGGTTCGGAGATTGGACCTCGCAGCGCAGCGCGAGAAGGCGATGGACATGATCCGCCTCGTCAAGCTCGAGGGGTTCGAGAACCATCTGCCGCACGAGCTGTCCGGCGGCATGCAGCAGCGTGTCGCCATCGGCCGGGTGCTGATGAACGAGCCGCGGGTGCTGCTCGCCGACGAGCCTTTCGCGGCGCTCGACGAGTATACCCGGCGCGCCATGCAGGAGGAGTTCTCCCGCATCTGGCAGCGGACGAAGGCCACGGTGGTTTTCGTGACCCACAATATCGAAGAGGCGATCTTTCTCGCCGACAGGATCATCGTGATGGGTCGCAAGCCGGGACGGATCAAGGCGGTTCTCGATGTGAACGAACCGCGCCCCCGTAGCAGAACCAGCAGCGCGGTCATGGAGCTGACCCGGCAGGCGCTGGAGCTCATTCAGCCGGACATCGTGGTCTAGATTCACGAAGTCCCTGGTGATGCGAGCAGGCCGCAGGCCGGCAAACTGGAAGTGTGTTGCAAGTAGAGCGAGGACAGGAAGAACATGGCAATAAAATTCAGATACCTCGGTTGGACCGCGTTTGAAGTGACGATGGATAATGGCTTTCGGATCATCTTTGATCCGATGCTGGCGGGACGGCCGTCGGAGGACGTGCCGCCGAGCCCCATCGGCATCGAAGAGTTCGACGGTGTGGACCTCGTGATGGTATCGCACGTGGCGGCGGACCATGTCGGGCAGGCGTTCGACATCATGAAACGCAGCAAGGCGAAGCTCGTCTGCGACATGTCCACGCGCTTCAAGGCGCTCGCCGCCGGCATAGAGCCGGAGCGCATCCTTTTCATGGTGTCGGGCGTGCGCTTCAAGATCGGCGACCTGTACGTGAAGGCGTTGCCGGCCGCTCATCTGTCCTTTTCGCAGCTGGGCGAGAACCAGTTCATCAACTCGCAGCCGCTGAGCTATATCGTTACGGCTCCGACGGGCGAGCGGATGTTCTTCGGCGGCGACACCTCCATCACGTCCGATCACAAGCTTTTCGGCGAGCTGTACAAGCCGGATGTCGCCATGCTGGGCGTGGGCGGGGTCAACGTTCTGGGGCAGTCGTTCACCGAGCTCTATCCCGACGAGGCGGCAATGGTTGCGAAGTGGCTCGGCGTCGAGCTGGTCTTCCCGATGCACTACCGCTTCAATGAGGGCCAAGAGCTCGCCGATGAGATCAAGAAGATCGCGCCGCGCGTCAATACGGTCCTTCTTGAGCCGGGCGGCAGTTACTCGTGGTCGAAAAAAGCGACCGCAGCGGCTTGATCGGGAGCCCGGCGGCCGGCGGATATCGCGGGAACGGCAGGGGCGATGAGTGCCCCCGTTTTCCTGCGCCGTCATGTGCGGGCAACGCGAGTGCCGGGTGCGCAATACACCGTCCCGGCTTCCACGGCATCAGGAAGGGAGCAGCCACGCTGTCGGCCAAGCGCGGAGCGACCGCGCATCAGCGCATCGCTCTTTTCGGATGGATAACGCTCAAGGAAGCCGAGCGCGACACGCGGGCTGCGCGGCGCAAGAGCATGGCAGCCGATGGAATGCCGCTCCTGAGGCAGATCGAGAGAAGATGGCGCCCCGTAGGGGAATCGAACCCCTGTTTTCAACGTGAGAGGCTGACGTCCTAACCGCTAGACGAACGGGACAGCGCGGCCCCAGTCTATAGGCGAGGGGCGCGCCTCGATCAAGCGTGCAGTCAACCCCTGCGGCCGGCAATCACGGGCGGCGCTGCGTGCCCTGGCGGACGCTGATCCGGCTCAGGACGTTCCCCGACGCGAGGTCGATGACGGCGATGCCGGGGCCCTCCGGCCCATCGTAGTGGACGGCGAGCCGGTCGCCGGCCAATGAGACGTTGCGCACCTGCGCGTTCTGCGGCAGAGCCAGCTCTATTTCCGCCTTGAAGCCGTGCGCCGCTTGATCGTTGTGCCGGGTCGCGAGATAGAAGATGCGGGCGACGAGGCCCAGGAACCCGACCACCAGCACGATGCCCATCACGGCCACCGCGATCTTCAGCGCCCTGAGCTGGCGCGGCGAGAACATCACGTCCTCGCCGGGTGCGGCCAATTCGTCGAGAGGCTTGCTGTCCATCGCGGCTCCAGGTCGCCCGGCATGAGTGCGGCCGGCGAGCGCCTCGTCTTCCGGGTCGAAGCGGACGAAGCCGGCCTGCGGCTCGACCACTTCCTGACGCGGCACGTGCCGGGACAGACGCGGTCGCGCCTGCAGGCCCTGGTCCGTGCAGGCTTCGTGCGTGCCGGCGGCGCGACGATAGTGGGGCCCGGCCACCGGGTCAAACCCGGTGAACCCGTCGAAATCGTCCTGCCGGCGCCGGAGCCCGAGCGTGCCGCCGGCGAGACGATCCCCCTCGTCGTCGTGCACGAGGACAAGGACATCATCGTCGTCGACAAGCCGGCCGGCCTTGTCGTCCATCCCGCCGCCGGACATGCGACCGGAACGCTCGTCAATGCGCTCATCGCCCATTGCGGCGACAGCCTGTCGGGCATCGGCGGCGTGCGCCGCCCCGGGATCGTGCATCGCCTCGACAAGGACACCAGCGGGCTGCTGGTGGCGGCCAAGACCGATCTCGCCCACCGCGGTCTCGCCGAGCAGTTTGCCGCCCACGGCCGGGACGGGCGGCTGGAGCGCGGCTATCTGGCGCTCGTCTGGGGCGGACTGCGCCGGCCGCGTGGCGTCGTCGAGGCGGCGCTGGGCCGCTCGTCGACGAACAGGACGAAGATCGCCGTGGTCGATGCGGAGCGCGGGCGGCACGCCGTCACGCACTTCCATGTCCGACAGAGGTTCGAGGGCGAGCACGCAACGCCGCTGGCGAGCCTCGTCGAACTGGAGCTCGAGACCGGCCGGACACATCAAATCCGCGTGCATATGGCGCATATCGGCCATCCGCTGCTGGGTGATGCAACCTATGGCGCGGGTTTCAAGTCCGCCGCCGCGCGCCTGCCGCCAGCGGCACGCGAGGCGCTTGCCGCCCTCGGCCGCCAGGCGCTGCATGCGCACCGCCTGGGGTTCGAGCATCCGCGATCGGGCCGGAAGCTGCGGTTTCAAAGTCCGCTGCCGGCCGACATGGCGGAGCTGGTTTCCGCGCTCGGCTGAGAAACAGGACAATTCGTCTCAAAGCGCGGGGATTTTGAGGACATTCCCCCGGCCTGGGAAACTGTTGCGGCTGTGCGGCGTTGGCCCTGTCTGGTGCAGGTACGACGGAACCGGACATTGCCATTCGTTAAGTGTGCAAGAGGTCGCCTTTGACCTATAAGCGAGAGGGAGGGCTGCCGATCCCCACGACAAACGTCCGATGCCAGCGCGGATCACACGATCGCGTGAAACTTCGGGAACGGGACAGCACATCATCGTGCTTTGCTAGCACGGCCGGCATTGGCTAATCCCGCAAGTGGTCGAGCCTTATGGAAGGCTCGGAGTGTATGGGCTGACGGAGGCGCGGCGCCACGAACAGGTCCGCTGACAAACAGATGGCAACAAACACCCTTCCTTCAATAGCGTCCGGATCGGGCGGACTGTCGCGGTATCTCGAGGAGATCCGCAAGTTTCCGATGCTGGAGCCCGACGAGGAGTACATGCTCGCCAAGCGCTGGCAGGAGCATGCGGACTCCGACGCGGCACAGAAGCTCGTGACGTCGCATCTGCGGCTCGTCGCGCGTATCGCCATGGGCTACCGCGGCTACGGATTGCCGATCGGCGAGGTGATCTCCGAAGGCAACGTCGGCCTCATGCAGGCGGTGAAGCGGTTCGAGCCCGACAAGGGCTTCCGCCTCGCGACCTATGCCATGTGGTGGATCAGGGCCTCGATCCAGGAGTACATCCTGCGCTCGTGGAGCCTGGTGAAGATGGGCACGACGGCCGCGCAGAAGAAGCTGTTCTTCAATCTGCGGCGCATGAAGGGCCAGATCCAGGCGCTCGAGGAAGGCGACCTCAAGCCCGAGCACGTGCGCCAGATCGCGACCAAGCTCGGCGTGTCGGAGGACGACGTCATATCGATGAACCGGCGTCTGGGCGGGGATGCCTCGCTCAACGCGCCGGTCCGCGCCGAATCGGAATCGGGCGAGTGGCAGGACTGGCTGGTGGACGATACGCCGGACCAGGAGGAGCGGCTCGTCGAGAGCGAGGAGTTGTCGCGGCGCAAGGCGTACCTGGCGCGCGCGCTCGGCTCGCTCAGCGATCGCGAGAAGCGCATCTTCGAGGCGCGCCGGCTGGCCGAGAACCCGGCGACGCTGGAGGACCTGTCGGCGGAGTTCGGCGTCAGCCGCGAGCGCATCCGCCAGATCGAGGTGCGCGCCTTCGAGAAGGTCCAGAAGGCCGTGCAGAAGTCGGCCGATGTCGAGGAGCAGCCGCACAAGCAGATCGCCGGCTGATCCAGGGCAGGCACGAAACCGGACGGTCGCGGCGGCCAGCTGCGGCCCGTCTTTTCTTGCCCGGACGGGAGCCTCCATTGACGCAGGAGCGGCCGGCCGATACCTGATGGCCGCGGGCGGCCCGATGTGCGCGCCCGTCGAACAGTCCCGGGTGCGATGCGCCGCCGCTTCTTCATCGTGTTCAACAGGACGGCCGGCGTTCCAAAGCCGACGTTCCTGTCGGGCGTGATCGATCTCCTGACGCGGGCGGGCGCCGTTCTCACCTGGTCGACCGCGGCGGACGGGGAGGGCGCACGGGCGCAAGCGGAGGCCGCCGTAAGGGCCGGCACGGTCGATGCCGTGGTGGCGGCAGGCGGCGACGGGACGGTGCGCCAGGTGCTGCCTGCGCTGGCCGGCACCGCCACACCGTTGGGTCTCATCCCGCTCGGGACCGGCAATGTGCTCGCCCACGAGCTGGGCCTCGCGCGCACGCCCGAGGCCGTGGCGAAGGCGCTGCTCGAGGGCGCGACCGATCGCGTCCGCTGCGCCAGGGCCAACGGCGAGCTGTTTCTCCTCATGGCGGGAGCCGGATTCGACGGGCGCATCGTCGGTGCGCTCGATCAGCGTCTCAAGGTGCGACTGGGGCAGATGGCGTACGCCGGCCCCATCGTGGGTGCGCTGGCCCGCCCGCTCGATGCGCTCGACGTGATCGTGGATGGCGAGGCCACCACGGCGTCGTGGGTGGTGATCTGCAACGCGCGGCATTACGGCGGCCGTTTCCTGCTGGCGCCGCGCACGACGATGGCGGCGTCCGGGCTCGACGTGGTGCTGTTCCGCTCGCGCAACCGGCGCCGGCTCGTCGGCCAGCTTCTCGCTCTGGCGCGCGGACGGCTGCATCGCGGCCGCGAGGACATCGAGGTCCGGCACGGTCACCGCGTGACGGTGACGTCGGCCCCGCCGGTGCCGGTGCAGATCGACGGCGATTCGTTCGGCGCCACGCCGCTGAACATCGAGGCCGATGTGGCGTTCGTGTCGCTGATCCGCCCTCAGGGGCCGCCATCCGGCTCGCGTTAACCTTTTGTTAACCGAACCGGCCAACGCTGCAGCGCGATAACGGTGCGCGTTTGCGCGGGCTAGTCCCGCAGCCCACGAGCGGAATGCACAGCATTCGCACCTTGGAATTACCGGAAGCCGGGCGGACTGGGACGAGACCGCCGTTCAACGTTTCCGGATCTTGTCGCTCGCGAACGGATCGCGATCTCGTCCTGAACCGCCGCCTCCTTGTCACCAGACCGGCTTCTGCAAGCGCCCGTCCGCGGACGCTGCCGCTGTCGTTCCCGTGGCAGGGGGAGCCTCTCCGGCTTTGCGGCTTTACTGATGGAGTGGCCCATGAAGAAGCGCCTCTGTCCATTGTCCGGCACACCTCAGCGATTGCCCCGCTCGGCGGCGGCGCGCGCACAGCGCCCGGAGCCCGAATGGTTCATGGTGCTTCTCTGGCGCAAGAACAAACACCACCGCCCGCCAAGTAAAGGCTAGCTGACGCCTGCCGGCGGCGCGGTGCGAGCGACTGCCGGCCACGCGAATAAAAAGGCCGACCTCGGGGTCGGCCTTTGTCGTTTCCGCCGCCTGCCGCGGCTACATCGGCAGCCGGGCGACCTGGTGGCTGAAGTAGTTGTCGACCGCGGTGACGATGGACGTCGACACCTTCTCGCGCCAGCGGTCGGACTTGAGCAGCTCCGCGTCCGACTTGTTGCTGACGTAGGCGAGTTCGATGAGGACCGAAGGCACCTGCGCCGTCTTGAGCACGGCGAAGGCCGCTTCCCGGTCGGGATTGTCGTGTAGGCTGGTGCTGGCGCCCATGAACTCGATCACGGAGCGGGCGAAGACGGACGTGCGGTCACGCGTCACCTGGATCTCGCGGCGGGCGAGATCGGACAGGATGCCGGCCACGGTCGAGAGGTCGTCGGTGCTCTTCAGCGCGGCAAGTTCCGCCTTCGAGAGCACGTTCTCGCCGACCTCGCTCTTGGCCGACGCCTGCAGGTTCTTGGCAACGGATTCGCGCAGCGAGTAGATCGTCGCGCCCCGCGCCGTGGTCGTGGCGTAGTCGGCATGCACGGCGATGAAGAGCGCCGCCTTGTGGCGTTCGGCGAAGGCGCGGCGCTCGCCGAGCTCGACAAACGTGTCGTCGTCGCGCGTCATCAGCACGTGATAGCGGCCGGTCGCCTTCAGCTTGTCGCGCAGCTTGAGGCTGAAGGCGAGCACCACGTCCTTCTCGATGGTGCCGAATTTCTCGGCGCCGGAATCATGCCCGCCGTGACCCGGATCGATGACGATGACGGGCTTGTAGATTCCGGCTGCCAGAACTTCCGGCCGGACGGCCGGCTGCGGCAGCGGCGGCTGCAAGCCGGCGGCGCCAAGCCCCGACGGCGGCGGCAGGCCGCTGTGGGCATGCGTCTTGGGCTTGGCGAAGCCGTTGAACGGAACGATCTCCAGCACCAGCTTAGCATGCTTGCCGTTGGTCTCGATGGCGGAGCGCTCGACGACGACGGGAGCGGCGACGTCGATGACGACGCGGGCGCGGCCCGGCGCCGACTGGCCGGCGCGGACCGACTTGATGAGGCCCACCTGACGGCCGCCCGGCAGCGACGGCAGCAGCAGCTTCACGTCGGGAAATTCGACGATGACCCGGTTGGGCTCGGTGAGCGAGAAGACCTGGAATTCGACGGCGCGCTCGAGGCCGATGACAAAGCGCGTGCGCGATGCCGTGGCGTCGACGCCGCCGTCATGGGTGGCAGCCAGGGCTGGGTCCGGACCGTTGGAGGCGACCTGCTGGGCAAGCGCATACGCTGGCGCAAAAGCCAGGAGGACGGCGGCTAGCAGCAGGTGAAACAAGCGGCGCGCAGTGCGCCGCAAGCACGATCCCATCACGTCGACCCCCGTCTACGCAGCACCACCCAACTGGCGGGACGCGATAAAGTTACCTTAAAAAGTGGCTTTTTGCAGGTATGCCAGACACTAAGTTATTGGTCTCGAAACCTTAACGAAGCGTGTGTGCGAGGGGGCGGAGCAGGTTCAGGAGCGGGTTCAGAGGTTGACCTGGCGGGCGTAGCCCTGGTCGACCGTCTCCTCCAGCATCTGCTTATAAGTCTCGAAAATCTCGTCTTTTTTTCCGAACTCGCCGATGTCGCGCGCCGCGAATGCCTCCTGCTTGCGGTAGACGATCGGCGCCGCCACGGGGATGAAGGTGGCGCCGCGCTGCTTGTTGAGGGTGGTGATCAGCCCGCGCATCACCCCGAGCCTGTCGATCTGCGACACCAGCACCATGCGCATGGCCCCCTTCGTCAGCGAGACGAGGTGGATGAAGGACGACGAGGCCGGAATATAGAGCCGCCCGCGGTGGGCGTAGGGCGCATCGCGCCGGTCGCGCTCCTCAAACAGCAGGCTCGGCCAGTCCGGGTCCCAGCGCACGTCGGTGCGATAGGCGACGACGATGCCGGGCTGGGTGAAGCTCGGCCGCACCGTGAGGTAGCTGCCGATGTAGTGGTCGACGCCCGCGCGCGTGTAGGCCCCCATGTAGACGGGCGCCACCGCGCCGCCCGCGCCGCCGACCTCGGGCGCGCTGTCGGCGGTCTCCCGGCCGTCGAGCCCCTTCACCTTGTCGAAGTCGAGGCCCAGCACCATGCAGACGTCGAACAGCGTCTGGTCGCGCACAGCCCGGCCCGCCAGCATGTTCTGCACGGTCTTCTCGTGGCAGTCGGCGGCGTCGGCCAGCTCGGCCTGCGTCAGCTTCTTCTCGATCATGGCCGTCCGGATCATCGCCAGCGCCGCTTCCCGGCGACTTTTCCCATCTTGGCGCATGGCGTCCGGCGATCTCCGTGGTTTTGCAGGCAGGGCAGGGCGAAAATAGCGTGCAAGCCCGCCGGATCGCAAACGCTCATCTGCGTCCCGCCCTCAGGTGAGCGCGCTGCACAGCATGACGAGGCCGGATATGGCGAGGAGGGCGTCCATCACGTGCCGGAACTGGTAGCTGTCCATGCGCATGACGAAACGCTTGGCGAGCCATGAGCCCGCGGTGAGCGAGGCGCCGATGATCAGGCCGTGCAGCAGCGTCTCCAGCGGCATGGCGCCGAACGTGCGGAAGACGACGGCCTTCGAGATGCCCATGGCGGCGGAGCCCAGCGCCTCGGTGGAGAGATAGGCGCCCTTGACCAGGCCGTAGGCGAGGAAGAACGGCGTGTTGACGGGGCCGATCGTGGCCACGATGCCGGACATGAAGCCGATGCCGGCGCCCACCAGGGCGAGATGCCACAGCCCGATCCTGAGCCCGCGCGCCAGCAGCCAGCGGCGGATCGGGATCATCAGCAGGAAAAAGCCGCCGAGGGTGGCTTCGACGACACGCGGATCGAGCGCGATCAGCGTCCGCGCGCCGAGCGCCGCGGCGGGCACGGCCGTCGCGCTGAAGGCCGCCGCGGCGGCCCAGTCGACGACACGCCACCACACGGCCACCCGCGACAGGTTCGCCATCAGGCCGGCAATGGCCATCAGCGGCACCGTCTCCTTCGGCCCGACGGTGAGAACGAGCACCGGCATGAGGATGATCGACGAGCCGAAGCCGACAATGCCGCCGAGCGTGCCGGCGGCCAGCCCGACCGCGAGAATGAGGACCCAGGTCATGTCGTATCGGCCAGTCCAGGAGCGCAAACGGCCGCCGAATCGGGAGATCCGGCGCCGGAGCGGCGCTCAGAAAGCACGGCGGCAAGTCCCGTGTCCACAGCTCCTGTCCACAGTCCCTGTCCACGTGCGGGCGGGCGCGACGCGACATAATATTATATCGGATATCCGATATAATACGATATATAATGGTTTTGAATTCTGGAATATATTTACTGCCGGTTAATCCGGCGCAGGCTCCCTGCGAAGGATCGTCATCGCTGATCCGGACGGAAATCCGTGCGCCGCTGCAAGATCCCGCTCTGCATCGCAATCGTCGCGGCGTTCGCCGCCGGCGCGGCCGCCCGTGCCGGCGATGCCGATGCCTTGCGCGGCACGCTCGCGGAGACCGGCTCGGAGAAAGCCACCACCGCCGCCACGCTCTCGTTCGCTGCCGGCGCCACCACCAATGCCGGCCCGCAGTTCGACAAGGTGCCGGGCGCGGTCTTCGAAGCGGGCGCGGAAATCCAGCACGTCCGCCCCACGTCGCTCGGCGAGCTCACGCTGTCGGCCACGCTGCGCGACCGCCAGTATCCCGACGCGCCGGATGCCGACGAGCTCGCCTATCGCCTCGGGGCGTCGCTCGATGCCACCGCCGGCGGCCGCCAGACGCTCGCCACGCTCGCCGTCCAGCACGGCACGAGCCTCGACGAGAACCTGACGGAGTATTCCACATCCTGGCGCACGGAATGGCAGCGCAAGGACTGGTCGCCGTTCGTCAAGATCTCGGCCGCCTATCTCGACTACGCCGATCTTGTCACCGGCTTCCTCGAGACCGGCAACCAGGACGACCGCGATC
>JBFWWW010000017.1:0-36101 GCA_050245975.1 Hyphomicrobiaceae bacterium
GACGGCCGTCGGGCTTCTCAACGGGCTGGCCTTTGCCGTGCTCGTTGGGCTTGCGGCCTTCTTCTGGTTCGGCTCCAACGAGCTCGGCGCCGTGATCGGGGCGGCCATTGTCATAAATCTGCTGGCTGCTGCTGTCGCCGGCACGGCAATTCCGCTGGGCCTGCATCGTCTTGGCTTCGATCCGGCCGTGGCCTCGACCGTGTTCGTCACCAGCGTCACGGACGTGGTAGGATTTTCGGCCTTTCTCGGCCTTGCCTCGCTGCTGCTGCTATGACGGGAGATGATCTATGACGGTGACAGTCCGGCCTCTGGCGGAACGCGACAAGGCGGCGTGGCTCAAGCTCTTCAAGGGCTATATCGCCTTCTACAAGGCGAGCGTCCCCGAGGATGTCATGGAGACGACCTGGCAGCGCCTCCACTCGGGCGCCGAGGGTTTCCACAAAGGGCTTGTCGCCGTCGATGGCAACGATCAGCCGATCGGCCTCGCGCACATCCTGTTCCACCGCTCCACCTGGTCGCCGACCTGGTACTGCTACCTGGAGGATCTGTTCGTCGAGCCGACGCTGCGCGCCAAGGGCGTCGGTCGCGCGCTGATCGAGGCCGTGTACAAGGAGGCCGACGCCCACAAGTGCACGCGCACCTACTGGGCGACGCAGGAGTTCAACTACCGTGCGCGCGGGCTCTATGACCAGGTGGCGACCAAGTCGCCGTTCGTGCAGTACCGCCGCTGACCGGACAGGGATCGACACGGCATGACGTTCGAGACATGGCTGGCGTTCGTCGCGGCATCCTCGGTGCTGCTCGTCATCCCGGGCCCGACCATCCTGCTGGTGGTGTCCTACGCGCTGGGCCAGGGTTTGCGCACCGCGCTGCCGATGGCCGTCGGCGTGGCGCTCGGCGATTTCACGGCCATGACCGTGTCCATGATCGGCCTCGGCGCGTTGCTGGCCGCATCCGCAACCCTCTTCACGGTCCTGAAGCTGATCGGTGCCGCCTACCTGATCTGGCTGGGGCTGAAGCTGTGGCGCGCGGGCGGCTCGCTGTCCGCCGAACCAAGGACCGGCGCCGCCCCGGCGCTGAAGATGCTGGCGCACGCCTGGCTCGTGACGGCGCTCAACCCCAAGGGCATCACCTTCTTCGTCGCCTTCCTGCCGCAGTTTCTCGACCCGGCCGGCGACTTCCTGCATCAGGTCCTCATTTTCGAGGCGACATTCATCACGCTCGCCTTCGCCAATGTGCTCGGGTACGCGCTCATCGCCTCGCGGGCGCGCAGCGTCGTGCGCAGCCCCAGGGCGATGTCGATGCTCAACCGAACGGGCGGCACGCTGCTGATCGGCGCGGGGCTTGCCGCGGTCGCTGCGCGCACGCACTAGCCGGCGTCGCCGCGGCCGCGGTCACTTCTCCGACGGACGCTGGGCGAACAGGGCGCGCGCGTTGCCGTTCGCGATCCTGCGCGCGGCCTCGGGCGGGAGCTGCGCCAGCCAGGCGCGATAGCCGCGCATGGTCTCGTCGTAGCTTGCCCATCGCTCGTTGATCCAGGTGTCGGAGCCGAGCAGGAAGCGGTCGGCGCGCCGCTCCAGCAGCGCCCGCCATTCCGGCGTCAGCCTGCCGCCGCCGTCGACGATGCCGCTGCGGTAGGACAGCTCGCCCCACAGCGCGGGATATTTCGCCAGCATCTCCTCGACGCGCGCGGCGGGCAGCGAGAAGCCCGTGTGCGCCCAGATGATGCGGGCCTTCGGGTTGTGCCGGAACAGGATTTCGACAGCCGTGTCGTCGGCGTGCGCGTGCAGGAAGAGATCGTTGGCGACCGCGAAGTCGACCGTCCTGGCCACCCACGGGCTGGCGGCCGCGTCGCCGTGCAGGTGGAATTCGCCGATCCCGCGGTAGAAGCCGCGCTTCGCCTCGGCCTGCACCAGCGCGAAGATCGACGGATCGTTGAACCAGGTGCCGATGTCGGCGCGCACGCGATAGGGCCGGATGAAGGGCACGACCCACAGCCCGTCCGCCTTCGCCGCGACGAGCGCGCGCGTGCCGTCGTTGGGGCGGCTGGTCGCCAGGATGCCCGTGACGCGGTTGCGGCGGAACAGCGCCAGCACCTCATCGAGCGTGTAGTAGGGCTTCGGCTCCCAGTTGTAGTGCAGGTGCGCGTCGAAGATCTCGACCGGGTCGTCGGCGGCACGCACCGGCGCCGCGACGGCGAGAGCGAGCATGCAGGCGACGAGCGGGGCCAGTCGGGACGGGGTCATGCCCGCGAGACTACACGCTCGTCCGCCTCAGGAGGAGGGGGCGTCGAGCTTGCGCGTCAGGTTTTCGAACTCCCGCCGCAGCTCCTCGTTCTTGAAGATCTGCTCGAAGGTCGGCGCCTCGAGCTTCTGCAGCGCCTCGAAGGACGAGGTCGAATCGCGCATCAGGTTGCGCAGCTGGAAGCTTGCCTCGACGGTCTCGAAGGTGTTGTCGGCGATGCGCAGGTCGTGCGTCGCGCGGGCCCGCGCCTTGGCGATCTGCTCGCGCTGCTGCAGCAGGTAGCGGCGATAGCCCTTGGCCGCGTCGTCGGCCAGCTTCTGGCTTTCGCGGTTGGACTCGAGCACCCGGCGCTGGTCGGGACGGTTCTCGGCCTTGAGCAGGTCCGCGGTCTTGCCGCGCGCGGTCTTGATATCGCCCTCGATGGCCGTGAGCTTCGGCAGGTACTGCGTGTCGATCTTGCCGACCAGCGTGTCCTGCGCGTGCACCAGCATGGCGAACAGCGCCGCATGCATCGCGAAATACTTGCGCGCCGCGCCGATGTTCTCGCCCGACGCCGACAGCAGCTTGGCGAGCTGCGCGTCGATGACCTTGGCCGAGTTGAAGACGCTGACGAGGCGCACGAGGTCGCCCGAAAGGACGCTGTCGAGCAGCAGGTCCACCTGCTCGGGCGTCATCTGGATGCCGGACTTGGCGAGCGCCGCGCCCACTTCGCCCTTGGCGGTCCGGATCTGCTCGCGGTTGGCCTCGATGCGCTTCTTGGTGTCCTCGATGTCGCCGTCGAGGCTGCTGACGGTGTCCGTCAGCACGCCCGGCAGCAGCGAATCCTTCGGCGCCGTGATCTGCTTCTCCCGCAGGCGCACGATGCGGTCGTCGAGATCGCGGATGTTCTTGCGCAGGTCCTCGATCTTCTTCTGCACTTCGACGATCGGCACGTCGGTGACGATCGCGAGCGCGGAATCGAGCAGCGAGCGGATCTTCTTCTCGCGGTCCTCGCGTGTCTCCGTCCACAGCGGCTTCATCAGGAAGTCGTTGTCGGAGGGCAGCTTGCGCGCTTCCGCGCGGTTCTTGGCCGTGTCCTGCAGGATGCCGTCGATCGCCTTCATCAGGCGGCTCGCCTGCTCGTAGGCGGCTTCGCCCTCGCGCGGGTCCTTCGCCGCGGCTTCGGGCGCGGCCTGCGGGGGCGTCGGGGTGGTAGCCGGTGCTTGCGCCTGCGCGGTCTTGCCGGATAGGAGCTCGGCGATGCTGTCGCGGCGCGCCGTCTGCGCGCTCGCCACGCCGGCAGCGGCGACCAATGCGCAAAGCGAAACGGCAAGCACCGGTACAGGAGCGCGCATCATCGGCATTGGTGACCTCCACATCCGCACAGGACGTGAGGGTTCAATTCCGACATTTCAATGGTCGGGATGCCAAATGCCTTAGCCGTTCACGCGTGCGCAGGCTGCTACAACCGCGTCCATCAGCTCGGCGTTCACCTGGCGCGCATCCGTCAGCACGATGACATGGCCCAGGACATGGCCCAGGACATGGCCCAGTTCCGGCGGCAGGCCCGTGGGGCGGCTTTTCGCCGGTGTCGAAGGCGTGCCGGCAGCCGGCAGCGCGAGACGCAGCCCCTTTGGGCCCGGGTCGATGGCCGCGAAGACGGCCGGCCTCGCGACGGCCATGACCGTACCGTGCGGGGCGATGCGCGCTCCGGGCACGGCCTTGTCGATCTCGGCCACCAGAAGCCGGTAGAGCGGCAGGTACCCCTTGGCGCGGGCGGCGATCAACTCCGCAGAGGCATCGGCGGTGGCGGATGGCTCTGTCACAGGCGCCGGCGAAGACGGGGCAGGCGCGGGCGGCTCGGGATCGTCGGCCGGTTCCGTTGCCGCGGCGCGGCGCTGGCGCTGCGGGCGGGCCGGATCGTCGGCGTAGATCAGCCGGCCGCCGTTGGCCTGAATGCGCTCGATCCAGGAGGCGCGTGCGAAGGCGAAACCCTGCCGGCGCAGCCAGTCGATGGTATCGTTGCGCGAGGTCAGGTGCTGGGCGGCCACCGCCGCCAGCCACTCGTCGAGGTCCTTGCCGGTCTCGGCTTTCAGCCCGGCAACGAACGCGCGCTCCATCTCTCCGTAGTCCTTCGACATTCCCCGTGGCCGTTCGAATCGGAACGTGATCACCCTAGCGCGTCATTGTGCACGATTTGCAGATGTACCCAGATGCCGGCCGCCGCGCCAGTATTGCGCCCGCCGGGCCGGAGCGCTACGCAGATTGGCGAGGAAGCGCCCAGGAGCAAGAGCGATGATCCCGAACGAATTGCCCACCCTCGACTTCGGGCTTGGCGAGGTTGCCGACCAGCTCCGCGCCTCCGTGCGCGCGTTCACGGCGGACGAGATCACGCCGATCGCCGCCGACATCGACCGCAGCAACGAATTCCCGCGCCAGCTCTGGCCCAAGATCGGCGCGCTGGGCCTGCACGGCATCACCGTCGAGGAGGAGTATGGCGGCTCGGGCCTCGGCTACCTCGAGCACTGCATCGCCATGGAGGAGATTTCGCGCGGATCGGCGTCGGTGGGCCTGTCCTACGGCGCCCATTCCAACCTGTGCGTGAACCAGATCCGCCGCAACGGGTCGGATGAGCAGAAGCGGCGCTATCTGCCGAAGCTGGTCTCGGGCGAGCATGTGGGCGCGCTTGCCATGTCCGAGCCGGGCGCGGGATCGGACGTGGTCTCCATGACGCTGCGCGCCGACAAGAAGGGCGACCGCTACGTCCTCAACGGCACCAAGTTCTGGATCACCAACGGTCCGTGCGCCGATGTTCTCGTCATCTATGCCAAGACCGATCCGGCGGCGGGCCCGCGCGGCATCACGGCATTCCTGGTCGAGAAATCCTTCAAGGGCTTTCGCACGGCGCAGAAGCTCGACAAGCTCGGCATGCGCGGCTCGGACACGGGCGAGCTGGTGTTCGAGGACTGCGAGGTGCCCGAGGAGAACGTGCTCGGCCAGGTCGGGCGCGGCGTCAACGTGCTGATGAGCGGCCTCGACTATGAGCGCGCCGTCCTCGCTGCGGGGCCGCTCGGCATCATGCAGGCCGCCTTCGACGTCGTCGTGCCCTACATCCACCAGCGCAAGCAGTTCGGCCAGCCCATCGGCGAGTTCCAGCTCGTGCAGGGCAAGATCGCGGACATGTACACGACGATGAACGCCTGCCGTGCCTACGTCTACGCGGTGGCGCAGGCCTGCGACCGCAAGCAGACGGCGCGCAAGGATGCGGCCGGCGCCATTCTCTACGCGGCCGAGAAGGCGACGCAGGTGGCGCTCGATGCCATCCAGCTGCTGGGCGGCAACGGCTACATCAACGAGTTCGCCACCGGCCGCCTGCTGCGCGACGCCAAGCTCTACGAGATCGGCGCCGGCACGTCGGAAATCCGGCGCTGGCTCATCGGCCGCGAGCTGTTCGCGGAAACCGCCTGACGGTCAGCGGGCGATGACGCAGCAGCCGCGCAGCGTCTTGCCGGGCTCCGGCACGTCGTGCAGCTCGGCGCTGAAGCCGTAGCTGAAGTCGGACATCCCGTCGGAGCACCACTCCTTCGCGGTGACGACGGCGCTTGCCGGCGTGCCGCGCAGGCTCATCTGGATCATTGCGCGGTCGCGGCGCGGGCCATCGAGCCGACGCTCGTAGATGTTGAAGCGCAGGGAGGCGCCGGACGACTGCGTCTCGGGGGTATCGTACTTCGCCATGTTGTCGCGCACGATCAGCGACCAGAACGGCTCGGTGCCGAAGCAGTTGAGGCTGCCCTCGAGGTGCGTGTCGGAGCGCACCGCCAGCGGCGACAGGAACTTGCCGTTCACCCATCCGCGCACGCCGTCGTGCACCACCTCGTACCAGCGCGTCTTGCCCAGCAGCCGTGACGAGCCTGTTCCGCGCACATCGCTCGCGCCGGGATCGATGCGCCCCACGATCTTCGCGCTCGTGACGTTGGACGGGTCGTCGACGCGCTCGCGCATGTTGAGCGTGTCGCCCTTGGGCACCCCCACGACGCGGTAGTCGTAGCGCGCGCCGGCCGGACCGGCGGCGAGCAGCCACGCGAGCGCCGCGAGAAGCGGGGGAGTGATAAAACGCATGTACAACCTCTATTCGCTGCCGGAAGTCTAGCCAAGGGCGGCGAGATGCGCCAAGTGTCAATTGGGCCCGCGGCCCGGGGCGGGGCTTGGGAGACGCCGGATGCAGGCGCGGGTTTACGACACGATCGTGATCGGAATCGGCGGCATGGGCTCGGCGGCCCTGTGCGCGCTGGCCCGGCGCGCCCGGTTGACCGCGACCGGCCTCAGGGTGTTCGATGCGCGCCAACGCAGAACGCGTCGCTTTCGCGACAAGACGTCGAGGTGATCCATGACAAAGACCGCGGCAAAGACCGTGACCCGGCCCGTGACCAGGACCGATGATCCCGTCGTCATTACCGGCATGGCGCGCACCGCCATGGGCGGCTTCCAGGGTGCCCTTTCCGCGCTGACGGCATCCGAACTGGGCGCGGCATCCATCAGGGCGGCCGTCGCGCGCTCGGGCCTGGGGGCCGACGACGTGAGCGAGGTGCTGATGGGCTGTGTGCTGCCGGCGGGCCAGGGTCAGGCGCCCGCCCGGCAGGCCGCGCTGGGCGCCGGGCTGCCGCAGTCGGTGCCGGCGACGACCGTCAACAAGATGTGCGGCTCCGGCATGAAGACGGTGATGCTGGCCTTCGACGCGCTGCATGCGCGCCCGCAGGACGTCATTGTCGCCGGCGGCATGGAGAGCATGACGAACGCGCCCTACCTCCTGCCGAAGATGCGGGCGGGCGCGCGTCTCGGCCATGCCGAGGCCAAGGACCACATGTTCCTCGACGGCCTGGAGGACGCCTACGACAAGGGGCGGTTGATGGGGACCTTTGCCGAGGATACGGCGCAGGCCTACCAGTTCACCCGCGCGGCGCAGGATGCCTACGCCATCGAGAGCCTGAAGCGCGCGCGCCGCGCCAACGAGGACGGCTCCTTCGACGGCGAGATCGTCGCCGTCAAGGTGACGACGCGCAAGGGCGAGACCGAGGTGAAGCGCGACGAGCAGCCCTTCTCCGCCGATCCGGCGAAAATTCCCAATCTCAAGCCGGCCTTCCGCAAGGACGGGACGGTGACGGCCGCCAACTCCAGCTCCATCTCGGACGGGGCAGCGGCACTCGTGCTGATGCGCGAAAGCGAGGCGAAGCGGCGCAGGATCGAGCCGCTGGCGCGCATCGTCGCCACCGCCAGCCACGCCCAGGCCCCGGCCTGGTTCACAACCGCGCCCATAGCGGCCATGAAGAAGGCGCTGGAGCAGGCCGGCTGGGCCGCCGGCGACGTCGGCCTCTACGAGATCAACGAGGCGTTCGCCGTGGTCGCCATGGCGGCGATGCGCGACCTCGCGCTGCCGCACGACAAGGTCAACATCAACGGCGGCGCCTGTGCGCTGGGCCATCCGATCGGCGCCTCGGGCGCGCGCATCCTGGTCACCCTGCTGGCGGCGATGGAAAAGCACAAGCAGCCGCGCGGCATCGCTTCGCTCTGCATCGGCGGCGGCGAGGCGACGGCGGTGGCGCTCGAGCTGATGTGAGGCGGGCCGGCCGTCAGGACTTCTTCTCGCCCAGCTCGGCTTCGACGTCGAAGGTCCGGCATTTCTTCGCCGCCAGCGCGCGATTGTAGGCCTCGATGCGGGCGCGCTCGCGGACGAGCGTCGCGTCGCGGTCGCTGGCCTTGACGGAGCCGCCGACAACGGGCGCCAGCGTCTGCTGTGCACCCACGGAGAGCGCCGACGGCGAGCGGCGCGTCCTCGCATCCTTCAGGTGCGCGAGCATGATCTGCATGGAGCCGGTCAGGCGCTTGCAGTCCAGCTTCTCCTCGTCGGCGCTGAGCTGGTAAGTGCCGGTCTGCGTCAGTGTGCCGCCCTCCGTCGCCGTGACGCGCTTCATCTGCGCGGCCCGTTTCTCGTTCGCCGTCGGCGGGGCGTAGCCGGGCATGGCCGCCGCACAGGCGGCGAGCGCAAGGCACAGGGCGGCACCGGCTAGACGGGGCATGACGGACATGTGCAGAAGGCTCGCTCGGGCATCCGGCGCCGTGGCGGCGCGCGCAATCAGAGCCTTCCTATCATGGCGGCGCAAAGGCAGCGAGATGCCGCGCCGGTTGAGGCGGAGCGGGGGCCGCGCTAAGACTTTGTCCAGCAAGCCATCCCGGAGGTAACCCGTGCCCCAGAAGATCACGCTGTCGTCGAAATCGATGGTCGATGCCGCCAAGCGCGAGATCGAGGAGATCACCGCGGCGGACGCGGTGAAACTCGCCGCCCGGCCCGAGGTGCAGCTCGTCGACATCCGCGACCCGCGCGAGCTCGAGCGCGACGGCAGGGTGCCCGGCGCCTTCCACTGCCCGCGCGGCATGCTGGAATTCTGGATCGATCCCGAGAGCACCTACTACAAGCCTCAGTTCGGCGCCGACAAGAAGTTCGTGTTCTTCTGCGGCGGCGGCCTGCGCTCCGCGCTCGCGGCCAAGGTCGCGCAGGACATGGGGCTGAAGCCCGTGGCCCACGTCCTGGGCGGCTTCAAGGGCTGGAAGGAGGCCGGCGGTCCGGTCGAGGCTCTCCCACCGCGGCAGCCCAAGGGCTGAGGCCGGCGGCCCCGGAGGCCGCTGGCCATTCATCTTGCCGTTGCGATGCGGGCCGTCCTAGTTTGGGCCCTCCCAGGGGAGTGTCCATGCCGACGATCCGTTCCGCCGTTTCTCCGACATCCGACGAATTCCGCGCCAACGCGAGGGCGATGCACGCGCTCGCCGAAGATCTTTCGTCGAAGCGCGCGGAAGCTGCCGCAGGCGGGCCCGACAAGCTGAAGGAGCGGCACATCGCACGCGGCAAGCTGCTGCCGCGCGACCGCGTGCTCGGGCTTGTCGATGCGGGATCGCCGTTCCTCGAGCTGTCGCAGCTCGCCGCCAACGGCATGTACTCGGGCGATATCCACGGCGCCGGCATCATCACCGGCATCGGCCGCGTCAGCGGACGTGAATGCATGATCGTGTGCAACGACGCCACCATCAAGGGCGGGACCTACTTTCCCCTGACGGTGAAGAAGCACCTGCGGGCGCAGGAGATCGCCCGCGAGAACCGGCTGCCGTGCATCTATCTGGTGGATTCGGGCGGCGCCAACCTGCCGCACCAGACGGAGGTATTCCCCGACAAGGAGCACTTCGGCCGCATCTTCTTCAACCAGGCGACGCTGTCGTCGGAAGGCATTCCGCAGATCGCCGTCGTCATGGGCTCGTGTACGGCGGGCGGGGCCTATGTGCCCGCCATGTCGGACGAGAGCATCATCGTGCGCCGGCAGGGCACGATCTTTCTCGGCGGTCCGCCGCTCGTGAAGGCCGCCACCGGGGAGACCGTCTCCGCCGAGGACCTGGGCGGCGCCGACGTCCACACGCGCCAGTCGGGCGTCGCCGACCACTATGCGCTCAACGACCGCCACGCGCTGCAGATCGCGCGCAACATCGTGGCCAGTCTCAACACCGTGAAGCAGGTCGATATCGCGGTGCGCGAGCCGCGGCCGCCGGCCTACGACCCGGCCGAGCTTGCCGGCGTCGTGCCGACCTCGCTGATGACGCAGTACGATGCGCGCGACGTGATCGCCCGCATCGTCGACGGCTCGGAGCTCGACGAGTTCAAGCAGAACTACGGCACCACCATCGTCACCGGGTTTGCGCATATCGAAGGCCTGCCGGTGGCGATCCTCGCCAACAACGGCATCATCTATTCCGAGAGGGCGCTGATGGCGGCGCACTTCATCGAGCTGGCCTGCCAGCGCCGCATTCCGTTGCTGTTCCTGCAGAACATCACCGGCTTCATGGTCGGGCGCGAGGCGGGGGCGGGCGGCATCGCCCGCCACGGCGCCAAGATGGTCACTGCCGTCTCGTGCGCGCAGGTGCCGAAGCTGACCGTCATCATCGGCGGCTCCTACGGCGCGGGCAACTACGCCATGTGCGGACGCGCGTTCCGTCCGCGCTTCCTGTTCACCTGGCCCAATGCGCGCATCTCGGTCATGGGCGGCCCGCAGGCCGCGGGCGTGCTCGCCACCGTGCGGCGGGACAACATCGAAGCCGAAGGCCGCAAGTGGAGCGCCGAGGACGAGGCCGAATTCAAGCGTCCGGTGCTGGAGCAGTACGAGCGCGAGGGCCATCCCTACTACGCCACCGCGCGGATCTGGGACGACGGCATCATCCTGCCGTGGGAGACGCGCCGCGTGCTGGGCCTTGCGTTGTCGGCGACGCTCAACGCGCCGATTGCCGAGACGCGCTTCGGCGTGTTCCGGATGTAAGGCGCTCACCGATGCCGATCGACGTGGAACAGTTGCAGCATCATGGCACGGCACTGGCGGCGCATCGCGCACCGGTGGCGCAGCCAGGGGAGGATCGATGAATCCGTTTGGCTTTGCAGCCGTGGCGACCGCCGCGCTGGTGCTGGTGCTGTCAGGGCCAGCGGGCGCGGCCGATGCCGGCTATGCCTGCAGCTTCACCGAGGGCACGAGCTTCAGCTACGGCAAGGGCAAGTTCGTGCCCGAGGCGGTGTCGACGCTGGCCTTCTCCATCGGCGACATCAACGAGAAGGCGCAGACGGCCACGCTCGACACCGGACGCGGCACCTCCGTGCTCAAGCTGGCGCAGGCCGTCAACGCGACGCATTTTCTCGAGGTGGCCAACGAAGGCTACCTGAACGTGACCACGGTCTACGAGAAGGATGATGCGACGGGCCTCTACCCGGCGGTGCATTCGCGCCACCTCGCCCTGCTGGGCCAGCCCATCGTCACGCAGTACCACGGCTTCTGCCGGCCCAAGGGGTGAGGCGCCCGTCGGGCGGGTGGATCAACGGGAAGAGGACCGCGCCGGTCATGCTCAAAAAGGTTCTAGTCGCCAATCGCGGCGAGATCGCGCTCCGCATCATGCGCACGGCCAAGCGCATGGGCATCGCGACGGTCGCGGTCTATTCCGATGCCGATGCGGCGGCCCCTTTCGTCCGCTTTGCCGACGAGGCGATCCATATCGGCCCGTCGCCGGCGACCGAGAGCTATCTGCGCGTCGATGCCATTCTCGATGCCGTGCGGCGGACCGGCGCCGACTGCGTGCATCCGGGGTACGGCTTCCTGGCCGAGAACGCCGATTTCGCCGAGGCCTGCGGCAAGGCCGGCATCACCTTCGTCGGCCCGTCGCCGTCGGCGATGCGTGCCCTGGGCGGCAAGGCGCAGGCCAAGGTCATCGCGCGCGGCGCCGGCGTGCCGGTCGTGCCGGGCTACGACGGCGACAAGCAGGACGCCAGGACGCTGGAGCGCGAGGCGGGCCGTATCGGCTACCCCGTCATCATCAAGGCGGTGGCCGGCGGCGGCGGGCGCGGCATGCGCTTCGTCGAGCGGCAGCAGGATTTCGCGAGCCTCCTCGACAGCGCCGTGCGCGAGGCCCAGTCCGCCTTCGGTGACGGCCGCGTGCTGGTGGAGAAGGTCATCGTCAAGCCGCGCCATATCGAGGTGCAGGTGTTCGGCGACACGCACGGCAACGCCGTCCATCTCTTCGAGCGCGACTGCTCTTTGCAGCGACGCAACCAGAAGGTGATCGAGGAGGCGCCTGCGCCCGGCATGAGCGCGGGTCTGCGCGCGAAGATGACGGACGCCGCCGTGAAGCTCGCCAAGGCGGTCGGCTATGCCGGCGCCGGCACGGTGGAGTTTCTGGTCGAGGGCGGCAGGCTGGAGCCGTCGGCGCCCTGGTACTTCATCGAGATGAACACCCGCCTGCAGGTGGAGCATCCCGTCACCGAGGAGGTGACCGGTCTCGATCTCGTCGAGTGGCAGTTCCGCGTCGCGGCTGGCGAGCCGCTGCCGCTGGCGCAATCGGCCATTCGCCTCTCGGGACACGCCATCGAGGCGCGCCTGTGTGCGGAGGACCCTTCGCAGGGCTTCATGCCGGCGACGGGACGCATCGCCTCCTTCGGCGCGCCGTCCGGCAGCGGCATCCGCGTCGAATCCGGCGTCGAAACGGGCAGCGTCGTCTCGCCGTTCTATGATTCGATGATCGCCAAGGTGATTGCGACCGCGCCGACGCGGGCGGAGGCCTTGCAGCTTTTGCGCCATGCGCTGGCGACCACGGGCGTCTACGGCCTCAAGACCAATGCCGCGTTCCTCGCCGCGCTCGCCGGCGATGCGCGCGTCGTCGCCGGCGATATGGACACGGGGCTCATCGGACGCGAGATCGGCGCGCTGACGTCGGCCAGGGCGCGGCCGGAGGACGTGAACGCCGCGGTGCGCACGCTCGTCTGCAACCGCGCCGGCACCGAAGCTCCGCGCGGCGCGCCTTCGCCGTGGGACGCCACCGACGCCTTCCAGCTCGGCGGCGCGCGCGTCATGAGCGTTCCCGTGGTGGTCGACGGCGTGTCCCATGTCTTCGATGCAGGCTGGGCGGCCGGTGCGACCGTGCCGCACGTGCGCGGGCGCGAGGGTGCGTACGCCGAGGCCGGCGCCACGGGCTCGGGCCTGCGGCTCGCCCACGATGGCGGGCGCTACTTTCTCATCAGCAACGGCGTGCATGTCGAGATCGCGCGTCCGGTCTATGACGCCTCCGACGTGCATGACGGCGAGGCCGGCGATGCCGTGCGCGCGCCGATCAACGGCCGCGTGGCGAAAGTCTTCGTCGCGGCCGGCGATGCCGTCGCGAAGGGCGATCGCGTTGCCGTCGTCGAGGCGATGAAGATGGAGCACGTTCTGCACGCCGCGCGTGCGGGAACCATCGAGACGGTGGCCGCGAAAGAGGGCCAGCAGGTGTCGCAGGGTGCCGTGCTGGTCACACTGGCCGCCGCCTGAGGCGCTATCCCCAGATTGTGAAGGGCATCCGCTCGCGCCCAATTCTCCGATGAGCTATTGAGACGGCAACCGGGGTTGCGGAAGAAGGCGCCATGCCGCTGCATCTGATCAAGCTCTGCGTCGGTGCGGATTCGATCGAGGATCTTGCAACCTGGCAGGCCGAGCGGCTGCGCCAGCGCCGCAAGGCCGGCGAGAAGAAGCCGCAACTCTTTCACCGCACCTTCCAGACGCCGAAGCGGCGCGACGAGCTGCTCGACGGCGGCTCGCTCTACTGGGTCATCAAGGGGATCATCCAGGTCCGCCAGCCTCTGGCGGACCTCGCCGAGGGCACCAAGGAGGACGGCACACCCTGCTGCCTCCTGATGCTGAAGAAGGACCTGATCCCCGTCCGTCCGACCCCGCGCCGCGCCTTCCAGGGCTGGCGCTATCTGTCGGCCGACGACGCGCCCGCGGACATCAAGCCCGGCGCCCGGGACGACGTGGGCCTGATGCCGCCCGCGCTCCGCCGCGAGCTGGCGTCCCTTGGCCTGCTCTAGGATGTCTTGCCGGATGACAACGCGTCGCGTTCGCTCTACCTAGGCGCTTTGCCGCCAGGGAGAGTTCGCCCATGTCCGGGCCCCGCTACAGTTCGATCGTCGACGTGCTTCCCGCAACCGTGCCGTTCGTCGGCCCGGAGACGCAGGAGCGCGCGCGCGGCGCCAAATTCCGCGCCCGCATCGGCGCCAACGAGAGCGTGTTCGGTCCCTCGCCCAAGGCCATCGCGGCCATGCGCGAGGCGGCGGCCGAGACGTGGATGTACTGCGATCCGGAAAATCACGACCTGAAGGCGGCGTTGGCGTCCCATCACGGCGTGCGGCCCGAGAACGTCGCCGTCGGCGAGGGGATCGACGGCCTGCTCGGCTATACGGTGCGCATGGTGAGCGAACCGGGAAACGCCATCGTGACCTCGCGCGGCGCCTATCCGACCTTCAACTTTCACGTTGCGGGCTACGGAGCGCGGCTCGTCACCGTGCCCTATGCGGGCGACCGCGAGGACCCCGAGGCGCTGCTGGATGCGGCGCGGCGCGAGGCGGCAAAGCTCATCTACTTCGCCAACCCGGACAACCCCATGGGGTCCTGGTGGGGCGCTGCCGACGTGTCGCGCATGATCGAGGCGGTGCCCGAGGGCACGGTCCTCTGCCTCGACGAGGCCTATGCCGACACCGCGCCCGCGGGCGCCGTTCCGCCGCTCGACGTCGCCAACCCGCGGATCATCCGCTTCCGCACCTTCTCCAAGGCCTACGGGCTTGCCGGGGCGCGCGTCGGCTACGTGCTCGGGGAAGCCGGCGTCATCAAGTCCTACGACAAGATCCGCAACCACTTCGGTGTCAGCCGCATCACGCAGGCCGGCGCGCTCGCCGCCCTCGAGGATCAGCCCTACCTCAAGGCCACGCTGGAGAAGATCGCCGCCGCGAAAGAGCGCATCGGCGCCATCGTGCGCGCCAACGGCCTCGTCGCATTGCCGTCCGCGACGAACTTCGTCGCCGTCGACTGCGGCCGCGACGGCGCCTATGCCAGGCGCGTGCTCGGCGAACTCATCGCGCGCGACGTGTTCGTGCGCATGCCGGGCGTGGCGCCGCTCGACCGCTGCATCCGCATCAGCGCGGGAACGCAGTCGGACCTCGACGTTCTGGCCGCCGAGCTGCCGCAGGCCCTGGCCGCGGCCGCACAGGGCTGACCGTCAGCGCCACCGGCGCAGGCTGTCGCGCGCGAAGATCCATTCCGGCGTCACGAGCTTGTCGCCGAAGGCGGCCGGGTACCACGCTGCACCGTCCGGCGCGGCCGGGTTCTTCAGCACGTGGATGTCCTGCGCCGGCATGTAGCTCTGCAGCAGGAGAAAGCGGCTCTCTCCCGTCGCCGCATCGCGCGCCACATCCGCCACCAGCACCGCATGGCCGGGAAAGCCGCCCTTGATGAACACGTCGCCCGGCGCGATGTCGGCGACCGGCACCGGCTTCAGCTCGCGTTCCAGCGAATAGGTGCCGGCCCACGCGAAGACCGTATCCATGTAGCGGCGGAAGGAGGCGTAGCCCGCATCGGGCCTGGCGCGGGCCGACCAGGTGAGCGCGTTGCCGCTGATCCGGGGCCGTTCGCCGGCCGCCCACCGGCTGAAGGCGATGGGCTTGCCGCTGCCGGTGTCGTTGAAGGCAATGGCATTGGCGCGCCCCGCGGCCAGCAGCCACTCCGCGCGCAGGCGCATGACGGCATCGGCGCATTGTTGCAGGTCGCGCGTGCCAACATCGACGTCGAGTACGGCAAAATGCACGTCCTGTCGCGGCTTGGCGGCGCCGTTGTAGAGATGGACCGGCGTGCCGGCCGGCTTCATCGGCAGGTCGCGCAGCCAGGTGCCGAAACTGCCGGCCGGCAGCGGGACGCGTTTGAGGCCGGGTGGCGGCGGGATGCGCGCGGCCAGGGTCTCGCGGGGCGCTGCATCGGCAAGCCAGGGATAGGTGGCAGGCGCGGAGCCGGCCGGCGCGCCGCGCACCAGGGCGGTGCAGGCGAGGGCGGCAAGGGCGACGCGCAGGATGGGGACAAGTCGGCGCATGGAGGCTCCCGTTGCTCGCGCCGAGAGTGCAAGCGGATCGTGGTGGCGCAATGGCCCGCCATCGTTAACCGGACGTTTCTTTTCTGCGCCCTATGCTGCCGCCGATCCATAGCCGCTGGACGCCCAAATGCGCACGCCGAGCTTCCTGTTCATGCTGGCCGCGGCCATCGCCGCCGCGGTGCTGTTCGTCGGCCGGATGGCGGACGGCGCCATCCCGGCATTCGACGGCTCGGGCCGCACCGTCACCATATCGGCCATCTGGGCGGCCGGCCTCGGCATGGGGCTGACGGTGGCTTGGTTCAACCGCATCGACTGGGCCGTCTGGTCGCAGCAGGTCCGCGCCTGGCTCGCCGTGCAGCGCCGCCGCCTCGGCTACATCGTCCTCGGCGTCATTTTCGCCGGCGTGATCCTCTATTTCTGAGCGACATTTCTGAGCGACATTTCTGAGCAGCGGGCGCCCGGCAAAAAGAAAGGGCGGCCCGAAGACCGCCCTTCCCGCACCCTTCCCCTGAAAGGCTTCGGCCGTCAGACCGAGTAGTACATGTCGAACTCGACCGGATGCGGCGTCATCTCGAAGCGCTCCACCTCGGCCATCTTCAGCTCGATGTAGGCGTCGATCATGTCGTCGGTGAACACGCCGCCCTTCTTCAGGAAGTCGCGGTCCTTGTCGAGATTCTCCATCGCCTCGCGCAGGCTGCCGCAGACCGTCGGGATCTTCGACAGCTCCTCCGGCGGGAGGTCGTAGAGGTTCTTGTCCATCGCCTCGCCCGGCGACGTCTTGTTCTGGATGCCGTCGAGACCGGCCATCAGCATGGCCGAGAAGGCGAGGTAGGGGTTGGCGGCCGGATCGGGGAAGCGCACCTCGATGCGCTTCGCCTTCGGGCTCGTCACGTGCGGGATGCGGCAGGATGCCGAGCGGTTGCGCGCCGAGTAGGCGAGCAGCACGGGGGCCTCGTAGCCCGGCACCAGGCGCTTGTAGGAGTTGGTGGTCGGGTTCGTGAAGGCGTTGATCGTCTTGGCGTGCTTCAGGATGCCGCCGATGTAGAACAGGCACGTGTCCGACAGGTCGGCGTACTTGTTGCCGGCGAACACCGGCGTCGAGCCCTTCCAGATCGACTGGTGGCAGTGCATGCCCGAGCCGTTGTCGCCGAAGATCGGCTTCGGCATGAAGCAGGCCGTCTTGCCGTAGGCCTGGGCGACGTTGTGGATCACGTACTTGTAGATCTGCATGTGGTCGGCCAGCGTCACCATCGGGCCGAACTTGATGCCGAGCTCGTGCTGGGCGGAGGCGACCTCGTGGTGATGCTTCTCGACCACGACGCCCATCTCGGACATCACCGACAGCATCTCGGAGCGGATGTCCTGCGCGCTGTCCACCGGCGGCACCGGGAAGTAGCCGCCCTTGGTGCGCGGACGGTGTCCGAGGTTGCCCATCTCGTAGGCGGTGCCGGAGTTCGACGGCAGCTCGACGCTGTCGATCTTGAAGCCGGTGTTGTAGGGATCGGAGTTGAAGCGCACGTCGTCGAAGATGAAGAACTCGGCTTCCGGGCCGAACACGATCGTGTCGCCCACGCCGGTCTGCTTCATGTAGGCTTCCGCCCGCTTGGCGATGGAGCGCGGGTCGCGCTCGTACATCTCGCCCGTCGAGGGCTCGAGCACGTCGCAGAACACGGCCATCGTCGTCTGGGCGAAGAACGGATCGATGTGCGCGCTGGCGGGGTCCGGCATCAGCGTCATGTCGGAGGCTTCGATGCCCTTCCAGCCGGCGATGGACGAGCCGTCGAACGCGTACCCGTCGGCAAACATGCCGTCATCGACGCACGAGCCGTCCGCGGTGACGTGCTGCATCTTGCCCTTGGTGTCGGTGAAGCGCAGGTCAAGGAACTTCACGTCCTTGTCCTTCATCATCTTCAACACGTCCGCTGCGGTCTTCGGTCTCTCTGCTGCCATTGCCAGTCCCCTGTTGCCTTGCTTTTTTGACAGTCACGCTGGTCGCGCGGCGGAGCAGGGCGCCCTCGCCGCGTGCCGTTGTCGCTTGTTCAGATGGCGTCGCCGCCTGTCTCGCCGGTGCGGATGCGGATCGCGCCTTCCACCGTCGAGATGAAAATCTTGCCGTCGCCGATGCGCCCCGTCTTGGCGGCCTTCTGGATGGCCTCGACGGCTTTGTCCAGCATCTCGTCGGCGAGCACGA
Organism: Hyphomicrobiaceae bacterium; assembly: GCA_050245975.1. Classification (GTDB taxonomy): domain Bacteria; phylum Pseudomonadota; class Alphaproteobacteria; order Rhizobiales; family Hyphomicrobiaceae; genus JBFWWW01. The sequence goes on from JBFWWW010000017.1 coordinate 17,876, forward strand.
CCTCGATCTTCACCTTCGGCAGGAAGTCGACGACGTACTCGGCCCCGCGGTAGAGCTCAGTATGGCCCTTCTGGCGGCCGAAGCCTTTGGCCTCGATGACGGTGATGCCCTGCAGGCCGATTTCCTGCAGCGCCTCTTTGACCTCGTCGAGCTTGAACGGCTTGATGATGGCTTCGATCTTTTTCATGCGAGCGTCGGCCTCCCGAGCGGATGTCGGTTGTTGTGTTGCGACGAAGCTGTCCGTCGCGGTTAAAGCACGCCTTATGCCAAACTGTTGAGCATGATTAAATTCTCACTTCGTCAGAGACTTACGGTGGTCTGCCCAAGACGCAGGCGGGGATCGGCGGCCCATAATGCCTATTTTGTAAGCAACATGCCCATTATTTCACCTGACGGCCTGCAAGCGCGCGTGCGGGTTGGGCGGGAGCCGGCGGTGCCGCTAGTGTGGGCCGGGGCGGTACGATGGACGGCATGATCGAGCTTCTGACAACGGACGAGGCGAGCCAAGCCGACAGGCTCGCGATGGCGCGCGGTATCGCGGGCCTCGACCTGATGGAGCGGGCCGGCGGAGCCGTGGCGCGGCGGGCCTGGCTGCGCGCGGCCGGAAAAACCGGAACGGTCCTTGTTCTGTGCGGACCCGGCAACAACGGCGGGGACGGGTTCGTCGCCGCGCGCCTGCTGGCGGCGATGGGGGCCGGTGTCCGCGTCGCGTTGCTGGGACGAAGGGAGGACCTGCGCGGAGACGCTGCGGCGATGGCGGCGCGCTGGACGGGTCCCGTCGTCCCCTTCGCGTCCGATGCGGTCGAAGGGGCCGCCGTGGTGGTCGATGCCATGTTCGGGGCGGGTCTGTCGCGTCCGGTGAGCGAGGACGTCGCGCGCGTGTTCCGCGCCGTCGCGGACGCCGGCGTGCCGGTGATCGCCGTCGATGTCCCGAGCGGCATCGACGGCACCACCGGAGAGGTGCGCGGCGCCGCGCTGGCGGCGACCGACACGGTGACGTTCTCGCGCCGCAAGACCGGCCACCTGCTCTATCCCGGCCGCGCGTACTGCGGCGCGGTCGATATCGCCGACATCGGCATCGCCGACGACATCATCGCCAGCCTGCGGCCGTCCGCATTCGCGAACGCGCCGGCGCTGTGGCTGGAGCGCTATCCCTGGCCCGCGGCCGCGGGCCACAAGTACGGGCGCGGCCACGCCGTCTCGGTGTCGGGCCCCGCGCATCGCACCGGGGCTGCGCGGCTGGCGGCCCGTGGCGCGCTGCGCGCCGGCGCCGGGCTCGTCTCGGTCGCGGCGTCGGGCGAGGCCGTTGCGGCCAACGCGGCGCACCTGACGGCGATCATGGTCGAGCCCTTTGCCGGCGCGGCCGGGCTGGCGCAGGTCCTTGCCGATCCGCGCAAGACGGCGGTCGCCGTCGGGCCCGGCGCGGGCGTCGGGCGGCAGACGGCCGAGCTGGTCGCGGCGGTGCTTGCGGCGCCGGCCGCGGCCGTTCTCGATGCGGATGCGCTGACCTCCTTCGCGCAGGACAGCGGCGCACAGGACAGCGGCGCCCTGTTCGAGGCAATTGCCGCGCGGGCCGGGCGCCCCGTCGTCCTCACGCCGCACACCGGCGAGTTCGCGCGCCTGTTCGGGGCCGATGCGGCAGGCTCGAAGCTCGAGCAGGCGCGCGCCGCCGCCGTCCGCAGCGGCGCCGTCGTCATTCTCAAGGGCGCCGACACCGTGATCGCCGCCCCCGACGGCCGCGCCGCGATCAACGAGAATGCGCCGCCCTGGCTTGCCACCGCCGGATCGGGCGACGTGCTCGCCGGCTTCGTCGCGGGCCTTCTGGCGCAGGGCATGCCCGGCTTCGAGGCCGCCGCCGCCGCCGTCTGGCTGCATGGCGCCTGCGCGTCGGAGTTCGGCCCCGGCCTGATCGCGGAGGATTTGCCGGAAGCGCTGCCGGCCGTCCTGCGCGCGCTGTCGGCCCATCGCCACGTGCGTCCTTGAGTGTGCCCCTGAGTGCGACCCTGAGTGCGCCCCTGGGCCGCTGCCGGCGCGCCGAGCCTCGGCTTGTCGCAGGCGGGCGGCTCTGGCATGGTCCGGCCAAGGGCCGGATGCGCAAAAAGACTGGCCGGTTGGGGAGAACGTCTGTTGCAGGATGCCAGGCCAGCACAAGGCAGGGGCACGGAGGCCGCGCAGAGCGGGCCGGCCGTTGCGCTGCGCGGCATCACCATCGATTTTGCTGTTCCGGGCGGCCGGACCTTCCACGCCGTCGGCGAGACGACGTTGACCGTGACGCGGGAGGAGTTCGTCGCCATCGTCGGCCCGACGGGATGCGGAAAATCCACCCTGCTCAATGCGGCCGCCGGTCTGCTCACGCCGAGCTCCGGCGGCGTCGAGGTCTTCGGCAAGCCGCTCTCCGGCCTCAACCGTCATGCCGGCTACCTGTTCCAGCAGGATGCCGTCATGCCCTGGAAGACGGCGCTGGAGAACATCGCCATCGGCCCGGAGATCGCGGGCGTCCCGCGCGCTGAGGCCGAGGAGCAGGCGCGCTCCTGGCTTGCCCGCGTCGGCCTCAGGACCTTCGCCGACCGCTACCCGCACCAGCTCTCCGGCGGCCAGCGCAAGCGCGTCGGCCTTGCCCAGGTCCTGATCCGCGATCCCGCCATCCTGCTGATGGACGAGCCCTTCGGGCCGCTCGATGCGCAGACGCGGCAGATCATGGGCAACCTGCTGCTCGACCTGTGGGCCGCCGACCGCAAGGCGGTGCTGTTCGTCACGCACGACCTGGAGGAGGCCATCGCGCTCGCCGACCGCGTGGTCATCATGTCGGCCGGGCCTGAGGCCCGCATCATCGGCGACCATCGCATCGACCTCGACCGGCCGCGCGATGCCGCCGAGATCCGCCTGTTGCCGCGCTTCCACGACCTGCACCGCTCCATCTGGTCCGAGCTCAGGTCCGAGGTGGTGAAGGCCTACAGCGGGGAGCTGGCATGAAGATCGGCCGCGGCACATTGTTCGTCCTGCAGCTGCTGGTGGCCGTCGCCGTCATCGCCTTCTGGCACATCGGCGCGACCGTTCCCATCGGCGGCAGCTACCTTCTGCCGAAGTTCTTCTTCTCCACGCCGGGCGAGGTGGCGGTCCGCATCGTCACCATGTTCTCCGACAGCACGACGAAGATCCTGACCTGCCAGTCGCCGCTCGACCCGACGCGGCTGCTCAGCATTTCCGATCCCTGCTTCGGCAAGACCATCTGGCAGCACCTGCTCTACACGCTGACCGAGGGGCTGCTCGCCTTCGCCATCGGCGCGGCCGGCGGCATCGCCATCGGCTTCTGGCTGGCGCGCAATCCGCTCATGTCGGCCATCTTCGATCCCTACATCAAGATGCTGAACTCGCTGCCGCGCGTCGTGCTGGCGCCGATCTTCATGCTCTGGCTGGGTCTCGGCATCTGGTCGAAGGTGGCGCTGGGCGTCACGCTCGTGTTCTTCATCGTCTTCTTCAACGTCTACCAGGGCGTGAAGGAGGTGAGCCCGGTCATCCTCGCCAACGCGCGCATGCTGGGCATGAACGAGCGCCAGCTCTTCCGCAACGTCTACTGGCCCTCGGCGCTGTCGTGGATGTTCTCCTCGCTGCACACCTCGGTCGGCTTCGCCATCATCGGCGCGGTCGTCGGCGAATATCTCGGCGCCGCCGCGGGGCTCGGCTATGTCATCCAGCAGGCGGAGGGCACCTTCGACACGACGGGCGTCTTCGCCGGCATGTTCATCCTTGCCGTGTTCGTTCTCATCATCGACTGGTGCGTGACGCTGGTCGAGCGCCGGCTGCTCGTCTGGCGGCCTGCGCCCGCCGGAGCAACGGCTTGAATTGCAGCGCTCGGTACCCGAAAATCCCCCCAACGATAACCAAGTGAGGATCGCCGCCATGAAACCAAGGATTGCATGCTGGATCGCCGCCGCGGCGGCCGTTTTGATCGCGATGCCCGCCTACGCGCAGGCGCCCGAGAAGAAGGACATCAAGCTCGGTGTCGGCGGCGCGCCGGCGCTCTACTATCTCCCGCTCGCGCTGACCGAGCGCCTCGGCTACTTCAAGGAGCAGGGCCTCAACGTCGAGATCAGCGACTTCAAGGGCGGCTCGCAGTCGCTCACCGCGCTGATCGGCGGCTCGGCGGACGTCGTCACCGGCGCCTACGAGCACACGATCCGCATGCAGGTGAAGGGCCAGGACATCGTTGCCGCCATCGAGCTCGGCCGCTATCCCGGCATCTCGCTCGCGGTGAAGGCCGACAAGGCCGACAAGATCAAGTCCGCCGCCGACCTCAAGGGCGCCAAGATCGGCGTCACGGCGCCCGGCTCCTCGACCAACATGGTGGTCTGGTACCTGATGGCGAAGGCGGGGCTGAAGCCCGAGGACGCCTCGTTCATCGGCGTCGGCGCCGGCGCCGGTGCCGTGGCCGCGATCCAGAAGGGCGAGATCGACGCCATCTCCAACATCGATCCCGTCATGGCGAAGCTCGAGTCCACGAAGGACATCAAGATGATCGCCGAGACGCGCACCACGGAGGGCACCAACAAGGTGTTCGGCGGGCCGATGCCGGCGGCCGTGCTCTACATGAAGCGCGACTTCATGGAGAAGAACCCCAACACGGTGCAGGCCCTCGTCAACGCCTTCTACAAGACGCTGAAGTGGATGCAGAAGGCGACGCCGGAGCAGATCGCCGACACCGTGCCGCAGGAGTACTGGCTCGGCGACAAGGCGCTCTACATGGCTGCGGTCAAGGCCTCCAAGGAGGCCTACTCGCAGGACGGCATCGTCGGCAAGGACGGCCAGCAGCGCTCGCTCGATTTCCTGAAGCAGTTCGACAAGGAGATCGCGGCCGCCAAGGTCGACGTTGCCAAGACGTGGGAGCCGAAGTTCGTGACCAAGGCGGCGCAGACCATCAAGTAGCGACCCGCCGCGTGCTCCGGCCGGCAACCCGGCCGGAGCCCACCCCTCGGCAAGGACCGCCATGGCGAAATCTGCCAAAGCCAGGACCGAGCGCTACCGCATCGCCGTCATCCCCGGCGACGGCATCGGCAACGAGGTCATTCCCGAAGGCATGAAGGTGCTGGAGGCCGTCGCCCGGCGCTTCGGCATCGCCCTGCAGTGGGATCACTTCGACTGGTCCTGCCAGCGCTACAAGAAGAAGGGCGCCATGATGCCCGCCGACGGGCTCGAGCAGATCCGCCGGCACGATGCGATCTTTCTCGGCGCCGTCGGCTGGCCGGGCGTGCCCGATCACGTCTCCCTGTGGGGTCTGCTCATCCCCATCCGGCGTCAGTTCCAGCAGTACATCAACCTGCGCCCCGTCCGCCTCTTCAAGGGCCTCAAGTCGCCGCTCGCCGACCGCAAGCCGGGCGACATCGACTATCTCATCGTGCGCGAGAACAACGAGGGCGAGTATTCGAGCATCGGCGGCCGGATGTACGAGGGCACCGCGCTCGAGACGGCGGTCCAGACCTCGATCTTCACCCGCGTGGGCTGTGAACGCGCCATGCGCTATGCCTTCGACCTCGCCATGGCGCGCCCCCGCCGCGAGGTGGCGTCGGCCACCAAGTCGAACGGCATCTCCATCTCGATGCCCTACTGGGACGAGCGTTTCGCCGCCGTCTCGCGCGAATATCCCAAGGTGAAGACGGCGCAGTACCACATCGACATCCTGTGCGCGCACCTCGTGCGCAATCCCGACTGGTTCGACGTCATCGTCGGTTCCAACCTGTTCGGCGACATCCTGTCGGACCTGGGGCCGGCCACCACCGGCACCATCGCCATCGCGCCCGGCGCCAACATCAATCCCGAGAAGGCGTATCCGTCGATGTTCGAGCCCGTGCACGGCAGCGCGCCCGACATCGCCGGCAAGGGGATCGCCAACCCGATCGGCCAGATCTGGTCCGGCGCCATGATGCTCGACCACCTCGGCCACCGGGACGCCGCGCAGGCGATCGTGCGGGCGATCGAGCACCTGTTTGCCGATACGGACGTGCGCACCCGCGACATGGGCGGGAAGGCCACCTGCGCCGAGATGGGTTCCGCCATCGTCGACCTGCTGGACTAGACGGCAGCCGGTCCGTCATATCCGCGCCCCGATGGAGATGTTATCCCCGCCCTCCCGGGGCAGGTTTATAGTGGCGCCATGCGATTCCTTGCTGCGATGCGGTTGACGGTCTGGGAGGTAACGGCGCGAGGTCTTCTCGCGGCCCTTCTGGTGTGCGGCCTCGCCACCGCCGCCGCCGCGCAGTCCGCCGGCCCGGGCGTCCTGCGCTCGCAGGAGGCGGCGGCCGCCCTGCTGCGCGGCAACTCGGCCCAGGCCATCTCGCTCTACACCGACGCGCTCACCGACAACTCGCTCACCAACGACCGGCGCGCCGCGATCCACAACGAGCGCGCCGTCGCCTATGCCCGCGAGGGCGATCCCAAGTCGGCCGTGCTCGACTTCAATCGCGCCATCCAGCTCTATCCGGAATATGCCGGCGCCTACAACAATCGCGGCAACGTGCTGCTGGCGCTCGGCTCCGTGCGCGAGGCCTTGAAGGATTTCGACCGCGCGCTGCTGCTCTCGCCGGGCTATGCGGCGGCCTACAACAACCGCGCCAGCGTCTATGTCAGGCTCGGCCAGCTCGACCACGCGCTCACCGACTACAACAAGGCGGTCCAGCTCTCGCCCACGAGCCCGGCGGCGCTCAACGGCCGCGGCCGCGCCCATCTGGCCGCGAACCGGCCGCACGCCGCGATCCGCGACTTCACGCGCGCCATCGGTCTCGATGCCCGTTTCGGGTCGAGCTATGCCAACCGCGCCGAGGCCAAGTCGGTCATCGGCCGCTACGAGGACGCGATCGAGGACTACAGCCGCGCGATCGCCTTCGATCCGAACAGTGCCGACCTGCATCTCAGGCGCGGCCGGGCCTACATGGACGGCGGCAACATCGCCTCCGCGCTCAAGGACTTCGCGCATGCCATCGAGCTGGCGCCGCAGATGGCGGAAGCCTATGCCGCGCACGGCTTCGCCAGCGCAAAGACCGAAGCCTACGACGATGCGATCAATGACTTCGCGCGCGCCATCGAGCTCGATCCGCGTTCGGCGCGTGCCTATGCCTACCGCGCCTGGACCTATCGCCAGATGCAGCAGGCCGATCTCGGCCAGAAGGACATCGACCGCGCCCTCAAGATCGACCCGAACAACGCCGAAGCGTTCTGGGCCCGCGGCGAGATCGAGGAGGCGCAGGACAAGATCGAGCCGGCGATCGCCGACCTGCGCAAGGCGTTGGCTCTCAACGGGCGGCTGCACGAGGCCGAGGCGGCGCTGGAGCGGCTCGGCGTTGCGACCGGCGGCGAGGATGTCGTGGTCGCCGACGCGGGCTTCGAACGCTGGCGCGTCGTCAAGCGCGACAACGCCTATCTGGCCGTCACCGACCAGTACCCGCGCCTCAAGGTGCCGCTGGAGATGATGGGCGAGGGACAGCCGCGCATTCTCGAATGGGACGTGCGCCAGCCTCCGTTCGCGGGCATCGGCGTGCTGCGCTTCCAGGCCGGGACGGTGAACGGCGAGGAAATCGAGCATGCGGCCATCGTCGACCTGCAGGCCGGGTCCGTCGTCGCCATCGAGGCGCAGCGCAGCGGGACGCGTGTTGCCGAATGGAAATGGGACGAAGGGCGCCTGACCGTCGCCAGTGCCGACGGCATCACGGACGAGTTCCAGCTGCGTCAGCCCAAGCGCGAGGCGCCGCCGCCGAAGCGGTACGCGAGCGAGCCCTGGAGTCCGTTCGGCGGACCCGGCTGGACGCCGTGGGGCCAGAACTGGGGTCCGAACAAGGCGCCGCCGCCGCGCCGGCACAAGCCGAAGTCGCTGTTCGACATGTTCTTCAACTGAGATCGGCCGGCATCCCGTCCAGCTGCTGACAGGATCGGACTGCGCGGGCTCTAGAACCCGGTCTGCGCCAATGAAACCCGTCATCGTCTGGTTCCGTCAGGACCTGCGACTGTCCGACAATCGCGCTCTTGCCGCCGCGTGCGCCGAGGGCGCGCCTGTCGTCCCCGTCTACGTCTTCGACACGTCGGCGGGCGGGCGCTGGCGTGCCGGGAGCGCCAGCCGCTGGTGGCTGCATGGGAGCCTCGCATCGCTGGCGGCAAGCCTCGCCGCCAGAGGCAGCCGGCTGATCCTGCGCCGCGGCGACGCCTGCGCGGTTCTCGAGAAGCTCACGCAAGAGCTCGAAGCGGCGGCCGTCCACTGCACGCGCGCCTACGAGCCGTGGGCCGCCCGCCAGGAGCAGCACCTTCACGCGCGGTTCGAGCGCCGCGGCATTGCGTTCAAGCGCTACGGCGGCGCGCTCGTGTTCGAGCCGGAGGCGATCCGCACCAAAGCCGGAGAGCCGTTCAAGGTCTTCACGCCCTTCTGGCGCGCGCTCGTGGCGTCCGGAGCGCCGCGGCGGCCGGAACCTGCGCCTCGCCGTCTCGTCGCCCCGTCCGCCTGGCCGCAAAGCGATGCTCTGGACGATTGGCGACTGCTGCCGTCGAAGCCCGACTGGGCAGGCGGGTTGCGGTCGGCATGGACGCCGGGCGAGGGCGGTGCAGCCGCGCGCCTGAAGACGTTCTTGAACTCCCGTCTTGCGCGCTACGCTGGCGCGCGCGACCGCCCCGGCCTCGATGCAACCTCCGGTCTTTCGCCGCATCTGCACTTCGGCGAGATCAGTCCCGCGGCCTGCTGGTCGGCTGCTCAGGCGGCGGCTTCTGCGGACAGCGCCTGCGAGGCGGGCGCCGACGTGTTTCTTCGCGAACTGGCATGGCGCGAATTCTCCTATGCGCTGCTGCACGCCTTTCCGGACATGCCGGATGTCGCCTTGCGCCCGGAGTTTCGCGATTTTCCGTGGCGGACGTCCCGGTCCGCGCTTTCGGCCTGGCAGCGCGGGCGGACGGGCGTGCCGATTGTCGATGCCGGCATGCGCCAGCTCTGGGAAACGGGATGGATGCACAATCGCGTGCGCATGATCGTGGCATCCTTCCTGACCAAGGATCTGCTCGTTCCCTGGCAGGCGGGAGCGGCCTGGTTCTGGGACACGCTGGTGGATGCCGACCTCGCCAACAACTCGGCGGGCTGGCAGTGGGTGGCCGGCTGTGGCGCGGACGCCGCGCCCTATTTCCGAATTTTCAACCCCGTCCGGCAAGGACAGACGTTCGATCCGGACGGCGACTATGTCCGCCGATGGGTGCCGGAGCTGTCGCAATTGCCGTCCGGGCACATTCACGCGCCGTGGCTCGCTCCAGCACCGGTGCTGGCCGCTGCCGAAGTTGTGCTCGCAAAGAGCTATCCGATGCCTGTTGTCGATCATGGCGCCGCCCGTCGCGCGGCGCTGGCGGCCTATGAAACCATGATGTCGGAACGCAGGGCTCCCGAGCGCGATTAGAGGTTCAGATATTGCGCCGCTCCTGTAGGGTGGGCGAGGGGCAAGGCCAGTCCACGGATCCAACCGGAAGAGGGCGAGATGGTGCGGCGTACGATCGGTATTGCGTTTGTGTTTGTGCTTACGGGAGCGTCCGCGGCCGTCGCGGCGGGCGACCAGCCGGCGAGCGCCGTCGTGACGGCGTCGGTGCAGATGGACCTGCCCGCGCTCTCGCTGCCGTCGGCGGCGCCCGCGATCGCCGTCGCGCCTGCGGCAAAGCCCGCGCCGCCGCCTGTGACGCTCGTGCTCAATGCCGATCTGACCCACCAGCGCCTGATCGTGACGGTCAACGGCAAGGTCCAGCATACCTGGCCCATCTCGTCCGGCCGCTACGGCTACGCAACGCCGACCGGCAAGTTCAAGCCGCAATGGCTCGCGCGCAGCTGGTTCTCGCGCCAGTACGACGATGCGCCGATGCCCTATTCCGTGTTCTTCAACGGCGGCATCGCCTTCCACGGCACGCAGAGCGTCTCCATGCTCGGGCGCGCGGCCTCGCACGGCTGCGTGCGGCTCTCCGTGTCCCATGCCAAGACGCTCTATGGCCTGGTGCAGAAGCACGGACTTGCGGGCACGCGCATCACGGTGTCGGGCAAGGCCAAATCCGCGCCGCCGCAGGTCGCCAGGCGCAGCCGCGATCGCTACGCGGACGACGATCGGTTCTACGGCCGGCGCGGGGAGACCCGGTATCTGCGCGCTTTCAACGATCCCTCGCCGTTCGGCCGCTGGGCCTCGCCCTACGCCTACCGCTACCGGTAGCGCGGGTTTTGCCGTATCCTGCGCCGATCGGCAAAGGAGCCTGATGCCCGATGGCGGCCACCGACGCAGCGTCCGTACCCGACTGGCGGATCACCGGCGACTGGTGGGACCTTTGCAATTGCGCCATCGGCTGCCCCTGCAATTTCGGCTCCAACCCGACGTACGGCTTCTGTGAGGGCGTCCTCACCTGGCTGATCCGCGAGGGCAATTACGGCGACCTGACGTTCGCCAGGGACCTCGCGGTCGTCCTCATCATCCATTGGGAGGGCAATGTCTTCGAGAAGAACCGCGAGTTCGGCTTCCTGATCGACGACCGCGCCAATCCGCAGGAGCGCGTCGCGCTGGAAAAAATCTTCACCGGCTACGCGGGCGGCGCCTTCGAGGCCTGGCGCGACCTCACCCTGAAGCTCGACGGCGTCCAGTTCGTGCCGATGACGGTCACCCATGACGCGGAGAACTGGCGGGTGGAGGTGCCCGGCATGGTGGACGGACTGGGCGGACCGTTCCGCAAGTACATGGTGCCCGACGGCGATACGTGCCGCATCTACAACGCTCCGCGGCCCGAGGTCGTGCCGGGCTTCCTGACCGTCGGGCAGGCCAGGCGCAATGTCGTCACGGGCGCCTTCGGGCGCACCTTCGACTGGTCGGAACGCTCCTCCAAGCACATCGCGTTCGACCTGCGCGGCCCCAAGTCCTTCAGCTGGCGCAAATCACTCCAGACGCAGTGACCCCCGACCGCGACACCGGCGGCACCCTGGCGCGACACGACCGGGTCGTGGTGGCCGCGCTCGTGGTGCTGGTCGCGGTGCTGGCGTGGGCCTTCACGATCCATCAAGCGATGCGGATGGAGGCGATGGAGGCCGCCATGTGGCGCGACATGAACATGTCGATGAACGGCATGGAGCCGTCCTGGACGCCGGTCGACGTGCTGCTGCTGCTGGCGATGTGGTCGGCCATGATGGCCGCGATGATGGTGCCGGGCGCGAGCCCCATGATCGCCGCCTTTGCCACCATCAACCGGCGCCGGCGCGAGCGCAGCGCGGCCTATGTGCCGACAGCGGTCTTCCTCGCCGGCTACGTGCTGGCGTGGGCCGGCTTTTCGGTGCTGGCGACCGTGCTGCAGTGGCTGCTGCAGAAGGCCGGGCTGCTCACGACCATGATGCAGTCGGCATCGGCCGCCTGGTCCGCCGCCGTCCTGCTCGCCGCCGGGCTCTATCAGTTCAGCCCCCTGAAGGAGCGCTGCCTCGCCTACTGCCGCTCTCCCGACGGCTTCATCCTGAGCGAGTGGCGTGACGGCACGCTCGGCGCGCTCGTCATGGGCCTGCGCCACGGGCTGTTCTGCATGGGCTGCTGCGCCGCGCTCATGTTGCTGCTCTTCGCCGTCGCCGTGATGGACCTGCGCTGGGTCGCGGCTCTGACCGCGCTGGTGACGGCCGAGAAGCTCCTGCCGAGGCCCGACCTCTGGCGGAGGGCGATCGGCATCGGGCTGCTGGCGGCGGCCCTGGCGGCGGCCTGTGCGGCGTGGCTCTGGCGCTGATCCTACCGCTTCGGCGTCCAGCTCGCGGCGCGCTTCTCGATGAACGAGGCGAGACCCTCCGCGGCCTCGTCGGTCTGCCGCTTCTTCGCATGCTCGTCGACGAGTGCTGCGAACGTCGCGCGGTCGAAGGCGCCGTGCGCATGGCGCAGGATGCAGGCCTTGGTCTCGGCGATGGCGACGGGCGCGTTGTCGAGGATGGCGGCCACGGCGGCCTCGCCGGCCGCGTCCAGCTCGGCCAGCGGCACCACCTTGTGCACGAGGCCCGTGCGCCGCGCTTCCTCGGCATCGAACCGTTCGCCGGTGAGCGCATAGCGGCGCACCTGCCGCACGGACATCGCATCGCAGAGCTGCGGGATGATGATGGCCGCGGTCAGGCCCCATCGCACCTCCGCGATGGAGAAGATCGCGTTGTCGGCGGCGATCACCATGTCGCAGGCGGCGATCACGCCGGTGCCGCCGCCGAAGCATCCGCCCTGCACCAGCGCGACCGTCGGCACCGGCAGCCGGTTGAGCCGGTCCACGGCCTCCGCCGTCGCCTGCGATGCGACGCGGTTGGCGTCGGCGCCGGCCGTGCGCACGCCGTTGATCCAGGCCAGGTCCGCGCCGGCCTGGAAATGGCGGCCGTTGCCCTTGAGCACGACGGCGCGCAGCCCCGCTTCCGCGCCGAGCGCGTCCATGGCGGCGAGGAGCCCGCCGATCAGCGCGTCGTTGTAGGCATTGTTCCGCTCCGGCCGGTTCAGGGTGACGGTCCCGATGCCGCGCTGGTCGAGCGACCACAGAACGGGCTTGGAGTTCGCGGCTGGGGGTGCTGACGCCATGCAATGCCTCGGGGCTGTGCGCAAATTGTGCAAAAAGTATACGCTGCGCGGGCCGGGCTGAGTCCAGTCCCCTGCCTGCCGCATGGCCAGCATGACAATTTGCGCCTTTCGCCGCTTTTGCGATCCGGCAACAATGCCGGCAACAACGGATGTCCGCTCGCCGGCCCCGGTTGCAGGCGTGCTGCACATCGGCCACGGAACCGGACATCACACTTTGCTCACCTGTCTTTGTTTGGCCATATCTCTGGCGTGACGGTAGAACCCGAATCCGATCGGCAAGATTGAGCCGCAGCGGCACAGCGCGGCGAGGGAAACCGGAATGAATTTGGCAATGGGGATCAAGGCGCTGGCTCGGCGTCTGCCATCCGTACGGGGTGCGGCAATTCCTGCCGCGGCTGTGGTGCTTCTGTTCGCCGGCAGCGCTGCCCAGGCGCAGATGGACGGCCGCTGGTGGGAGAAGCTGACGGGGTTCGAGCGTCCGGGGACCTACGCCCAGCCGGCCGCCAGCGAGCGCCCCGAGCGCCGCATGGAGGACCTGCATGACCTCCGGCCGGGCAATGTCCCTCTCCGCAGCGACGCCGAGATTCAGGCCCTGGAGCGCGCCGTCGCCCGCTACCAGGACATCGCGTCGGCCGGCGGCTGGCCCCTCATCCCCGGCACGCGTGCCATCCGGCCCGAGGACGACGACGAGCGCATTCCGATCCTGCGCCGCCGGCTGCAGATGACGGGCGAGCTCAGGCGCAGCGAGAACGACGATCTGGGTTTTGGCTTCGGTTTCGGCGGGGGCTACTCCTACGATGCCGCGCTCGATCGCGCGGTGCGCCAGTATCAGCAGAACAACGGGCTCCGCGTCACCGGCCGCGTCGACAAGCCGACGCTCGACTCGCTCAACGTGCCCGCGCACGCGCGCCTTGCCCAGCTCAAGCTCAACCTGCAGCGCATCCACGACCTGATGGCGCAGCGCATCGAGGATCGCTACGTCCTCGTCAATCCGCCGGCCTTCCAGCTCGAGGCCGTCGAGTTCAACGAGGTGGCGCAGCGTCACCGCGTGATCGCGGGCAAGCCCGACCGCCAGACGCCGACCGTCAAGGCGACGATCCGCGCGCTCAATTTCTTCCCCTACTGGCGCGTGCCCGAGAGCGTCGCCAATCTCGATCTCATCCCGCGCCTGCGCAAGGAGCCGGACTACCTGCAGAAGGAGCAGATCCGCGTCCTGACCGGCTCCTTCAACGGTCCGGAGGTCGACGCCTACAACATCGACTGGCGGCAGGTGGACGCGACGAAGATCAGGTTCCGGCAGGACCCGGGGCCGCAGAACGCCCTCGGCCTCGTGCGCATCGACATGCCCAACGAGCACGGCGTCTACATGCACGACACGCCGATGAAGCCGCTGTTCAACCAGCGTGCGCGCGCCTTCAGCGCCGGCTGCGTGCGCGTGCAGGATGTTTTCGGGCTGGTCGAGTGGATCGCCAGGTACGAGCCCGGTTGGGAGCAGCCCGGCCGCGTGCAGGCCGTCATCTCCGGCGGGCAGCCGCTCGACCTGACGCTGACGCGCCCGGTGCCGGTCTATTTCACCTACATCACGGCCTGGGCCGAGACGGACGGCTCCATCCAGTTCCGGCCCGACATCTACGGCCGCGACGGCGTGCGCGACCTGCGCGCCGGCGACGAGCGCGACCCGAGCGAAGGCCCGGTCCCCTCGCAGTCCCTGGCGCCTTAACGCGCCTTGAGGGGCTTCCGGCTCCGGCGTTGAGCCGGCAGCCCCATGCCACTTGACCCCGCGTCCGCAATTGCGGAGCTTTGGCGGCGTCCCGGATCACGGGGCGCACCGCCACGGGGGATATTCCGCAATGATGCCGCTCGCCGGCTATGCCGATCGCCTGTCCGTCCGACCCGGCGAGACCATTGCCTTCAAGGTGTCGAGCCGATCGGCAGCGCCCTATGCGGCGCGTCTCGTGCGCGTCGTCTCGGCCGATCCCAACCCGGCCGGACCCGGCATCATCGAGGATGCCGTCGCCGCCGACTTCGAGGGCACGTTCGCCTCGCGCGTACAGCCCGTGCACCTGGGGTCCTATGGCTGGATCGCGGATGCCGCCGCGCTGGGCGCGCTGGGCGGGCTCACCGCGGCAGCCACCGTCTGGCCCACCTCCATTGGTCCGGGCGAACGCTGCGCGCTCACCGTCCAGGACCGGTCGGGCAAGCCGTGCCTGCAACTTGGGATCGACGCCGGCGGACACGCCTTCGCCGTCGTCGCCGGCACGCGCGTCGAGGGCAGGGAGCCGCTGCGCGCGCGCGGCTGGGTTCGTCTCTGGGTGACGCGCGATCAGGCGACCGGCGAGGTCACCCTCGGGGCGGTGCCGCTGCGGCTCGGGCAGGCCGCAGGCCAGCCGGCCCTCGTTTCGGCGCGCGGGGCCGGGACCGCGCTGGAGCCCGGCGCCATCGTCATCGCCGGCACCGCCACCGGCGCCGATCCGTCGCGCTTCAACGGCAAGATCGAGCGGCCGTTCATCGCCGGCCGCGCGCTGTCGCCATCCGAGATCGAGCAGGCGGCCCGTGGTGAAGCCGTCGCCGGCATCGTCGCGTCCTGGGATTTCGCGCAGGGCATGTCGTCGACGCGCATCCACGACGCCGGACCGCACAAGCTGAAGGGCACGCTCGTCAATCTTCCCGGCCGCGCGATGACGGGCGCGTCATGGACGGGCCGCGAGATGTGCTGGCGGCATGCGCCCGAGCAGTACGCCGCCATCCATTTCCACGACGACGACATCTACGACTGCGGCTGGGAGACGGACTTCACCTGGACCGTTCCGGCCGGCACCCGCTCCGGCGCCTACGCGGCGCGCCTGTCGTGCGGGGATGCGGAGGAGAACATTCCGTTCTTCGTCGTGCCGCCGCGCGGCACCCGCTCGGCCGATCTCGCCGTCCTCGTCTCGACCTTCACCTACACCGTCTATCACAACCATGCGCGGCCGGAGTGGCTCGTCGATCCGAAATGGAAGGGCGACTGGATCGCGCAGGCTGCGAGCTGGAAGGCCTATCCCAACAATCCCGGCGAGCACCGCGACTACGGCCTGTCGACCTACAACTACCACACCGACGGCAGCGGCATCGCGCATGCCTCATGGCTCAGGCCGATGCTCAACGTGCGCTCGGGCTACATCACCTATCCCTATCCCGATATCCGCGCCTCGGGCCTCAGGCACTTTCCCGCCGACACGCATCTCTTCGCCTGGCTCGAGGCCAAGGGCTACAGCTACGACGTCATCACCGACCTGGAGCTCGACGAGGAAGGCTACGACCTGCTGCGGCCCTATCGCGTCGTGACCACCGGCTCGCATCCCGAGTATCACACCGCGCGCATGCTCGACGCGCTCGAGACCTATCGCGACCGCGGCGGCCGCTTCCTCTACCTCGGCGGCAACGGCTTCTACTGGAAGATCGCGCGCCACCCGGAGTGCCCGGCCGCCATCGAGATCCGCAGGGCGGAGGGCGGCATCCGCGCGTGGGCGGCCGAGCCCGGCGAGTACTACAACGCCTTCGACGGCGAGTATGGCGGGCTGTGGCGCCGCAACGGCCGCCCGCCGCAGAGCCTGGCCGGCGTCGGCTTCACCGCCCAGGGCAACTTCGTCGGCTCGCACTACCGCCGCCAGGCCGGCGCGTCCGACCCGCGCGCGGCGTGGATCTTCGCCGGCGTCGCCGACGAGCGGATCGGCGGCTTCGGTCTCTCGGGCCACGGTGCCGCCGGCTTCGAGCTCGACCGCGCCGACAAGCGCCTCGGCACGCCCGATCACGCGCTGGTGCTTGCGAGCTCCGAAGGCCACGAGCCGGAAGCGCCGTGGGTGCTGGTGCCCGAGGAGCAGCTCACCCACATCACGACGATCCCCGGCGCGCCGCCGCGGGACCTCATCAAGGCCGACATGACGTTCTTCGAGACGCCGGCCGACGGTGCGGTGTTCTCGACCGGCTCCATCACCTTTTGCGGCAGCCTGCCGCCCGACGGCTACGACAACAACGTGTCGCGCATCGTCGGCAACGTGCTCGACCGCTTCCTCGATCCCGATGCGCGCTTTCCCCTGCCGCCGCCCGCTCCTCCGGCCTAGCGTTTTTCCGGCTTGGTTGGAAACACTCTCAACCTGTCATCCCGGCCGAGCGCCCCCACTGTCATCCCCGCCGGCACGCGCCCTCCTTGTCATCCCCGCCGAAGCGAAGCGGAGAGCGGGGACCCAGGACCACAGGCACGCGCCGTGTTTGTGTCGCTGGGTCCCGGATGGCCGCTGCGCGGCCTCCGGGATGACAGATGGAGAGCGAAATTCTGGGATGACGGGTGGAGGGCCAATTCTCACCGTGTCATCCCCGCCGGCACGCGCCCTCCTTGTCATCCCGGCCGAGCGCAGCGAGAGCCGGGACCCAGCGTCTTGCGAGCCGGCCTGACCCTGAAACGCCTAGCTGATGGGCCTTGCGATCTCCGGCGGCACGGTGCGCTGGTAGGCCTGGCCGATGGCGAGCAGGCGCGCCTCGGCGAACGGTCGCCCGACGATCTGGATGCCGTTCGGGTGCTCGCCCTTGGCGCGCGGCACCGGCAGCGCGATGGTCGGCAGGCCCAGGTAGTTGAGCGGCCGCGTGTACTTCACCACGCGCCCCATGGCCGCCTGCAGCGTCGGCCCGCCGGGCACGTCGAGCTCCGCGATGGTCGGGATCGGGTCGGCGAAGATCGGCAGGATGGCGACATCGACGTCCTTGAACGTCTCGTCGAGCGTCTTCTGCACGTAGGTGCCGCGCGCGCGCAACGCCGTCAGGTGATCGACGGCCGCGATGAAGTGCCCCACCTCCAGCCGCGCCCGCAGCTGCGGACCGTAGTCGTCGGCGCGCGTATCCATGTAGGCGGCATGACCGGCGGCGGCGTCGGGCATCTGCACGAGCTGCACGAGCTGGTCGAGCGTCGTCCAGTCGGGGAAGCGGCAGGCCGCGCGCGTCAGCCCCGCATCCGTGAGCACGGCGAGCGCGGCTTCCAGCATCTTCTGCACGCGCGGATCGGCCTCGCGCACCAGCGCCTCGTCGATGCCGATGCGCAGCCCGCGCACCGGCTCGTCGAGCCGGCCGACATAGTCGGGGACCGGGACGCTTGCCGCTGCGGGATCGCGCGGATCGGGGCCGGCGATGAGACCGAGCGCCAGCGCCAGGTCCTCCACGTGCCGCGCCAGCACGCCGATGGTGTCGAGCGCCGGCGCCAGCGGCATCGCGCCCGCGCGGCTGACGCGGCCCCAGGTCGGCTTGATGGAGGCAATGCCGCACGCCGCGGCCGGCAGGCGCAACGATCCGCCGGTGTCCGAGCCGAGGCCGAAGGGAATCGCGCCGTAGGCGACCGAGCAGGCGGTGCCCGACGACGAGCCGCCGGTGATGCGCGTCGGGTCCCACGGGTTGCGCGCGTGCCCGGCGACGTAGTTGTGTCCGGTCGGGTTGAAGGCGAATTCGGTCAGGTGCAGCGTCGCGATCTGCAGAGCGCCGGCCGACTTGAAGCGGGCGAGCACGGTGGCGTCCTCGCGCGCCGGTGCGTCGGCGCGGATGCGCGCGCCCCAGCTCGCGATGTGTCCCTTGCGGTCGAACATGTCCTTGTGCGCCAGCGGCACGCCGGCGAGGGGGCCGCCGGGCTGGCCGTTCAGCTCGAC
>JBFWWW010000018.1:0-35937 GCA_050245975.1 Hyphomicrobiaceae bacterium
GTCACGGTGTCCCACCTCGAGGTTCACCTCTCCGCCGCCCAGGGCGTGAAGTGGATCGATCTCAGCCTCGGCATCGGCATGAACCTGGTGCAGGACGTCGCCGCCATCCAGGTGCTGCGCCAGCTGGCGCGCGAATACCTCGACGCGATGGGCAGGACCGACGTCAAGGTCTACTCCTGGACCTACTTCTTCCTCGGCGACTGGCCGCTTGAGCGCGGTCAGATGTCGGGCCAGCTCGCCTGGAATGCGGCCGTGTCGGCGCTCGCCGGCTGCAACGGCATGTTCATCAAGTCGCCGGACGAGGCCACCACGACGCCGACCGCCGAAGGCTTCCGCGAGGGCCTGCACATCTGCAACCAGGTCGTCCGCCTGGTCGCCGGCCAGCGCCTGCCGGATAGCGACGAGCTGAAGATGGAGCGGCGCATGATCGAGATGGAGGTGCGCGCGCTGATGAAGAGCGTGCTCGAGCTCGGCGACGGCGACTATGCGCGCGGCGGCGCGCGCGCCATCCTCTCCGGCACGCTCGACACGATGTTCTCGCCCTACAAGTACCTCAAGAGCAAGGTGAAGGTGGTGCGCGACCGCAACGGCGCGCTGCGCTACCTCGACCACGGCCTCATGCCGATCCCCAAGGACGTGATCGAGTATCACCGCGAGCGCATCGCCGAGCGCGAGCGCAAGGAAGGCACGAAGGCCGACGTCAACTGGATCGTGCGCGAAGCGACCTGGGCCTCCAAGCCGCTGGTCGAGGACGTCCGCTCGCGCGGCTGATGGAACCGGGAGGAAAACTCATGAGCAAGGAAGCAGCCAAGGCGGCCTCGCGCCAGCCTGTCATCGTTCTCGGCACCATCGGCCACGACGCGCACATCGTCGGCAGCTCGGTGGTCCGCTTCGCGCTGGAGGAGGCCGGCTTCAAGGTCGTCTTCCTCGGCGCGGTCGTGCCGCCCGAGGAGTTCATCGCCGCGGCCAAGGAAAGCGCGGCCGACGCCATCATGGTGTCCTCGCTCTACGGCATGGCGCGCATCGACTGCGCCGACTTCGGCGCCAAGTGCCAGGAGGCCGGGCTCGGCCATGTCCGCCTCTATCTCGGCGGCATCCTGGTGACCGACCCGGAGGAGTGGCCGGAGACCGAGAAGCTCTTCAAGAGCTACGGCTTCCATCGCGTCTATCCGCCCCAGACCAAGCCCGGCGTCGCCATCGCCGACCTGAAGGCCGACCTGGGCATGGCCGCGGCCTGACCGCTCCCGCACAGGCGCATCGACAGGCGCATCGGATGGACCTCGCAATCGCGATCGACTTCGGCAGCACCTTCACGAAGGGGGTGCTGTTCGACCTCACCCGCACGTCGCTCCTCGCATCGGCCTACGAGCCGAGCACGGTCGACACCGACGTGCGGGTCGGCCTGCGCAAGGTGCTGGCGCGGCTCTCCGAGACGGCCGGGCGCTCCCTCGCGGGCGTGCCGGCCTACGTCTGCAGCAGTGCGGCCGGCGGCCTGCGCATGATCGTCATCGGCCTCGTGCCGTCGCTCAGCCTCGAGGCCGCGCAGCGCGCCGCTCTGGGTGCGGGCGCCAAGATCATCGGCGCCTACGGCCACAAGCTGCCGCCCGCCACGCTGAAGGCCATCGAGGCCGCACGCCCCGATCTCGTGCTGCTCGCCGGCGGCATCGACGGCGGCGACGAGGAGACGATCCTGCACAACGCGCGCGCGCTCGCCGCATCGGCGCTGACCGCGCCCGTCATCGTCGCCGGCAACGCCTCGGTTGCGAGCGACTGCAGCCGGCTGCTCGAGGATGCCGGCAAGACGGCCTTCCTGGCCCCCAACATCCTGCCCGAGATCGATCGCATCGAGATCGACACGGTGCACACCATCATCCGCGAGCTGTTCGTCGGCCACATCACGCGCGCCAAGGGCATCGAGCGCGTCGCCGGCGAGGTTGCGCTCGATTCCGAGATCTGCCCGACGCCGAGCGCGGTGCTGCAGGCCTGCCGGCTGCTCTCGCAGGGCGTCGACGGCCGCACGGGCTGGGGCGACATCGTGGTGGCCGACATCGGCGGCGCGACGACGGACATCCACTCGGCCGCCAGCGGCGCGCCGACGCGGCCTGGCGCCATCCCGCGCGGCCTGCCCGAGCTGTTCCTGAAGCGCACCGTCGAGGGCGATCTCGGCATGCGCGCCAATGCCGCCACGATCGTGGAGCGCGCCGGCCAGGCGGCCGTGCTGTCGCTGGCCTCCGGGCTCGCCGGCCGCAGCCTGCCGGCCGCCGCTCTCTCCGACTACGTCAACCGCGTCGGCGCGGCGCCCGACTACGTCCCCAGGGACGAGACGGAAGCCGTTCTCGACGCCGCCATGGCCCGCGCCGCCATCAAGCTCGCCATGCAGCGCCATGCCGGGCGCGTGCGCGAGGTCTATACCGGTGCCGGCCCCGCGCTCGTCCAGCATGGCAAGGACCTGACCAACGTCGCCACCGTGATCGGCGTCGGCGGCGTCCTCGCCCGCGGCCGCTACGGCGAATTCGCCCTGTCCGGCGTGCTGCGTTCCCTCGAGGAGAGCGAGATCCTGTGCCCGGCCGGGCCGCGCTTCCTGATCGACCGCGCCTACGTCCTGTTCGCCATCGGGCTTCTCGCCGAGGTGGCGCCGCAGGCCGCCTTCGACCTGGCGCAGGCGCTGCTCGAGCCGGCCGCCTGAAAGTTTCGCTGAAGGTTTCGCTGCGGGGCTTGGCTAGCCAGCCTTCGCCGTCAGGCGGTCCGCGCGCCGCGCCGCCGCGCACCCAGCATCTGCTTGATGAGCGGGTAGAACAGCACCAGGATCGCCATCACCATCAGCGGCCCGCCGATGGCGCTGCGGAAGAAGATCGTCCAGTCGTTGTCGAAGCTGATCATGCTCTGCATGAACGCGTTCTCGGCGATCGGCCCGAGGATGACGCCCAGCACCAGCGGCGCGACGGGGAAGCTGTACTTCTCGAACAGGTAGCCCAGCGCGCCGAAGATGGCGACCATCCACACGTCCGACATGTTGTTGCGGTCGGCGTAAACGCCCAGCACGCAGAACATCACGATGGCCGAGTCGAGGAACGGCGTCGGCACGCTCAGCATCTTCACGGTGGCGCGGATCCAGAAGAAGCTCATCAGGCACATGCCGATGACGGCGGCGAACATGGAGGCGAAGATCGTATAGGCCGCCGTCTTGGAGGCCACCGTCGAGAACAGCAGCGGCCCCGGCTGCACGCCGTGCAGCAGGAACGCGGCGAGGATGATCGCCGTCGCGCCGCTGCCCGGCAGGCCCAGCGTCAGCAGCGGCACCATGTGGCTGGCGACCGACGCCGTCGAGCCGATCTGCGGCGCGACGATGCCTTCCGGCAGCCCCGACCCGAGCTGCGCGCCGCGCTTGCCGTACTGCTTCTCGACGCCGTAGGCGATGAACGACGTCACCGTCGCGCCGGCGCCGGGGATGGCGCCCAGGAACGTGCCGAGCACCGTGCTGCGCGCCAGCGTCGCGCGCAGGCCCCAGATCTCGCTCCAGGACGGGATCGCCGTCTTGACGTTGCTGTTGCCGCCTTCCGCGGCGGCGGCCGGCTGCCGCATCCGCGACAGCACCTCGCCGACGCCATACATGCCGATGAGCGCGGTCAGGTAGGGAATGCCGCTCTCCAGCACCGGCAGGTCGAAGGTGAAGCGGCTGGTGCCGTAGATGCCGTCCACGCCCACCGTCGAGATGATGAGCCCGATGCACAGGCCGAGCAGCGCGTTGACGATCGACTTGCCGCCCAGCGCGACGACCGTCGACAGGCCGAACATCACGGCCGCGAAATAGTCCGGCGCGCCGAAGCTCAGCGCCAGCTTGCTCAGCGGCGTGGCGAGCCCGACCATGACCATGGTCGAGACGAGCCCGCCCGTCAGCGCCGCCACCAGCGCCCAGCCGAGCGCCTTGGCCGCCTGCCCCTGCTGCGCCATGCGGTAGCCGTCCCACAGCAGCGGGATGTCGTTCGACTCTCCGGGTATGCGGTAGAGGATGGCCGTGTACGCGCCCGCGTACGTCCCCGCCATGTAGATCGAGCTCAGCAGGATGATCGACGGCTCGATGCCCATCTTGTAGGTGAACGGCAGGGCGAGGATGATGCCGTTGACGATGCCGAGCCCCGGCATGATGCCGACCGCCATGCCGATGCTCAGGCCGATGAACAGCATGGCCAGGTTCTCCGGCGAGAGAACGCGGGCAAAGCCGATGAGCAGGAAGCCGAGATCGTCCATGACGGTCAGGAAACCCCAAGCAGTTTCATCATCAGCAGGCTGACCTGGGCGAACGGCTCGATGCCGATGGGCAGCGACACGTAGATGACGCGCATGAACATCACCATGAAGCCGACCGTCAGGCCGAGGCTCACCAGCACGAGCGGCACCGGCCTGCGATAGCCGGCGATGGCCGCGAAGCCGAGCAGGAACACCAGCGTCGCGAGAAAGAAGCCGAGCGTGTCGAGCACCAGGATGTAGGCGACGAGCCATGCCAGGGCGGGCGCGGCATGGGCGAGCTTCGCCACGCCCTGATGCGGCTCGTCGTCGGGAATGTCCTCGACCGCCAGCGCGGTGTCGGGCGCCGCGGCCGGCTCTTCGGCCTGCGCATCGCGCCCGCCGAAGAGGGCGATGCGCACCACCTCGAACAGCGAGACGGCGGCACCCAGCGCCAGGATCAGGCGCGGCCAGGCGTCGGGCCCGAGGCTGCCGGCCGTCTTGTCGTAGTCGAAACGGCCGGTCAGGACGAACAGCCACGCCATGACGGCGAAGATGACGAGGTAGGGCGCCATGCGCCCCAGACGCCCGCGCAGCGCCGAGCCCTGTGGGGCATGCTGCTCCTCGATCGGAGTGGTCACCGGAAAGCTCGCCGAATGAGGAGCGGCACCCTGCATCGCCCTATTTGTTCTGGCTGCTGGCGACAATGGCGCGCATCTGCGCCACGTCCTGCTCCATCAGCTTGATGGCCTGATCGTCGGCCACGAAACTATCCTTCTGGGCGAACTCGCGCTCGAGAAACTTGACGTAGTCCGCGCTTTTGACCGCGTTGGCCAGCGCCGTCTCGAGCACCTTGAGCTGCTCGGGCGGCGTTCCGCTCTTGGCGATGACGGCGCGGCGCTGCGGCAGCGTGATGTCGTAGCCCGCCTCCTTCGAGGTCGTCACCGACGGATAGTGCGGATTGCGCTCGGTCGACAGCATCAGGATCGGCCGCATCTGCTTGCCGTCGACGAAGCTGCGCACGTTGCCGATCGGCGAATAGAGCAGGTCCGAGTGGCCGCCGAGCAGCGAGGCATAGCGCTCGCCGGGCTCCGCGTAGGGCACGGGCTTGAAGGTCAGGCCCTTGGTCGTGAAGTAGTTGATGGTGATGTGGTCCGGGCTGCCGAACCCGGAGATGGCGACCTTCACCGAGCCGGGCTTCTCCTTGGCCTCCTTCTCGACATCCGCCCAGGTCTTGAAGCGGCTGTCGGCCGAGACGTAGAGCGCCGAGGGGAGCTGGATGACGATGCCGAGCGTATAGAAGTCCTTGGTGGTCCACTTCTGCGGCTTGTTGGAGAGCAGCGCCAGCGTGTCCCAGGCCAGCAGGCCGATGGAATAGCCGTCCGCCGGCGCCGCCAGCAGCTTGGTCATGCCGGCCGTTCCCGTTGCGCCAGGCGCATTGATGACGGGCACGGCCACCTTGAGCTCGGGCTCGAGCAGCTTGGCGATGGCGCGCGCGGTCTGGTCCGATCCGCCGCCGGCACCCCATGGCACGATGAACTCCACCGGACGCGAGGGATATTTGTCGTCCGCGTGCGCGAGGACCGACGCGCCGAGCTGCGACAGCGCGAGCGCCGCCAGAATACCGATGCCGCGACCTTTGATCTTCATCACAACCTCCCTTGGTCTGTGCCGGCGCTTGACGATCGCGCCGGCGTTTTGTTCTACAATGTAGAACTTTGATTTAGCTGAAGACTATCGTGGGTTAGTTTGCTGACGAATACAAGGAAAAACACCAGTATCATTGGTCTGCATTGCAGAACTTATAGCGGCAAGCTGCGACGGCAGCCGGACAAAAGAAAATCGCGCGGAGGGGGAGCCCTCCGCGCGGTCGCAATCGCGGCAAGCGATGCCGGCTCTTACTGCCGGTCCGACATCAGCGGCGTGACGCGGCGCACCGCCACGCGCCGGTTGGCGCGCTCCGGTCCTGGCGTGTCGACTTTCAGGAACTGCTCGCCGTAGCCCTGCGTCACGAGGTTCTCCGGCGGCACCGAGAACGTCTCCGAGAGGATGGCTGCTACCTCCTCGGCGCGCCGGTCCGACAGGCTGAGGTTGTCGACGTCGGAGCCGACCGCGTCGGTATGCCCTTCGATCAGGAACACCTCGTCGGGGTTGCGCTCCAGCACCCTGAGCATCGCGCGGGCGAGCCGCTCCAGCTTCGGATACTGGTCCGGGCCCACTTCGGAGGAGCCGAACTCGAAGTTCACCGTATCGAGATCGATGCGGCGCATGCGCTCGCGCAGCTCGCGGCTGTAGCGGATTTCCTCCAGCGAGTAGGCGCGCTCGAGCCTGTCCACCGGAGGCGCGATGAGCGCATCGTAGAGATCCTCGTCGGAGGCGCGCTCGTAGTCGACGATGTAGCGCTCGCGCGGGATGTTGACGACCGGCGGGCGCAGGTTCAGCGCCACGCCCAGCGCCAGCGCGCCGACGCCGATGGCGACGCCGGTGCGGAAATAGCGCCGGTTGTCGATGATGTTGAATTCGCGCCCGCCGCGGTCGCGGCGATAGCGGCGAACGAGACGGCCGTTGGCATCGGTCACGGTGATGATCCGCATGCCGTCGGGACGCACGTAGTACGTCTCGGTCATCCCGTTCGGGCGCCGCTCCGTGCGCGCGTTCTGCAGGCGGCGGAAGCGCTCGCCGTCGTCATGGCGGATGATGACGCGATTGTCCTGGCGGATGATCGTCCGGTTGCCCGGCTCGCGGATGATGAGGCGGCTGCCCTCACGCGTCTCGCGGCGTCCCTTTTGCACGTCCTCGAGCCGCTGCGGCGGCGCCTGGCCGGGGCGCGGACGGAAGGCCGCCGCGGGCGGCTGTCCCGGTTGCTGTCCGGGCGGCTGTCCCTGCGGACCCGCGAACGGCCGCTGACCGCCAGGACCGCGCGTGCGCGGGCCTTCGGCCGGCGGCTGGGGCGCCAGGCCTTTCGGCGGCACCGGCGCGGTGCTGCCGGGCGGGGGTCCCTTCGGCGGCGGCGGTGCGCCGAAGCCCGGTCCCTTCGGAGCGGGCGGCGGTCCCTTCGGCGGCGGAGCGACATTGGCCGGCGGGCCCTTGGGCGGGGGCGGCGCAGGCGGCCGTGCGCCCGGCGGGGGCGTCCCTGCGGGCGGCTGGCCTGCGGGCGGCTGGAACTGCCTGGCCGGCGGACGCTGCGGCGGCGGTCCGCCCGGATGCGGCGGCTGTCCCGCGGCCGGCGGTCCCTTCGCCGGTGGTCCCTTTGGCGCGGGCGGCGGGCCTTTCTGCGGCGGCGGGCCTTTCGGTGGCGGGCCCTTGGGCGGCGGCCCCTGGCGCTGCTCGCGCTTCTTCTTTTCCTCCTCCTCGTTCTTCGCGGGAGGCGCCTGCGCAACCTCGAAGGACCGCTGCGGCGGTCCGGCCTGTGCGTGTGCAGGCATCGAAAACGGCGCACACAGCACGACTCCAGCCACGATGCTCAGCTTGCCCTTCGCCATCATCCCCGTCCTATGCTCATATCTAGCGTTAGCGGGGAAAATCTCCGGCAACTAAGGCGCGGCCATGGCGATCGGGAACCGCGCTTGACCCGGCACACAGGCCATCCCTAGATGCCGGTGCATCACTCGCCGACGGGGCACGCCATGCGCAACTACCGGATCGCCGCCATACCCGGCGACGGCATCGGCTCGGAGGTTATCGCCGCCGGCTGCGAGGTTCTCGCCGCATGCGCGGCCCGCGACGGCGGCTTCGGCCTCGCGTTCGACCACTTCGACTGGGGCAGCGAGCGCTTCAAGACGACCGGCGCGTTCATGCCCGCCGACGGGTTGCAGCAGCTCAAGTCCTACGACGCCATCCTGTTCGGGTCGGCCGGCGCGCCCGACATCCCCGACCACGTCACGCTCTGGGGCTTGCGGCTGGCCATCTGCCAGCCCTTCGACCAGTACGCCAACGTCCGGCCGACGCGCATCCTTCCCGGCATCGTCAGTCCGCTGCGCGCCGTCACGGGGCCCGAGCTCGACTGGGTCATCGTGCGCGAGAACTCGGAGGGCGAGTACGCCGGCGTCGGCGGTCGCGTGCATCGCGGCCTGCCCGAGGAAGCCGCCACCGATGTCGCCATGTTCACGCGCGCCGGCGTCACGCGCATCATGCGCTTCGCCTTCGCGCTGGCGCGCTCGCGGCCGCGCAAGCTGCTGACCGTCGTCACCAAGTCCAACGCCCAGCGCCACGGCATGGTGATGTGGGACGAGATCGCCGCCGAGGTGGCGCGCGATTTCTCCGACGTCACCTGGGACAAGATGCTGGTCGATGCCATGACCATGCGCATGACGCTGAAGCCGGCGAGCCTCGACACCATCGTGGCGACGAACCTGCACGCCGACATCCTGTCCGATCTCGCCGCCGCCCTTGCCGGCTCGCTCGGGCTTGCGCCCACGGCCAACCTCAACCCGGAGCGGAAATTCCCCTCCATGTTCGAGCCCATCCACGGCTCGGCCTTCGACATCGTCGGCAAGGGGATCGCCAATCCCGTCGGCACGTTCTGGTCGGGCGTGATGATGCTCGAGCACCTGGGCGAGCCCGCCGCCGCCGGGCGCCTGATGCGCGCGATCGAGCGCGTGACCGCCGACCCGGCGCTGCACACGCCGGACCTCGGCGGGACGGCCCGCACGGCGGACGTCGTCGCGGCCGCGCTCCAGGCGCTGCAGGGCGACAATCTCTAGACTAAGGTTGCTGCTCTCGCCGGCTGGCGGCGGCCGCCGCCAGCTCCTTCACGTCGCAGCCGTATTCGACCACGGCGGCCGCGACCGCGCCCCACATGTAGCGGACGTACGAGCGCTCGAACATCAGGTGATAGACCGGCGCCGCATCGGACTGCCACACCTGCACCGCGACGCGCGCGGCAGCCGTGGTCGCCGCGCACCCGGCCGTGAAGGCGCGCTCGTGCAGGTCGATCGGCACCAGCTTCATCAGGCTGTCGCGCGCCCGCGACCCCCAAAGACGCAACATCACGCGGCTGCCCGTCAGGTCCGTCACGTCGGCCTGCGCGCCCAGCGCCCTTGCCAGCATCGCCGGCGCATCCGCACCGCCCTCGTCGATGACCGTCCAGCGTCCCGGCGCCGCGGCGAGAACCGTGCGCGCGCCCTGCACGAGGCAGCGGCCGGCATCGGGAAGCCCGAGCCCCATCTCCGACAGCGCGGCCCGCGCCGCCTCCCCGCCTCCCCGCCGCAGCGAGATGGACGCCACCGCCGCGGGCACCACTTCTCCCAGCATCACGCCGGCCGCGCCCGGCGCTCCGAGGCGGCCGGGGACGGCGGTTCCGGCAAGACCTGCGCGCGGCATCGCGATGGCATCAGACACGGGGGCGCGCTCCTGTCGGATCGAACTGGCAGGCCGGGTGCACGATCACCTCGACGTCTCCCTTGCGCACCGGATCGTAGGCGCGCACCGTCTCGCCGATGCGGCGCGGCCCGTCGCGCAGCATCCCGAGCCCGATCCAGCTCGCAAGCGTCGGCGAATAGGCGACCGAGGTCATGTAGCCCTGGTCGTTGGCCGTTTCCGCCCTGGCGCCCGGCGCGAGAAAATGCGCGCCCGCGTTGAGCTGCTGCTGCGGATCGACCGGCTTGAACGATACCAGCGCGGGCCGGTCCGCCCGCGCCAGCGCCGGCAGGCGCGAGGCCGCGCGGCCGACGAAGTCCTTCTTGCTCGACAGCAGGCCGGCGAGCCCGAGGTCGGCCGCCGTCGTCTGGCCGTTGAGCTCGCCGGAGGCCGCAAAGCCTTTCTCGACGCGCAGCACCGTCATCGCCTCCGTGCCGTAGGGCGTGATGCCGAACGGCGCGCCGGCCGCCATGATGCGCCGGATCACCGCGTCGCCGAAATCGGCGCGCACGCCCAGCTCGTAGGCAAGCTCGCCCGAGAACGACAGGCGGTAGAGCCGCGCGGGCACGCCGCCGCACACCGTCAGCTCCGCCGCTCCCATGTGCGGGAAGGCCGCCGTGGCGAGATCGAAGCCGTCCACGATCGCGGCCAGCACGTCGCGCGACTTCGGCCCGGCGATGGCGAGCTGCGCCCAGCAGTCCGTCACCGCGAGGAACGAGACGTCCAGCTCCGGCCGCAGCACCTGGTGGCAGAACTCCATGTGGCGCAGCACCTTGTCGGCGTGCGCCGTCGTGGTGGTGAGGAAGTACCGGTCGGCCGCGAAGCGCGCCACCGTGCCGTCGTCCAGCACATGGCCGTCCTCGCGCAGCATCACGCCGTAGCGCACCTTGCCGACGGGCAGCGTGGAGAAGGTGTTGGCATAGATGAAGTCGAGCATGCGGCCGGCGTCCGGGCCGGTCACCTCGATCTTGCCGAGCGTCGACACGTCGCACACGCCGACGGACGCGCGCACCGCGGCGGCCTCCCGCGAGACGCTCTGCAGCCAGTCGGTCTCGTTCGGCTTCGGGTACCACTGCGCGCGATACCAGGCCCCGACCTCGACGAACACGGCGCCCTGCTCCCGGGCCCAGTCGTTGGTAGGCGTGAGGCGCGAGGGCCGGAACATGCGCCCGCGCTCGTGCCCGGCGATGGCGCCGATGGCCACCGGCGTATAGGGCGGGCGATAGACCGTCGTCCCCGTGCGGGCGATCGTATCGCGGTTGACGGCGGCCAGCGCCGCGATGCCGTTGACGCCCGAGGTCTTGCCCTGGTCCGTCGCCATGCCGAGCGTCGTATACCGCTTGGCGTGCTCGGCGCGGCGATAGCCCTCGCGGCTCGCGAGCGCGATGTCGTCCGCCGTGACGTCGTTCTGGAAATCGATGAACGCCTTCGCCCCGCCGTGCTCCACCTGCCAGAAGGCCGGCGCCTCGTAGGCAGGGGCGTCGCGGCACTGCGGCACGTCCATGGCCGGCGCCTTGAAGCCGGCCGCCTCCGCGGCGGCGCGGCCTTCGCGCGCCCCGTCCTCGAATGCCGCCTGCAGGCTGAACCGCCCCGCGGCCGCGCCGGCCACCTGCAGCCCGGGCGGCAGCGATCCCGGCACGAACGCCGAGATCGTCTCGTCCCATGCGGGCCGCCCGCCCAGGTGGCAGGTCAGGTGCAGCGTCGGGTCCCATCCGCCCGCCATGGCGATAAGATCGGCGGGTATCCGCTCGCGCTTGCCCGACGCCTCGGCCACCTCGACCGACGACAGCGACAGCCGACCCCGCGTGCCGACGATGCGCGCCCCCGCCATCCGGCGCCAGTCGCGCGACCGGGCCGGGGCCTGGTGCGGCTCGATGATGGCCTCGACCGAGGCCCCCGCGAGCCGCAGCGCTTCCGCGGTCTGCTGCGCATCGTTGCATCCGCCGAGCACCACCGCCCGCGATCCCGGCACGACGCCGTAGCGATTGATGTAGGAGCGGACCGCGCTCGCGGTCATGACGCCCGGACGGTCGTTGCCCGCAAAGACCATCGGCCGCTCGATGGCGCCCGCCGCCAGCACGATCCGGCGCGCCACGATCTTCCAGTACCGCTGGCGTACGGCGTGCGGCGACGGCTCGGGCAGATGGTCGCTGACGCGTTCGACGGCGGCGCATTCGCCGTGATCGAAAATGCCGAAGACCGTGGTCCGGCGCAGCACGCGCACGGTGCGCGTCGCGGCCAGCTCGCCCTCCGCCGCGGTGACCCAGCTCGCGGCATCGCCCGCCGCGAAGTCGGTCGTTTCCGAGAGCAGGCGCCCGCCGAGCCTGAAATCCTGCTCGCACAGCACGACGCGCGCGCCGCTGCGCGCCGCGGCCAGCGCCGCCATCAATCCCGCGGGGCCCGAGCCCACCACCAGCACGTCGCAGAACAGGTGCGCGCGCTCGTAGACATCCGGATCGACGGCGCGTGCGGCGCGGCCGAGGCCCGCCGCCCTGCGGATCAGCGGCTCGTAGACGGCCTCCCAGAACGCGGCCGGCCACATGAACGTCTTGTAGTAGAACCCGGCATGCAGGATCGGCGCGGCGAGCGAATTGACCGCCATCAGGTCCAGCGCCAGCGACGGCCAGCGGTTCTGGCTGCGCGCGTCGAGCCCGGGATAGAGCTCGGCCACGGTGGCGCGCGTGTTGGGCTCGCGCCGCGCGCCCGAGCGCAGCTCGACGAGCGCGTTGGGCTCCTCGGGCCCTGCCGTCAGGATGCCGCGCGGCCGGTGATACTTGAAGGAGCGCCCCACCAGCCGGACGCCGTTGGCGAGCAGCGCGGAGGCGAGCGTGTCGCCCGGATGGCCGCTGAGCGTGCGGCCGTCGAAGGTGAACGGCACCGTCGTCGAGCGGTCGATCAGTCCGCCCGTCCAGCGCCGGCCGGCCGCCCGCGCGGTCGGCGCGCGCGACGGCGTGAGGTGCATCGTCATGTGCCGGCCTCCGCCTGGTCGGCGCGCGCGGTCGCGACATCGAGCACCTCGTGCGTGCGCGTGTCCCGCGTCACCGCCAGCCACGACCGGCAGCCGTGCGTGTGGTGCCAGTACTCGCGATTGGGGCCGGCGGGGTTGGCGCGCACGAAGACGTAGTCCGTCCAGGCCGCATCGGCGGCCTCCGCGCCCGGGCGCACGGGCTCGGCGCTGCCGAGATAGACGAACTCGTCGGTGCTGCGCTCGCCGCAGAACGGGCAGGTCAGACGCATTCCACAGCTCCGTCAGTGCAGATTGGGCGTGGCGCCATGGCCGGCCTCGTCGATCAGGTGGCCGCGGGCGAACCGGTCGAGCCGGAAGCCCGCGTTGAGCGCGTGCGGCGTTCCCGTCGCGATGGTGTGGGCGAAGCACCAGCCGGACGCCGGCGTCGCCTTGAAGCCGCCGTAGCACCAGCCGCCGTTGAAGAAGAGCCCGTCGACCGGCGTGCGGTCGATGATCGGCGAGCCGTCCATCGACATGTCCATCAGGCCGCCCCACTGGCGCAGGTAGCGCAGGCGGCCGAGCGAGGGGAACAGCGCCATCGCGCAGCTCATCACGTCCTCGACGATCGGCAGGTTGCCGCGCTGCGCATAGGAGTTGTAGCCGTCGATATCGCCGCCGAAGACGAGCCCGCCCTTGTCGGACTGGCTGATATAGAAATGCGCCGCGCCGAACGTGACGACCGTGTCGATCAGCGGCTTGATGCCCTCGGACACGAACGCCTGCAGCACGTGGCTCTCGATCGGCAGGCGCAGCCCCGCCATGTCCGCCAGCCGCGAGGAACTGCCCGCCACCGCAAGCCCCACCCGCTTCGCCCGGATGGGCCCGCGCGTCGTCTCGACGCCGACGACGCGCCCGCCCTCGCGCCGGATGCCGGTGACTTCGCAGTTCTGGATGATGTCGACGCCGCGCCGGTCGGCTGCCCGCGCATAGCCCCAGGCGACCGCATCGTGGCGCACGGTTCCGCCGCGCCGCTGCAGCAGCCCGCCCTTGATGGGAAAGCGCGCATTGTTGAAGTCCAGCAGCGGCACCATGCGCCGCACGTCGTCCGCCATCAGCAGGTCGGCATCCACGCCGGCAAGGCGCATCGCGTTGCCGCGCCGCGCGAAGGCGTCGCGCTGCGAATCGGAATGGAAGAGGTTCAGCACGCCCCGCTGCGACACCATCGCGTTGTAGTTGATGTCCTGCTCGAGGCCCTCCCACAGCTTCAGCGACCACTCGTAGAACGGCGTGTTCTCCGGCAGCAGGTAGTTCGAGCGGATGATCGTGGTGTTGCGGCCGACGTTGCCCGAGCCGATGTAGCTCTTTTCGATCACGGCGACGTCGGTGATGCCGTGCTCCTTGGCGAGGTAGTAGGCCGTCGCCAGGCCGTGGCCGCCGCCGCCGACGATGATGGTGTCGTACTCGGCCTTGGGCTCGGGATCGCGCCAGGCCGGCTGCCAGCGCCGCTGCCCCGAGAGGGCGTTCCTAACCAGAGCCGCAAGGGAATATCGCATCGACCGTTGCCCGGGCGTGTGCACGCATCTTGTATTGGGCCGCAAATCTGGCACGATCGCCGCCTCCCTCATGACTTGGAGCGACTTTTTCTTGAGCGAGAGCGACCTCCACCGCCGGCCTTCGGATCGCAGCCGCAAAAATGCGGCCCGGCCGCCCCTTGCGGACGACGCGGCGCCGCACCGGATCGGCGTCCTTCTGGTGCCCGGCTTCGCGCTGATGACCTACAGCTGCGCCGTCGAGCCCTACCGGGCGGCCAACACGCTGTCGGGGCGCGAGCTTTACCGCTGGCTGCACATCTCGCCGGACGGCGGCCCCGTCGTCGCCTCCAACGGCGTCGCCATCGTTCCCGACCAGGGGATCGACCGGCCCGTGGATGTCGACGACCTGTTCGTCTGCGCCGGCGGCAACCCCACCCTGTTCGACCACGGCCCCACCCTGAAATGGCTGCGCGCCCAGGCCCGGCGCGGCACGCGCATCGGCGGCGTGGCGGGCGGGCCCGTCATCCTCGGTCGCGCCGGGCTGCTCGCCGGCTACCGCTGCACCATGCACTGGGAGTACATCCCGGCCTTCAAGGAGATGTTCCAGCGCCACCACGTCACCACGGCGCGCTACGAGATCGACGGCATGCGCTGCACCAGCTCCGGCGGCGCGGCCGCCATGGAGATGATGACGGCCCTGATCGGCCGGCGCTACGACCGCACGCTGGCGAGCGCGGTCAGCGAGTGGTTCCTGCACTCGCGCCTGACGGCGGCCGGCGAGCCGCAGCGCATGTCGCTGCGCGACCGTTACGGCGTCCGGCATGCGCCGCTTCTCTCGGTGCTCGAGCACATCGAGGCCTCGATCGAGGAGCCGGTCGATCGCCGCTCGCTGGCCGAGACGGCGGGCGTCTCGGTGCGCCAGCTCGAGCGCCTGTTCCGCGCCCATCTGGGTCACACCATCGGCGAGCATGTGCTGACGCTGCGCCTCGACCGGGCGCGCATGCTGCTGCGGCAGACGTCGATGTCGGTGCTCGATATCGCCGTCGCGACGGGGTTTGCGAGTGCCGCGCATTTCTCGCGCTCGTTCCGGCAGCGTTTCGGCCACGCGCCGCGCATGGAACGCAAACACATCTAGCGGTGTCGGCGTCGGTCAAGAAAAGGTCGGCACAGGGCAAACCGGCGCTGTTTTCCGTTCCCATACTCGTGCGAGCCGAGGCAGCCGCCTCGCGCGATGTCCAACACTGACAGATGGTGTCCGATGTTCTTCAGCGCGCGCAAACTCTCTCTCGTGATCGGCGCCCTGGCGGCCCTGTGCTTTGCGCCCGCCGCCGATGCGCAAACGCCGAAGCGCGGGGGCACCCTCATCATCGCGCTGGAAAACGAGCCGCCCGCGCTGGTGCCCTTCCTGACCACGGACACGCCGACATTCATCGTCGCCGACAACATCTTCAACGCCCTCATCCTGCTCGACGACAACCTGCAGCCGAAGCCGGATCTCGCCAAGAGCTGGACCGTCTCGCCCGACGGCCTGGTCTACACGTTCCAGCTCGTCGAGAACGCGAAATGGCATGACGGCAAGCCGGTCACCGCCGCCGACGTCGAGTTCACCTTCAACGAGCTGATCGCCAAGTACCACCCGCGCGCCGGCACCTGGTGGCCGAACGTGGCCTCCGCCAAGGCGACCGGCCCCTACACGTTCGAATTCCGCCTCAAGACGCCCTACGTTCCCTTCCTGACGATGCTCGGCAGCGTGCTTTCGAGCAGCGCGCTCATCATGCCCAAGCACATCTACGAGGGCACCGACCCCAAGACCAATCCCTATAACCAGAAGCCCATCGGCAGCGGCCCGTTCAAGTTCTCCAAGTGGGAGAAGGGCGGCTATGTCGAGCTGGCGCGCAACGACAGCTACTGGCGCGAGGGCAAGCCCTACCTCGACCGCGTCGTGCTGCAGATCATGCCGGACGCCGCCGCCCGCTTCCTCGCCTTCGAGCGCGGCGAGGTGGACTTCCTGCACTGGTACATCGTGCCCTACGACCAGCTCGCGAAGCTGCGCAAGGACAAGCGCTTCAAGCTGCTGCAGAAGGGCGATGCGGCGGCGACGAACGGCTTCATGCTGATGAACCACCGCAACGCGGCCCTGAAGGACATCCGCGTCCGCCAGGCGCTGGCCTACGGCATCAACCGCGACACGCTCGTCCAGAGGTCGCTCTTCGGCGAGGCGAAGGTCGCCCACAGCCACGTCAGCAGCAACGTCAAGTGGGCCTTCACCCCGGAGTACGACTACAAGTTCGATCCCGAGAAGGCCAACAAGCTGCTCGACGAGGCGGGCTTCCCGCGCAAGGCGGACGGCAAGCGCTTCCCGCTGCGCCTCTTCTGGGCCGCCGGCCGCGACTACGAGGGCCGCGCCTCGGAGGTGGTCAAGGACAACCTCGCCCAGCTCGGCATCGACGTCACGGTGCAGACCTTCGACCGCCCGTCCTTCACCGACCGCGTCTACCGGCAGTGGGACTTCGATCTGGCGATGCAGCTCTTCACCACCGGTCCCGACCCGACGATCAGCGTCAACGCGCGCTATCACACCAAGCAGATCCTGAAGGTGCCGTTCGTCAACGCGATGGGGTATTCGAACCCCAAGACCGACGAGATGTTCGACGCCGAGTACAAGATCGCCGACCCGGCCAAGCGGGCCGAGATGTGGCACCAGATCCAGAAGCAGCTCCTCACCGACCTGCCGGCCCTGCCGCTGTTCGAGCTGCCGCCGGTCCACGCCGCCTCGGCCAAGTTCGAGGGCATCGTGACCGGACCCCAGGGGTACATCGAAAGCCGCGAAAGCGCTTACGAAGTCAAATAAGGTCGAACAGGCGGAGCCGCGCAGTCGCAATGCCGGCCCCGCCTGATGCAGCTGCAGGTCTAAAGCGCCGCCTGCCGCCGGGCCCACGTCCCGGCGCCGGCCGGCAGTTCAGGTGAGACGATGCGAGGCAGTTCGCTCTCCCGCTATGTGGTGCGCCGCATCCTGCAGGCGATCCCCCTCATCTTCGTCATCATCCTCATCAACTTCGTCCTCATTCACTCCGCGCCCGGCGACCCGGTGGACTTCCTCATCGGCGGCAACGAAGCGACGCCCGAGTACATCGAGGGGCTGCGCCGCGAATTCGGGCTCGACCAGCCGCTGATGACGCAGCTCGCCACCTACCTCGTCAAGTTCGTCCACTTCGACCTCGGCTACTCCCTGCGCTTCCGCGAGCCCGTGCTGTCGCTGATCCTCGGGCGCATGCCCGCGACCTTCCTGCTGATGGGGACGGCGCTGGTCTTCAGCAGCGTCGTCGGCATCCTGCTCGGCGTGATCGCCGCCCAGCGCCCCTATTCCCTGCGCGACCATGCGGCCACGTTCGTCTCGCTCGCCGGCTATTCGATGCCCGTCTTCTGGCTCGGCCAGATCATGCTGATCGTGTTCGCGCTGCAGCTCTCCTGGTTTCCGACCCAGGGCATGTACAGCCTGCGCGCGCCGTCCGCCGGCTGGGGGCGCATCGTCGACATCGCCCACCATCTCGTGCTGCCGGCCTTGACCTACAGCTTCTACCATCTGGCCCTGATCTACCGCCTGACGCGGGTGAAGATGCAGGAGGTGCTCGCGCTCGACTTCATCATCACGGCCCGCGCCAAGGGCGTCGCCGAACGATCGGTCGTCTACCGCCACGCCCTGCGCAACGCGCTGCTGCCGGTCGTCACGGTGATCGGGCTCAACTTCGGCTTCATGCTCGCCGGCTCCGTCCTCACCGAGACGGTCTTCGCCTGGCCCGGCATGGGCCGGCTGCTCTATGAGGCCATCGGCGCGCGCGACTATCCGGTGCTGATGGGCCTGTTCGTCGTCCTCTCCACCCTGGTGATCGCGGCCAACGTCATCACCGACATCATCTACGCGCTGATCGATCCGCGCGTCACGTACCGGTGAGCGCGATGGACACAGTCGCAGGTATCCGCGAGCCGACCTGGTGGCGCATCTTCTCGCGCAACCACAGCGCCGTGGTGGCGGCCGTCATCCTCACCGCGCTGATCGCGATGGCCGTCGCCGGCCCCTATCTCGTGCGCTTCGAGCCCTCGCGCATCGACACCGGTCCCAGCATGCAGGCGCCGACGCTCGCCCATCCGATGGGCACCGACGAGCTCGGCCGCGACGTGCTCAGCCGCTCCGTCAGCGGTCTCGGCGTCTCCATCATCGTCGGCTTCAGCGCCGCCACGATCTCGACGCTGCTCGGCATCCTGGTCGGCGGCCTGTCGGGCTTCTTCGGCCGCGCCATCGACGAGATCCTCATGCGGATCACCGAGGTCTTCCAGACCATCCCGCGCTTCTTCCTGGCCGTCCTTCTCGTCGCCTTCTTCGGCGCCAGCATCTTCAATATCGTCGCCGCCATCGCCCTGCTCAGCTGGCCCGAGATCGCGCGCCTCGTGCGCGCCGAGTTCCTGAGCCTGCGCTCGCGGCAGTTCGTCGACGCGGCGCGCGTCGCGGGCGCCTCCAAGGCCAGCCTGATCTTCGTCGAGATCCTGCCCAACGCGCTCGGCCCCGTGGTGGTCAACGCCACCCTCATGGTCGGCCAGGCGATGCTGCTCGAGGCCGGGCTCAGCTACCTCGGCCTCGGCGATCCGACCCGCGCCAGTCTCGGCCAGATGCTGCAGGAGGCGCAGCAGATCATGCGCTCGGCCTGGTGGACGACGGCCTTCCCGGGCCTCCTCATCTTCCTGTGCGTGCTCAGCCTCAATCTCGTCGGCGACGGCCTGACGGACGTCCTCAACCCGCGGTCGAGGGAACGCTGATGGCCGAGCCCCTTCTCGCGGCAACCGATCTCGTCACGCGGCTCTACACCGACAGCGGCGTGGTGAAGGCCGTCGACGGCGTGTCGCTGCAGGTGCGGCAGGGCGAGGCGGTGGCGCTCGTGGGCGAGTCCGGCTCCGGCAAGAGCATGACGGCCCTGTCGCTGATGCGGCTCATCCGCCGGCCCGGCCGCATCGAATCCGGCACGGTGCGGTTCGAGGGCCGCGATCTCATGGCGCTCACCGAGCGCGAGATGCGATCGGTCCGCGGCGGCCGCCTCGCCATGGTGTTCCAGGACCCGATGACGTTCCTCAACCCGCTGATGCGCGTCGGCGAGCAGATCGTCGAGGCCGTCGTGCTGCACCAGCGGCTCGGCCGCCGCGCGGCGCACGCAGCCGCGCTCGCGTCCCTCGAGCGCGTGCGCATCCCGGCCGCCGCGTCGGTCATGGATTACTTCCCGCACCAGCTCTCCGGCGGCATGCGCCAGCGCGTGCTCATCGCCATGGCCATATCCTCGCAGCCGGCGCTGCTGATCGCCGACGAGCCGACGACGGCGCTCGACGTGACCATTCAGGCGCAGATCATGCGGCTCCTCGCCGAGCTGCGCCGCGAGCTGTCGAGCTCGCTGCTTCTCATCACGCACGACCTCGGCCTCGTCGCCGAGTACTGCGATCGCGCCTACGTCATGTACGCCGGCAAGATCGTCGAGGAGGGCGACATCGCCACCCTCTTTGCCAGGCCGCAGCATCCCTACACGCGCGCGCTGCTGCGCTCGACGCTGTCGGCCGACCGGCGCACGCCGACGCTGGCCTACATCGACGGCCAGCCGCCAAGTCTCATCGCCCCGCCCGCCGGATGCCGCTTCCATCCGCGCTGCACGGAAGCCTTCGCGAAATGCGCCGCCGAGCTGCCGCCGATGTTCGAGATCGGCAGCGGCGCGAAGGCGCGCTGCTGGCTGCACGAGGACCGCCCCATTGCCGCCGCTTCTTGACATCGAGGACCTCGAGGTCCGCTTCCCCGTCGGCGGCGGCTGGCTGCGGGCGCCGCAGGCCTATGTGCATGCCGTCTCGGGCGTCAGCCTGTCGGTGGGCGACGGCGAGATCGTCGCCGTCGTCGGCGAGAGCGGCTGCGGCAAGACCACGCTGGCCCGCACCATCCTTGGCCTGGCGACGGCGACCGGCGGCTCCATCCGCTTCGACGGCCACGAAGTCGGCGGCGCGGCCGGCAAGTCCCGTTCCGGAAAGGACCGGCGCGAGATCCAGATGGTCTTCCAGGACCCCTTCGACTCGCTCAATCCGCGCAAGACCATCTACCAGACGCTCGCGCAGCCGCTGCGCATCCATCGCGTCGTGCCGCGCCGCGAGCTGCGCGCCGAAGTCGTCCGCCTGCTTGACATGGTGGGCCTGAGCCCCGGCCAGGCCTACCTCGGCCGCTATCCGCATCAGTTCTCCGGCGGCCAGCGCCAGCGCATCTGCATCGCGCGCGCGCTGGCGCTGCGGCCGCGCATCGTCATCGCCGACGAGGCCGTCTCCGCGCTCGACATCTCCATCCGCGCGCAGATCCTGACGCTGCTCAAGGACCTGAAGGACCGGCACAACCTCGCCTATCTCTTCATCACGCACGACCTCGGCGTCGTGCGCTCCTTCAGCGACCGCGTTATCGTCATGTATCTCGGCCAGGTGGTCGAGGAGGGGCCGACGGAGGCGATCTTCGCGCGGCCGAGCCACCCCTATACGCTGGCGCTGCTCGAGGCGAGCCCGATCCCCGATCCCGAGCGCGCCCGCCAGCGCCGCAGCCCGCCGCTCGCCGGCGACATCCCCTCGCCCATCTCGCCGCCCGACGGCTGCCGCTTCCACACGCGCTGCCCGGTGGCGCGCGACATCTGCCGCACCGTCCCGCCGCCGGTCGTGGACGCCGGGGGCGGGCAGCGGTCGCGCTGCCACTTCGCCGCCGAGGCCGGGACATGGGACGCCCCGGCACCTGCGGAGGCCATCGCATGACGGCCCGCACGGACGCCACGGCGGCCCTTGCCGCCCATGCCGCCGACGCGCCGCGTGCCGGACGCGACGATATGAACGTGGCGGCGGCGCGCGCCGCCATCGACACCATCGCCTGCATGATCGCGGGCGCGGACGATGCCGCGCCGCGTGCCCTTGCCCGCGCCGTCGCGCCGTGGCCCGGCGGCACGGCTGAAACCGTTCTCGCCGGCTCGCCCGCTCCCGCCCCGTGGGCCGCCCTCGTCAACGGCGCGGCCGCGCACGCGCTCGACTACGACGACGTGCAGGAGACCGCGGCGGCCCATGCCAGCGCCGTCTTCGTCCCCGCGCTGCTGGCGCTGGCGCAGGAGCGCGACGCCACCGGCCGCCGGTTCGTCGAGGGGCTCGCCGTCTCGTTCGACGTCCTCAACGCGCTCGCCGCCGCCATGAACTACGCGCACTATGCGCGCGGCTGGCACACGACGGTGACGCTGTGCGCGCCGGCAGCCGCGGCGGGATGCGGACGCCTGATCGGCCTCGACGCCCGGCGCATGCAGCACGCCATCAGCGCCGCGACGAGCTTCGCCGCCGGCAGCAAGCTGCAGTTCGGCACCGACATGAAGCCGGCGCACGCCGGGCTCGCCGCACAGGCCGGCATCCTGGCGGCCCTCTTCGCCGAGCAGGGCCTCACCGCCGCGCCCGCCGTCCTCGAGGGGCCGTGGTCCTTCGCCGATCTCTACGGCGGCGCCGGCGCCCCGGGCTTCGCGGCCGGCCTCGCCTGTCTCGCCGGCCCGCCCGCCATCGTCGACCCCGGCGCATGGATCAAGGCCTATCCCTGCTGCGCCAGCGCCCACCGCCCGATCGACGCGCTGTTCGCGCTGCGCAAGGCACATCGCTTCGGGGCAAACGACGTCACCCGCGTCGACGCCTACGTCTCCGAGATCGTGCAGCGCAACCTGATGTACGAGCGGCCCGCCACCACGCCGCAGGCCCGCTTCAGCCTCAACCACTGCCTCGCCATCGCCGCCCATCGCGACCGCATCGCGCTTGACGACTTCTCGGCTGACGCCATCGCCGATCCGGCGCTCGCCGGTTTCCGCCCGCGCGTCCACATGCACCTCGATCCCGGCCTG
Organism: Hyphomicrobiaceae bacterium; assembly: GCA_050245975.1. Lineage (GTDB taxonomy): Bacteria > Pseudomonadota > Alphaproteobacteria > Rhizobiales > Hyphomicrobiaceae > JBFWWW01. The sequence continues at coordinate 21,981 of JBFWWW010000018.1, forward strand.
CCGGCGACCATCGCGCCGGGCTCGGGCGCCGAGCGCTGCCGGCTCGCCGTCACGCTGGCGGACGGCACGACGCTCGAAGAGACCGTCGTCTGGCCGTTCGGCCATGCGCGACGCCCGCTCTCGGCCGACGCGCTGCGCGACAAGTTCACCGACTGCACGCGCGCGGCCCTGTCGCCCGACGCCGGCGCCCGCCTCTTCGCGCGCCTCGAGAACATCGCCGCCGAGCAGAGCCTGCGCGGCCTGCTCGCCGTCGGGCCGCCGCCCGCACGGCACGCACGCTCGTCACCCCCCGCAACGACCCCGGTGACTGAAACCGGAACCAGGGAGCACCACGCATGACCGCCGACTTCCCCATCACCCTTGGCATCTGCCTCGACGGCGAGGCCATCTGGCTCGGCCGCAAGCCCGAGAACGCGAAGCGGCCCGTGCTGCAGTCGCACGGCGCCTTCGAGATCCACGAGGGCCTGAAGCCCGTGCTCGCGCTGCTCGACGACATGAGCATCAAGGCGACGTTCTTCGTCCCCGGCCTCACGGCGGACCGCTATCCCGATGCCGTGCGGGAAATCGTGCGCCGCGGGCACGAAGTCGGCAGCCACGGCCACGGCCACAAGCCCATCCAGACCCTGACGCCCGAGCAGGAGGAGCATGAGCTCGTCGCCGGCATGGAGAGCATCCGCGCCATCACCGGCAAGATGCCCAACATCTGGCGCTCGCCCTCGTGGGAATGGAGCGACCGCACGCTCGACCTCCTCCTCAAGCACGGCGTCACCGTCTCCACCAACTTCCACGACCGGCTGCGCCCCTACCGGCACATGAAGGACGGCAAGCCGACGCCCGTCGTCGAGCTGCCTGTGCAGTGGCACATGGCGGACGCCCCGTTCTTCTCATACGGCGGCGAGGTCGGCCGCGTCGTGCGCCCCGCGATCGACGCCGAGCAGGTGTGGCGCGAGGAGTTCGACGGCCTCTACGACTGGGAGGGCACCTTCTATCACCTCACCCTGCACGTGCAGCTCATCGGCCATCCCGGCCGCCTGCGCATGGTGGCCCGCCACCTCGCCTACATGAAATCGCACGCGCGCTCGCGCTTCATGACGGCCGGCGAGATCGCCGCCACCGTCGCCTGACCCCACGCCCCCGCAACACGAAGAGACGCACCATGGCCAGCTCCATCCACTCCCGCTCCATCGTCATCGACGGCCTCGTCGTTTCGCGCTGGAGCCGCTCCGTCTTCGAGCACATGCGCGAGGGCGGGCTGACGGCCGCCAACTGCACCTGCTCCATCTGGGAAGGCTTCCGCGGCACGATGCTGAACATCGCCGCCTGGCAGAAATGGTTCGACGAGCACGGCGACCTCATCATGCCGGTGCACACGAGCGAGGACGTCAGGCGCGCCAAGGCCGCCGGCAAGGTCGGCATCATCCTCGGCTTCCAGAACACATCGGCCATCGAGGACCGGCTCGACACGCTGGCGCTGTTCAAGAAGCTCGGCGTCGGCGTCATCCAGCTCACCTACAATACGCAGAACCTGGTCGGCAGCGGCTGCTGGGAGGAGCACAACGGCGGCCTGTCGGGCTTCGGCCGCGAGGCCATCTCGGAGATGAACCGGCTCGGCATCGCCGTCGACCTGTCGCACGTCGGCGCGCGCACGGCGGACGAGGCCATCGCCCATTCGAAGCAGCCCTGCACCTATTCCCACGTCTGCCCCGCCGGCCTCTTCGACCACCCGCGCAACAAGACCGACGATCAGCTCCGCACCATCATCAAGGCCGGCGGCTTCGTCGGCGTCGCCACCTATCCGCCGTTCATGGCCAAGGGCGCCGCCTCCACGCTCGACGACTGCATCGACCTCTTCGAGTACATGATCGGCATCTGCGGCGAGGAGAACATCGGCATCGGCACCGACTTCACCGAGGGCCAGGACGAGGCCTTCTTCGACTGGCTGCGCCACGACAAGGGCTACGCCCGCCGCATGGTGCCGACGCGCGGCACCGCCCCCCTGGTCAAGAACCTGGAAAATCTCTCGCAATATCCGAACCTGACCGCCGCCATGGAGCGGCGGGGCTGGAGCGAGAAGCGCATCGAGGGGGTGCTGGGCGGCAACTGGCTGCGCTACCTCGCCGGCATCTGGCGCGCCTAGCGGCAGCCTGCCTCCCGAGCCGGCGGCGGGAAGGGTCGATTGCCTGGCGGAAATCCTGTAGCCTGTTGCGGCAACGTGGCTTCAGGAGGATTGCATGAAATTTCTCAGGATGATCGGCATCGCCGCCGTCGCGCTCGCCGCGGTGGGGACGGCGGTCCAGGCCGATGTGCTCGAAGACATCAAGAAGCGCGGCACGCTGATCGTCGGCGTGAAGGCGGACTACAAGCCGTTCGGCTTCCGCGATCCCTCGGGCGGCATCATCGGGCTCGAGCCCGATCTGGCGGCCGACGTGGCCAAGAAGCTCGGCGTGAAGCTCGAGCTGGTGCCGGTCGTGTCCGCCAACCGCATGGAGTTTCTCAATCAGGGCAAGATCGACCTGATGATCGCGACCATGTCGGACAAGCCCGAGCGCCGCAAGGTCGTGCAAGTCATCGAGCCGCTCTACTACTCCGACGCCGTCAATATTCTTCTGAAGAAGGGCGCGCCGGTCAAGAAGTGGGAAGACCTCAAGGGCAAGAAGCTCTGCGGCACCACGGGCGCCTTCTACAACAAGGACGTCGCCCAGAAGTACGGCCCGGAGATCGCCTCCTTCGACGGCTCCGAGAAGCCGCTGCTCGCGCTCAAGAACGGCGACTGCATCGGCTACCTCTATGACCAGACCTTCATCGCCGGCAAGCTGACGGATGCGGACTGGAAGGACTACGGCATGCCGCTGCCGGGCATCAGGGAGACGCCCTGGGCGATGGCCGTGAAGCCGGGCGAGACGGGCCTGCAGAAGGTCCTGGAAGACCTGACCAAGGGCTGGATGAAGTCGGGCCGCATCGTCGCGCTGGAGAAGAAGTGGAAGATCCCGCCCACCGACTACGCCAAGCGCATGCATGAGAAGGCCAAGAGCGGCAGCTGAGGCTGCCGTTTTCCGCCGGATCTTCGCGGGCGGGTGCGTGATGCATCCGCCCGCCCTTCGTCCCGACGTCCTTCGTCCCGACCGAGCCGAGCCTGCGCATGCAGCCGATCTATGACTGGTTCCGCGAGTTCTACGAGCGGACCGGCATCAACCTGACCTTCATCTACGACGACTTCGATCGCGCCCGCATCATCAAGGGCTTCTTCCTCACGGTCGAGCTCTCGGTCATCACCATCATCCTCTCGATCATCGTCGGCATCCTCGGCGCCTGGCTGCAGGGCTCGAAGCTCGTCTGGATCAGGCGCATCATCGCCGGCTTCATCTCGTTCTTCCGCAACACGCCGCCGCTGGTGCAGATCTACTTCTTCTATTTCGGCCTCGGCTACCTGCTGCCCCGCATTCCCGACGGCTCCGGCGCCCTGGTGCCCATGGTCACCAACGTGCAGTGGGCCATCATCTCGCTGTCCCTCTTCGCCGGCGCGTTCAACATCGAGATCTTCCGCTCCGGCATCGAGGCGATCCCGAAGGCGACCGTCGAGGCGGCGACGAGCTCGGGCCTCACCCGCTGGCAGACCTACCGCCTCGTCGTGCTGCCGATGGCGATCCGCATCTGCCTGCCCGCGCTCGGCAACAACCTCGTCAACCTGGTCAAGACGACCAACCTCGCCTACGCCATCGCCGTGCCCGAGCTGCTCTACGTCTCGAAGCAGATCTGGGGCGACTCGACCAACGTGCGCGAGATGATGCTGTTCGTCCTCTTCGCCTACCTGGTCCTCGTCTTCGCCCTCGTCGCCCTGCTGAACAGCATCGAGCGCCGCCTCGCGGTCCCGGGCTTCGGGCCGAAAGGGGGCCACTGACATGCTGCGTTATCGCGATGCCTTCCTGCCGACGAAGCCTGTGCCGGCCGCGGGCGATGCCGCGCCCGGCCCCTATGGCCGGGCGACCGGGACCGTCGTGCTGGTCGCGCTCGCCGCCTTCTGTCTGGCGACGATGGCCGTTGCCCAGCAGGCCGCGGAGCCCAAGCCCTCGGCGATCGAGGTGCTGATCCGATGGGCGCCGCTGCTGCTGTGGGGCTTCCTCTTCAACATCGTGATCTCCGTCCTGGCGATGGCGATCGGCACCGCCGCCGGCGTCCCGGTCGGCCTCGGCCAGATTTCGAACGTGCGGCTCGTCAGAGGCACCGCCCGCGTCGTCACGCAGATCTTCCGCAACTCGCCCTGGCTGGTGCTGCTGTTCCTGTGCATGTTCCTGATCCCGTTCGAGATCAGGCTGTTCGGGTTGCGCATCCCGTTTCCCGACTGGGCGAAGGCGACGTTCGGCTTCGCGCTGCCCGTCATGGCCAACACGTCCGAGCTCGTGCGCGGCGCCATCCGCTCGATCCCGATCGGGCAATGGGAGAGCGCGAGCGCGCTCGGCCTGACGCGCCGGCAGTCGCTCTATCTCGTCATCCTGCCGCAGTCCCTCAAGCGCATGCTGCCGCCGTGGATGAACCTCTACTCGCTCATCATCATGTCGACGGTGAACGCCTCCATCGTCGGCGTCAGCGAGATGGTCACGCTGACCGCGCAGGTGCACGCGGCCGAGGGGTCGCGCCCCGAGCTGCTGGCGCCGCTCTACGCATTCGTCCTTCTCTGCTTCTTCATCTACTGCTATCCGATCGGCAAATGGACGCTCTACCTGGAGCGGCGCTTCGACAACCGTTGAGAAGCGGGCACGCTCGGGTTGCATCCGGTTTGAATGACTTCGCGGCCATACTATCGGCCCGCTCGGGTGTATGGTCGGCCGGGCAATAACAATCATCGGCGAACGCATGCGCTCCATCATCACAGTCGCGAACCTGTCCAAGTCCTACGCCTCCGGCTTCCAAGCACTGAAAAACGTCAACCTCGACATCGGCGACGGCGAGATTTTCGCCCTGCTCGGGCCCAACGGGGCCGGCAAGACGACGCTCATCAGCATCATCTGCGGCATCGTCAACGCGTCCTCTGGTTCCGTGACGGTCGACGGCCACGACATCGGCCGCGACTACCGCGCGACGCGCTCCCTGATCGGCCTCGTGCCGCAGGAGCTGACCACCGACGCCTTCGAGACCGTCTGGGCCACCACCAGCTTCAGCCGCGGGCTGTGGGGCAAGGCGCCCAACCCGGGCCATATCGAGCGCGTGCTGAAGTCCCTGTCGCTGTGGGACAAGAAGGACAGCAAGATCATGACGCTGTCGGGCGGCATGAAGCGCCGTGTCCTGATCGCGAAAGCGCTGGCGCACGAGCCGCGCATCCTCTTCCTCGACGAGCCCACCGCCGGCGTCGACGTCGAGCTGCGCAAGGACATGTGGAACATCGTGCGCGAGCTGCGCGGGGCCGGGACGACCATCATCCTGACGACGCACTACATCGAGGAGGCCGAGCAGCTCGCCGACCGCATCGGCATCATCAACAAGGGCGAGATCATCCTGGTCGAGAACAAGGCCGAGCTGATGCGCAAGCTGGGCCGCAAGCAGCTCGTCCTGCAGCTCGCCGCTCCGTTGCAGGCCATCCCCGACAGCCTCGCCGCGCACAACCTCATTCTCGCGCCGGACGGGAGCCACCTGACCTATACCTACGACACGCAGGCCGAGCGGACCGGCATCAGGACCCTGCTGGGAGACCTGTTCGCCGCCGGCATCCGCTTCCGCGACCTGCAGACGAGCCAGAGCTCGCTCGAGGACATCTTCATCGCCATGGTGAGCAGGAAACAATGAACCTTCGCGCGGTCCAGGCCATCTACATGTTCGAGATGGCCCGCACGGGGCGTACGCTGATGCAGAGCATCATCTCGCCCGTCATCTCCACATCGCTCTACTTCGTCGTGTTCGGCGCGGCCATCGGCTCGCGCATCACCGAGATCGAGGGCGTCAGCTACGGCGCCTTCATCGTCCCGGGGCTGATGATGCTGACGCTGCTGACGCAGAGCATCGCCAACGCCTCCTTCGGCATCTACTTCCCGCGCTTCGTGGGCACCATCTACGAGCTTCTGTCGGCGCCCGTCTCGTACTTCGAGATCGTGCTCGGCTATGTCGGCGCGGCGGCGACGAAATCCGTCGTCCTGGGGCTCATCATCCTGGCGACGGCCGGCTTCTTCGTTCCCCTGAGCATCGCCCATCCGGTGTGGATGGTGGCATTCCTGCTGCTGACGGCGATCACCTTCTGCCTGTTCGGCTTCATCATCGGCGTGTGGGCCGACGGCTTCGAGAAGCTGCAGATCATTCCGCTGCTGATCATCACGCCGCTCACCTTCCTCGGCGGCAGCTTCTATTCGCTGAGCGTGCTGCCGCCGATGTGGCAGAAGATCAGCCTGTTCAACCCGGTCGTGTATCTGATCAGCGGCTTCCGATGGAGCTTCTACGGCGTGGCCGACGTCAGCGTCGGCGTCAGCCTGGCGATGACGCTCGTCTTCCTGGCCGCGTGCCTTGCCATCGTCTGGTGGATTTTCCACACCGGCTACCGGCTCAAGACCTGAGCCGGCGCCTCAGCTCATCCCCACAGGCCGTAGCGGTCCCAGGCCGTCTTGGGGATTTCCTCGCCGATCTTGAACTTGAAGGATGTCGCCTTCATCAGGTCCGGCGTCAGGTTGCATGTAAACGTCACCGCGTACCAGCGGCCCCTGGCACGCACGGCGCCCCCTTTTGCCGTCAGCGACGTGCCCGACAGGACGGCGCGGGAAAAGATCGAGGTCTTGAGGCGGTCGGCGCCATTGAGGCGCGGGTCGTGCCTCAGGACATCGAGCCCGGCGATGATGCAGGCCTGGTGGGAGCGCTCCTCGGGGTCGAGCTTGAGCAGGGATTTCTCGATCGAGCCGGCATGGGCGGCAAACGTCAGACAACACGCGGCGAGCGCCGCAGCAGCACGACAGACAAAAAGCATGAACGTCCCCCGGATAGTGCCCGCCTGACGATTTCGCCCAATCGTGGCAACATGCTGTTCCGCAGCCGGGCTCTTTCGTCGCATAGCTGCCAGAACCGCCATGTACCGATGTTTTTGGTGCGACGCACAATCATTGATGGCACACTCGCTCCTTCCGCATCAACAACCTCCGACCGCCACCTTGAGCAAGACGCAAACGCAACTGACCTTCCCGGTCGAGACGCCGCCGGCTCCGGGCGAGCTGCTGGAAATCGCGCCGGGGATCCTGTGGGCGCGCATCGCGCTGCCCTTCCGGCTCGATCACATCAACGTCTACCTCATCGAGGACGGCGACGGCTGGGCCATCCTGGACACCGGCATCGACAACGCCGCCACGCGCGCCGCGTGGGACGCGATGGCCTCGGGGCCCCTACGCGGGCGCCGCTTCACCCGGCTCATCGTCACGCATTTCCATCCCGACCACATCGGCCTTGCGGGCTGGCTGTGCGAACGCTTCTCGCTGCCGCTCTTCGCGACGCAGACCACCTATCTCGGCTGCCTCAACATTTCGCTGAGCCCCGGCGCGCTCGACGCCAAGCCCTACCGCGACTTCTACCTGCGCCACGGCCTCGATCCCGACACCACCCAGCGCGTCGCCACGCAGGGCCACCAATATCTGAAGATGGTCTCGGGCCTGCCGCCGACATTCACCCGCGTCGTCGGCGGCGACACGCTCAAGATCGGCGGCCGGTCGTTCTCGGTGCTGACCGGAAACGGTCACGCCCCCGAGCAGATGATGCTGTACTGCGCGGCGGACGACACCTTCCTCGCCGCCGACCAGGTGCTCGCCAAGATCACGCCCAACGTCAGCGTGTGGGCGGTCGACCCCGAGGGCGATCCGCTCGGCCTCTATCTGCGGTCGCTGCGCGAGATCAAGGCGGCGATCCCGTCGACGGCTCTCGTGCTGCCGGGCCACCAGCTTCCGTTCCGCGGGCTGCACACGCGCAGCGACGAGCTCGCCGAGCACCACATGGTCCGCTGCGCGGCCATCGCCGAGGCCTGCCGCAAGCGGCCGCACTCGGCCGCGGAGCTGCTGCCCGTGCTGTTCCACCGGCCGCTCGATCCGCACCAGATGAGCTTCGCCTTCAGCGAGGTGCAGGCGCACGTCAACTACATGCTGGGGCGTGGCGATCTGGCCTGGGTCGACAAGTCCGGCGACGTGGAGCGCGTCGCCACCCGCTAGCTCGTTTCAGGTTCAGGCCGGCTCGCGAGTCGCCGGGTCCCGGATGGCCGCTCAGCGGCCTCCGGGATGACAGGACGAGAGCAAAAGTCGCCCCACCGTGTCATCCCGGCCGAGCGCCCTCCACTGTCATCCCGGCCGAACGCAGCGAGAGCCGGGACCCAGCGTCCCGAGCAAGGCGCGTGCCTGGTTGCGGTCCTGGCCTCAGTTGGCGGCGAAGCAGTAGTAGAGACCGGCCCCGCCCGTGCCCTTCAGCGCATCCTGGCTGCATCCGCCGCGCGAGGCATGCGACGAGTTCCAGGATTTCGCCGGCGGCTCCTCGTTCAGGCCCATGCGGTCATGGTGTCCGAGCATCGCCGCGCCGTCGGGACCGCTCTTCGTCCAGTTGCCGCAGGTGCGGTCGTCCGCCCCCGCGAACGCGGTACCGTCGGGCTGCGAGCCCGTCAGCATGTCGTGCGTGTTGGGGCTGTCGCCGCGCCCGTTGACGGGATCGCCCTTCTCGGTGAGCGCCGTCTGCTTGGTGAGGTTGTTGGTCCCGTGCAGCTCGGCGACGTTCTTGGCGATGACGGCACCCTTGGCGTTCTGCCACGGCCCCGAGCCGATGCGGTCGCGCGCGTTGACGGCGCCGCTGCCCTGCGTCGACAGGTAGGCGCGCCAGGTCTTGCCGCCGGCTCCCGCAGCCTGGGCAAGGGCCTGGCAGTGCTGGTCGGCGCCCGCAAGCCCGCCGAGGTCGGCACCCTTTCCCGACCCGACGCTGGTAACGAAGAAGCTCATGTTGCTCTGCTGTGCGTGCGCCGCTCCCTGGCTCAACAGCAAAGCGCTCGCAGCAACAGCGAATGCCATAAACCGCGGACTGGGCATGCTTTCCTCCGGATGATTGTTGCAGTGCAGATATGCGGGCCTCTCCGCGCAAGATCGCAACGGAAATGCGCCGCCCACACCCTAATGGCGGGCGTGCATCACGTCCGGTCACATGCGCGTTATGATCGCGCTTTGAACTTTCCGGCCGGCGGCGATGCCCATATCTCGGATGGCAGCGGACACGAAAGGACGAGAGCCATGACGGTCAGGCGACCGGCGGATGTGCGGCCATCGGACATCACCCCCCGTTCCATCTATCTGCGGCGCCGGGAGGTGCTCGCCGGGTTGGCTGCGGGTGCGGCCGGCCTGGTCGCCGGGCTCGCCGGCTCGGGTAAGGCCGATGCCGCGCTCAAGGCCGCCAAGAGCCCGCTCTCCACCACCGACGAGCCGCTTACGCCCCTCAAGGACGTCACCAGCTACAACAACTTCTACGAGTTCGGCACCGACAAGGACGATCCCGTCAAGAACGCCGGCTCGTTCAACCCCAGGCCGTGGAAGGTCAAGATCGACGGCCTGGTCGACAAGCCGGCCGACTACGACCTCGACGACCTCGTCAAGGACAGCGCGCTCGAGGAGCGCATCTACCGCATGCGCTGCGTGGAAGGCTGGTCGATGGTGATCCCGTGGATCGGCGTGCCGCTGGCCGGCATCCTCGCGCGGGCCGCTCCCCAGGCGCAGGCGAAGTACGTCGCCTTCGAGACCGTCGTCCGCCCGAAGGAGATGCCGGCGCAGCGCGGCTATTTCCAGCCGCTGCCGTGGCCCTATGTCGAGGGCCTGCGCCTCGACGAGGCGATGCACCCGCTGACGATTCTGGCCACCGGCCTTTACGGCGAGCCGCTGCCGAACCAGAACGGCGCCCCGCTGCGTCTCGTCGTGCCGTGGAAATACGGCTTCAAGGGCATCAAGTCGATCGTGCGCATCTCGCTCACCGACCAGCAGCCGAAGACCACCTGGAACATGGCGAACGCGCGCGAGTACGGCTTCTATTCCAACGTGAACCCGAGCGTGGATCATCCGCGCTGGAGCCAGGCGACGGAGCGGCGCATCGGCGAGAGCGGACTGTTCGTCAAGCGCCGGCCGACGCTGATGTTCAACGGCTACGGCGACCAGGTGGCGAGCCTCTACAGCGGCATGGACCTCAAGGCCAACTACTGACCGCCATGCCCACCCCCTCCGCGAACGGTATCGGGCGTCTGGCGCTCGGCTCCAACCCCTATCGGCGCGCGCTCTATATTTTCGGCATGCTGCCGGCCGTCTGGTATGTCTATCTCGGCTTCACGGACCAGCTCGGCGCCGACCCGCAGAAGACGCTGGAGCGGCTGCTCGGCCTCTGGGCCCTGCGCTTCTTCATCGCCGCGCTCGCCGTCACGCCGCTGCGCCGCTTCGGCGGACCGAACCTGCTGCGCTACCGGCGCGCGCTCGGCCTCATCGCCTTCTACTATGCCGCGCTGCATCTGTCCGTTTACATCTTCCTCGATCAGGGGCTCGATCTCGACGCCGTCTGGCGCGACATCGTCCGCCGCCCCTACATCACGCTCGGCATGCTGGCCTTCGCGATCCTCCTCCCGCTCGCCGTCACCTCCAACGCGCCGATGATCCGCCGCCTCGGCGGTCCGGCGTGGAACCGCCTGCATCGCGCCGTCTACGTCGCCGCGCTGCTCGCCGCGCTGCACTTCGTGCTGGTCGTGAAGGCGTGGCTGGCGGAACCGCTCATCTATGCCGCCATCATCGTCGCGCTGCTGCTCGTCCGCCTCGTCCCGGCAAAGCGTTCCGCGCGGCGCGGCGCGCGATCGGCGGCTCTCGCGCAGCAGGCACTCTCGCGCGAGTAGGCGCGCGCCGCGGCGTGTCCTCATTTCGGGCGGAAAAAACGGCGATGGTCGTTGCCGAGACTGATTCGGCACGACGGGGACGCCAATGACAAAGTTGCTCCAGCACATCGAGGAAATGCGCGAACGCCTCTCCGAGGTCTCCGGCAACGAGCTCGCGCTCGTCAAAGCCCTCGGCGAAGCGCTCAACCGCTTTGACGAAAAGCTGCTTCAGGATGTCCGCAGGGTCACCGCCGATCACGAGGCCCGGCGCGGCGCGATCCTGCACGAGCTGCAGGCGCTGGCATCATCCATCGGCGCGTTCCCGGCCCTGCCGGAGCCCGCCGCACCTGTCCTGCAGGAACTGGAGCACGAGCTGTCGCCCTACGTCGCGACCAACGGCGCCGAGACGCCCTACACGGGCGGCGACTGGCGGCAGGCGGCGAGCAACATCCAGGACGAGCTGGGCTTCCACCTGAACGGCCACATGAACGGGCGCGTCAATTCACACTAGCGCGGCCCACACTAGGCGCTTCAGGTTCAGGCCGGCTCGCGAGTCGCTGGGTCCGGCTCTCGCTGCGCTCGGCCGGGATGACAGCGGAGGGCGCTCGGCCGGGATGACAAGGTGGGGGACTTTCGCTCTCTCCCTGTCATCCCGGAGGCCGCGCAGCGGCCATCCGGGACCCAGTGTCACGAGTGAGCGCGTGCCTGTGGCCCTGGGTCCCCGCTCTCCGCTTCGCTTCGGCGGGGATGACAAGGAGGGGAGCGCCGGCAGCGATGACAGTGGGGGCGTTTCCACCCAAGCCGGAAAGCCTCTAGCCGCTTCAGCGCGGATCGATCGGCGTGGCGCAGGGGTTGTCGAGCACGCGCTCGGCGGCCCGCATGGCGGCGACCAGCACGTCCTCGCGCGCCTGCGGCACGACGAACTGCAGGCCGACCGGCAGGCCCTCCTTGCTCAGCCCGCAGGGAAGCGAGCCGGCGGGCTGCCCCGTCAGGTTGAACGGATAGGTGAAGTAGGACCACACGATCGCGTTCTCGTGCCCGGGCGGCAGCCCGCGCTCGATGTCCCATGCCGTGCACGGCGTCGTCGGCGTCAGCAGGACGTCGTAGCGCTCGAAGAAGGTGCGCATCACCTCGCGATGGCGCAGGCGCCGGCGCAAAAGCCGCGTGAAGTGGTCGACCGTCATGGTGCGGAAGGAGCGGATCGCGGCCAGCAGCGGCGGGTCGATCAGGTCCGGCGCCTCGTCCACCGCGTCGCCGAGGCGCGCGCTGCAGCCGCCGATGAACTCGGCCGCGAGGATCTCGCCCTCGTCCTCGCAGACCGCCTCGACGTGCTCGATCGCCGGGAAGACGTCGCCGAGCCTGCGGACCGCGGTCTCGACCGCCGCCGCGACCTCCGGCTCCACGCGCGCATAGCCGAGCGTCGGCGAAAAGGCGATCCGCAGCCTGCCGACCTCCGACGCGGACGGCTCGGCGCGGATCGGAGCGAACGCGGAAAAGGCATCACCGGCAAAGGGGCCGGCGCAGACCCGCATCAGGAGCGCGGCATCCTGCACGGTGCGCGCGATGGGGCCGACATGCGCCAGCGTCGGCGTGGCGCTCGCCGGCCACACCGGTATGCGGCTGAAATTCGCCTTGATGCCGACGAGCCCCGTCAGGGACGACGGCGCGCGGATCGATCCGCCTCCGTCCGTCCCGAGCGCGAACGGCGATACGCCGGCCGCGACGGAGGCGACCGCCCCGCCGCTCGAACCACCCGGCGTGCGGCCCAGATTCCAGGGATTGCGCGTGTTGCCGTGGACGAGGCTGCGGGTATAGCCGCGATAGCCGAACTCGGACGTGGTGGTCTTGCCCAGGATGATCGCGCCCGCCGCCCGCACCCGCGCGACCGAGGGCGAATCCGCCGGCGCGATGGCATCCTTCAAGGTCAGCGAGCCGTAGGTCGCGCGCAGCCCCTCGACGTCGATCAGGTCCTTGACCGAGATCGGGACGCCATGCAGCGGGCCGAGATCGTTGCCCGCCACCACGGCCGCCTCGGCCCGCCTGGCGGCGGCGCGCGCGCCGTCCCGGTCGACCTGGACGAACGCATTGAGCTGCGGCTCGACCTCCTCGATCCGTTGCAGCGCCGCGTCGACCGCCTCGACCGGCGATATCCGTTTGCGCGCGATGGCGCCGGCCATCTCCGTCGCCGTTATCGTGTTGAGCGGGGACAGCGGCATCATTCCCTCCTAGTCGAGGATCGCGAACGCACGCACCGGCGAGCCGGACCCGCCCTTGAACTTCAGGGGGATGGCCTGGAACCGGAAGACGCCCTTGCCGACCAGCTTCTCGAGGTTGCACAGCCACTCGACATGCGTGAGCCCCCGGTCTCGCGAAACGCGATGGCTGGGAAACTCCGCGAAGTTGGGCCGGTCGGTCGAGGGTCCCTCCACGCCGTGCAGGCGCGAGCCGCGATCGGCGAGCCAGTGCGTCGCTGCCGCCGTGAGGCCCGGGTTCGAATGCATGCAGGAGTCGTTCGGGTAGTGCCGCTCATGCAGCCCGGTGTTGAGCAGAACGATGTGCCCGTCGACCCTGACGCCCGCCTTGCGCTCCGCGGCCTCCATGTCGGCAACGTCGATGTCGCCGAGATCGGGGATGTGCCGCAGGTCGAAGCACACGGCCTTGCCCATGAAGAGATCGAGCGGCATCTCGTCGATCGTCTGCCCGTCGGGCTTCAGGTGGTAGTAGGCATCGACATGGGTGCCGACGTGGTTGAGCATCCCGATATACTCGATCGGCGTCGTGAAGGGATCGCCGGGGACGCCCTGGTTGTACGCCCTGCAGCTTTCGTGCGTCATCCAGGGCACATACACCGGCCGCGGCATGTTCTTGTGCGCCGGCATGTTGTTCTCGATGGCCACCGACAGATCGACGATTTGCAACGGGGTCCTCTTTCGCTCACACGGCGACAATCACGTTGCGGTCGCCACCCGATCCGATGTATTCTCTATGCAGAATTGAATTCCCATTAGAAGATACATCGGGGACGGCACAGCGTGTCAAGAAGCGAGATGCCCGGCAGCGGTCAGGCTGCCTCGGAGAAGGTTCCCGCACTGACGAAGGCGCTCGCGATCATTCGCTTCATCAACGGCT
>JBFWWW010000019.1:0-35676 GCA_050245975.1 Hyphomicrobiaceae bacterium
GGTCGCCAACCCGCTCGCCTACTACCACAACAACACCGCCAATTCCCGCACGCTCATGGAAGCCGCCATCGCCGCCGGCGTGAGGACCTTCATCTTCTCCTCGACGGCCGCCGTCTATGGAAACCCCGCCGGCAACCCGGTGCGCGAGGACGCCGACCTGCGGCCCATGTCCCCCTACGGCTCGTCCAAGCTGATGACCGAGATCATGCTGGCGGACGCCTCCCGCGCGCACGATTTCCGCTATGTCGCCCTGCGCTATTTCAATGTCGCCGGCGCCGACCCCGCCGGTCGCTCGGGACAGTCCACCCCGCGCGCGAGCCACCTCATCAAGGTCGCCTGCGAGGCCGCGCTCGGCAAGCGCGACCACATGCAGGTGTTCGGCACGACCTACCCGACGCGCGACGGGACCTGCGAGCGCGACTACATCCACGTCTCGGACCTCGCCGCCGCACACATGGCAGCGCTCGCGCATCTGCGGCGCGGGGGGACGTCAGACACGTTCAATTGCGGCTACGGGCGCGGCTTCACGGTGCTGGAGGTGATCGACGCCGTCCGCCGGGCGGCGGGCCGCGACTTCACGGTGCGCATGGCCCCGCCCCGCGCCGGCGATCCCGCCGCGATCGTCGCTTCCGCCGACCGCATCCGGCAGGCGCTGGGCTGGCGGCCCGCACATGACGATCTCGATGCCATCGTCGCTTCGGCACTGGCATGGGAACGCAAGCTGGCCTGATCGCGGGTTCCGCCCGGCCCTCAAGCGGCCCAGAAACCGCCTAGAATCGCCGTAGAACGATGACGGCTGGCAGGGAGGTGGGATGATCGCGGACAGCGACCAGAAGACGATGCGCGCGCGCGCCCGCGCGCCCGGCATGCTTCGGGGTTTCATCTGCCTCGCGGCAGCGGCCGCGCTGCTTGTCCTCGGCGCGAACGCACGCGCCGACGCCGGCGTCAGCGAGGGCTTCGCCCGCTTCGTCGCCGAGCTGTGGCCGGACGCACAGAAGATGGGCGTGTCGCGGGCGACGTTCGATCGCGCGTTCCGCGGCGTGACGCCGGACCTGTCAATTCCCGACCTCGTGCTGCCGGGCCAGACGAAGCCGCCCGGCGGCCAGGCCGAATTCACGAAAACTCCGGCCGAGTATCTCAACCTCGGGCATCTCAACCGCCTTGCCGACCAGGGCCGCAAGCTGGCCGGCCGCTATCACGACACGCTGACGGCGGTCGAGAAGCGCTTCGGCGTGCCGGGCGCGACGGTGCTGGCGATCTGGGGCCGCGAGACGGCCTTCGGCACCTACAAACTGCCGCACTACGCCATTCGCGTGCTGGCGACCCAGGCCTATGTCGGCCGGCGCAAGGACCTCTTCCGCAAGGAGCTGCTCTACGCTCTCAAGATGCTGGAGGACGGTGTGCGCACCGTCGACACGATGAAGTCGTCGTGGGCCGGCGCCATGGGGCTCACACAGTTCATGCCGTCGGAGTTCTACACCTCCGCGACCGACATGGACGGCGACGGGCGAAAGGACATGTGGAACTCGGTGCCCGATGCGCTCGGGTCCGCCGCCCAGCAGCTCCAGCAGAAGGGATGGGTCGCGGGCCTGCAATGGGGCTACGAGGTGCGCCTTCCCAAGTCGGCGAGCTGCCTCTGGCAGGGCGAGGACAACGCCAAGACGGTGGCCGAATGGGCGAAAGCCGGTGTCGTCCCGGCCAGGGGCGGCAGCTTTCCTGCCAACGCCGCCAACGCACGCGCATGGATCCTCACGCCGGCCGGCGCCTATGGCCCGATCTTCCTCGTGCATGAGAACTTCATGGTCATCAAGCGCTACAACTTTTCCGATCTCTACGCCGTGTTCGTCGGTCATCTGTCGGACCGCATCGCCGGCGGCGGCGACTTCGCCACGCCGTGGGCCAACATCCGCCAGCTTCCGACAGCTGGGATCGAGGAAATCCAGCAGCGCCTGAAAAGCCGCGGCTATCCCGTGGACAAGATCGACGGAAAGATCGGCGTCAACACGCGCAGCCTGATCGGCCAGTACCAGCAGCGCAACCATCTCGCGGTCGATTGCTGGCCGACGGAGGCCGTGCTGGCCCACATGCGCACCAAATCCGGAACCTGACCATGGCGGGGCCGCACTTGCTTCCGGGCGATCCCGGACCGATGATCGGCCGCCGCTGTGCCGTGCCTGCGGCCGTGCCCGCGACCGGATCTGCGATCATGCGTCTCGCCCTGCTGCTGCTGCTCTGTCTCGGATGCCTCATCGCGCCGCCCGCGCATGCGCAGGACGACTTCCGCGGCACGAGCTACGTGACGCCGTTTCCGCAGGACGATCTCTACAAGATCCAGGTCTACGGCGACGCCTTCGCCGAGGGCGTCCTGGGCGGCCTCGTCGAAGGCTTCACCGGCGAGGCGCGCGTGCAGGTGGTGCGCAAGGTCCGCACCATCTCCGGCATCGCGCGCGCCGATTTCGAGGACGACCTTCGCCTCGAGGGATCGTCCTCGCGCGACCCCGTAGACATCGCGGTCGTGATGGTCGGCGTCAGCGACCGCATCTCGATCCGCGATCCGGGCGGCAAGCGCATGGCCGTCGGCTCGGAGGAATGGCGCGCCGAGTACGGCCGCCGCATCGACCGGCTCATCAAGTCGCTCAAGGCGCGCAACATCGCCGTCTACTGGATCGGCCTGCCCGTCATCCGCCGGGCCGAGGCCAACGACGACGTCCTGACGATGAACGAGATCATCCGCGAGAAAGCCTTCCTCAACGGCATCAAGTACATCGACGCCTACGGCGGCTTCATCGACGAGAACGGCGGCTACAGTCCCTATGGCCCCGACCTCGCCGGCAAGATCCGCCTGCTGCGCGACGGCGACGGCATCCTCTTCACCGCCGCCGGCAACCGCAAGCTCGCCCATTTCGCCGAGCGCGAGATCAAGCGCGATATCCAGCAGGCCAGGAGCGAGCGCACCATTTCTCTCGCCGGCAACGAGGCCGAGCAGAAGCGCATCAATCCGCAGAAAGCCGCGCCCGCCGCGGAGGCCGGGAAGGCGTCGAGCAAGGACGGCAAGGGGCCGGCCAGGATCGCGAGCGCCGTCCCTGCGGGCGGCGGCGAGGTCAAGGCCGACAACGGGCGGCTCACGTTCCGCAGCATCAATGCCAGCGGGCGCGAGGAGGACGTAACGGTCGAACTGCTGCGCCCGGCCATCCCGACCGCCGTGATCTCGCTCGTCACGCGGCGCGAGTCCGCTGACCGGCCGGCGCAGATGGGCGATGCGCTGACGACCGACGTCGGCGGCGGCCTTGTCGCGCTCAGCACCATCACGCCGATGAGCGCGTCCGGCCCCGGCGGCGTGCCGCGCCGGCCGCCGCTCACGCAATCGCCCTACTACAAGGTGCTCGTGAAGGGCGAGGCCCTGCCGCCGAAAACCGGCCGCGCCGACGACTTCACATGGCCGAGGCCTGAGCCAGTGGCCGAACCGGACCCGCCGCCGTCGCCCTCCGTTCGCCGCCGTCCGGCCGCGATGCGCGGCGCGCGCTAGACCGGTCAGCCCGTCGTGACGTCGCCATCCGGCCGCGGCTTGCGGCGGCTGCGCTCGTTGCGCGAGCGCTCGGTGATGCGGCTTGAAATCTCGTCCACCCGCCGCTTGGCCGCCTCGAACGCGTCGCGGATGGCAAGTCCCAGCTCTTCCGTCGCGTTGGCGCCTTCACGCTCGTGGGTGATGACGACCGGCTGCTGCGACGGGATGCCGATCTCGATCTTGACCAGATAGACCTTCGCCTTCTGCGGATTGCGGTGTGGAGCCTCGAGCACGACGCGGCACCGGCTCATGCGCTCGAAATGCCGCGCCAGCTTCGCCACCTTCTCGCGCACGCGATCCTCGATGGCGTCGCTTTTCGAAATGCCGTGGAAGTGAATCTCGACCGGCATATCCATATGGCCAATCCTCCTGCTGTCTGGGCCTCCATCCCAACACGTGGGAAGTCCGGCCGCCAGCATCAAGTCGGTCGAGGCATGCGTTCAGTCGGTCATTAAGTCGGGCGTTCAGTTGCGCATTCAGCGCGGCAGATCGGTGCGTCCCATCAGCGTCCGGTCGATTGCCGCGGCGGCCTGCCGGCCCTCGCGAATCGCCCACACGACAAGGCTTTGCCCGCGCCGGATGTCGCCGGCTGCGAACAGACGGTCGTGCCCCTTCACCCTGTAGTCCCGCTCCGTGGCATCGAGCCCCTTGAAGCGGCCGCGCGGCACGATGGCGAGTTGCAGGTCCTTGACGACATCGGTCTCGACCGGCCCCGAAAAGCCCATTGCGAAAAGCACCAGATCGGCCGGCAGCGCGCCTTCCGATCCCGGCACCGGCTTCAGCTTTTCGTCGACGCGCGTATAGAGCAGCTTCTCGACCTTCCCGTCCTTGCCTGCAAAGCCCGTGGTGGAGATCGAGTACTCGACCTTGGCGCCTTCGGCCTGGCTGCTCGAGACGCGCAGCTTGAGCGGCCAGTGCGGCCAGCTCAGCGCCTTCATCTCCTTTTCCGGCGGCATCGGCATGATCTCGAGCTGCGTCACGGACTTCGCGCCCTGGCGGAAGGACGTGCCGATGCAGTCGGAGCCGGTGTCGCCGCCGCCGATGACGATGACGTGCTTGCCCTTGGCCGAGATCTCCCTGACGTTGCCCAGCGCCTCGCCGGACACGCGGCGGTTCTGCTGCGGCAGGAACTCCATGGCGAAGTGCAGGCCGGCAAGATCGCGGCCCGGCGCCTCGGCGAAGAAGTCGAACGGCTTTTCCGAGCCGCCGGCGAGAAGCACCGCATCGTGGCGCGCCGACAGCTCGGAGACGGCGATGTCCTTGCCGACGTGGACGCCGCAATGGAACGTGACGCCCTCCGCCGTCATCTGCTTCACGCGCCGCTCGATGATGTGCTTTTCCATCTTGAAGTCGGGAATGCCGTAGCGCAGCAGCCCGCCGGGGTTGGCGTTCTTCTCGTACACGTGCACGTCATGGCCGACGCGCGCCAGCTGCTGGGCCGCGGCCAGACCCGCAGGCCCTGACCCGACGACGGCAACGGACTTGCCTGTCTTCGTCTCGGCCGGCTCCGGGCGAATCCAGCCCTCGGCAAAGCCGCGGTCGGCGATCGCGCACTCGATCGTCTTGATGGTCACCGGCACGTCGTCGATGTTGAGCGTGCAGGCGGCCTCGCACGGTGCCGGGCACACGCGGCCCGTCATTTCCGGAAAGTTGTTGGTCGAATGCAGGTTGCGCGCCGCCTGCTCCCAGTCGCCGCGGTAGACGAGGTCGTTCCAGTCCGGGATCTGGTTGTTGACCGGACAGCCGTTGTGACAATAGGGGATGCCGCAGTCCATGCAGCGCGACGCCTGGGTCTTCACCTCCGGCTCGCCGAGCGGCACCACGAACTCGTTCCAGTGCTTCACGCGCTCCGCCACCGGCCGGTAGGTCCGGTCGCTGCGCTGAAATTCCATGAAGCCGGTGATCTTTCCCATCGTCGATCCGTCGCATTGTCGTGAAGCAGGTGGCGGCCGCCCAGGGGCGGCGCCGCGGCAGGCCTAGACAGCACCCTTGTGTTTGGGCTTGGGCACGCCGATCTCGATCACCTCGAGGCCGGTCGCATCCGCCGCCTGATGCTTCGCCATCTCGGCCAGTGCACGCCGGTACTCGACCGGCATCACCTTCTTGAACTTCGGCTGATACTCCGACCAGTGCTCGAGGATCGTCTTCGCCTTTTGCGAGTTCGTGTAGTGCGCATGGCGAGCGATGAGCTGGTACAGGCGCTCGGCGTCCTGGCTCGTCATGTCGCGCATGACGTCCACCAGGCCATGGCTCTCCAGGTCGCCGCCCTGGTTGGAAAGCTGGCGCATGACGCGCTCCTCGGCCTCGACCGGCTCGAGGTCGATCATGGCGAGGTTGCAGCGCTGCTCGAACGTGCCGTCCTCGTCGAGCACATAGGCGATGCCGCCCGACATGCCCGCCGCGAAGTTGCGGCCCGTGGGGCCGAGCACGACGACGACGCCGCCGGTCATGTACTCGCAGCCGTGGTCGCCGGTACCCTCGACGACGGCGATCGCGCCCGAGTTGCGCACCGCGAAGCGCTCGCCGGCGATGCCGCGGAAATAGCACTCGCCCGAGATCGCGCCGTACATGACGGTGTTGCCGACGATGATGCTGTTCTCCGGCACGATGCCCGACTTGGGGTCGGGGCGCACGATGAGCTTGCCGCCCGACAGCCCCTTGCCGACGTAGTCGTTGGCCTCGCCGACGAGGTCGAGCGTGACGCCCTGCATCACCCAGGCGCCGAAACTCTGGCCCGCGGTGCCCTTGAGTCCGAACCAGATCGTGTCCTCGGGCAGGCCGGCGTAGCCGTAGCGCTTCGCCACCTCGCCCGACAGCATCGCGCCCGTGGCGCGGTCGCGGTTCGAGATCACGAGGTCATGCTTGACCGGTGCGCGCGTCTCGAGCGCCGGCCGGGCCAGCTCGATCAGCCTGCGGTCGAGCACCTTTTCGAGGCCATGGTTCTGCCGCTCGCTGTTGAAGATCGCGACGCTGCGCGGCACCTCCGGCTTGGCGAACAGGCGCTCGAAATCGAGGCCGCGCGCCTTCCAGTGGCCGACCGCGCGCTCCGTATCGAGGAACTGCGACTGGCCGACCAGCTCGTTGAACGTGCGTACGCCGAGCGACGCCATGATCTCCCGCACTTCCTCGGCGACGAAGAAGAAGAAGTTGATGACGTGCTCGGGCTGCCCCTTGAACTTGGCGCGCAGCACCGGGTCCTGGGTCGCAACGCCCACGGGACAGGTGTTGAGGTGGCACTTGCGCATCATGATGCAGCCGGCCGCGATCAGCGGCGCGGTGGCGAAGCCGAACTCATCCGCGCCGAGCAGCGCGCCGATCACGACGTCGCGTCCGGTGCGGACGCCGCCATCGACCTGCACCGCAATGCGTCCGCGCAGGCGGTTGGCCACCAGCGTCTGGTGCGTCTCCGCGAGGCCGATCTCCCACGGACTGCCGGCATGCTTGATGGAGGTCAGCGGCGACGCGCCGGTGCCGCCCTCGAAGCCGGCGATGGTGACGTGGTCCGCGCGCGCCTTGGCGACGCCGGCGGCGACCGTGCCGACGCCGACCTCGGATACGAGCTTCACCGACACGTCCGCCGCCGGGTTGACGTTCTTCAGGTCGAAGATGAGCTGCGCCAGGTCCTCGATCGAGTAGATGTCGTGGTGCGGCGGCGGCGAGATGAGGCCGACGCCCGGCGTCGAGTGGCGCACCCTGGCGATGGTGGCGTCCACCTTGTGGCCCGGCAGCTGGCCGCCTTCGCCCGGCTTTGCGCCCTGCGCCATCTTGATCTGCATCACGTCCGAGTTGACGAGATACTCGGTGGTGACGCCGAAGCGGCCGGAAGCGACCTGCTTGATCGCCGAGCGCATGGAATCGCCGTTGGGCAGCGGCTTGAAGCGGTCGGCCTCCTCGCCGCCCTCGCCGGTGTTCGACTTGCCGCCGATCCGGTTCATGGCGATGGCGAGCGTGGTGTGCGCCTCGCGGCTGATGGAGCCGAAGCTCATGGCGCCGGTCGAGAACCGGCGCACGATCTTGTCCGCCGCCTCGACCTCCTCGATGGGAACGGGCGCGCGCCTGACCTCGCCGGCCTGCTTGATGCGGAACAGGCCGCGCAGCGTCATCAGCTGCTCGCCCTGCTCGTTGATCTGCTTTGCGTAGGCGCGATACTTCTCCGGCAGGTTGCCGCGCACCGCATGCTGCAGGTCGGCAACGACGCTGGGCCGCCACATGTGGGCCTCGCCGCGCAGGCGGAAGGCATATTCGCCGCCGACGTCGAGCATGCCGTCGAGCACCGGTACGTCGCCGAAGGCCTGGCGGTGGCGCTCGGCCGTCTCGCGCGCGATCTGGCGCAGGCCGATGCCTTCGACCTGCGTGTGGGTGCCGGTGAAATACTTCTTCACGAAGCTCGAGCGCAGGCCGACGGCATCGAAGATCTGCGCGCCGCAATAGGACTGGTAGGTCGAGATGCCCATCTTGGACATGACCTTGAGCAGACCCTTGTCGATCGCCTTGATGTAGCGCTTCTGCGCCTCCTTGATCGTCAGCTTCTCGCCGAGCTCGGGCAGCAGCACCTCCAGCGTCTCGAACGCCAGATACGGGTTGATCGCCTCCGCGCCGTAGCCGGCGAGCGTGGCGAACTGGTTGACCTCGTAGGCCTCGCCCGTCTCGACGACGAGCCCGACCGACGTGCGCAGGCCCTGCTTGATCAGGTGGTGATGCACGGCGCTGGTGCCGAGCAGCGACGGGATCGGAATGCGGTCCGGTCCCGTGGCGCGGTCCGACAGGATGATGATGTTGTACTCGCGCGAGCGCACGGCCTCTTCCGCCTCCGCGCACAGCACGTCGAGCGCTGCCGCCATGCCGGCGGCGCCCTTCTCGGCCGGATAGGTCATGTCCAGCGTCACGGAGGAGAACTGGTTGTCGGGCACCAGGCCGATCTGGCGCACGCGCTCCAGGTCCTCGTTGGTGAGGATCGGCTGGTAGACCTCCAGGCGCTTCTGCTTCGCCGTCCCCTCGAGGTCGAGGATGTTGGGCCTCGGGCCGATGAACGACACGAGGCTCATGACGAGCTCCTCGCGGATCGAGTCGATCGGCGGGTTCGTCACCTGCGCGAAGTTCTGCTTGAAGTAGGTGTGCAGCAGCTTCGGCTTGTTCGACAGCACGGACACGGGCGTGTCCGTCCCCATCGAGCCGACGGCCTCCTGGCCCGTGTGCGCCATCGGCGCCATCAGGAACTTGAGGCTCTCCTGCGTGTAGCCGAAGGCCTGCTGCAGATCGAGCAGGTTGACGTTCGACTTCTTGCGCGGCTTCTTCGGCAGCGGCAGGTCGCCGACCTGGATCTGCGTGCGCTTCAGCCACTGCTCGTAGGGATGGCGCTCGGCGAGCTCGGCCTTGAGCTCGTCGTCGGAAATGATGCGGCCCTTCTCGAGATCGATCAGCAGCATCTTGCCGGGCTGCAGGCGCCACTTCGTGGCGATGTTCTCCTCGGCGACGGGCAGCACGCCCGACTCCGACGACATGATGACGGTGCCGTCCTTGGTGACGAGATAGCGCGCCGGCCGCAGACCGTTGCGGTCGAGCGTGGCGCCGATCTGGCGGCCGTCGGTGAAGGCCATCGAGGCCGGGCCGTCCCACGGCTCCATGAGGCAGGCGTGATACTCGTAGAAGGCGCGCCGCTTGGCGTCCATCAGCGGGTTGCCGGCCCACGCCTCGGGGATCAGCATCATCGCGGCATGCGCGAGGCTGTATCCGCCCATGACCAGGAACTCGAGCGCGTTGTCGAAGCACGCCGTGTCCGACTGGCCCTCATAGGAGATGGGCCACAGCTTGGAGATGTCCTGGCCGTAGAGCGGGGAGGCGACCGAGGCCTGGCGCGCGGCCATCCAGTTGACGTTGCCGCGCAGCGTGTTGATCTCGCCGTTGTGCGCGACCATGCGGTAGGGATGCGCCAGCCGCCAGGACGGGAACGTGTTGGTCGAGAACCGCTGGTGCACCAGCGCCATCGAGGACGACAGCCGCGCGTCGGAGAGGTCCTTGTAGTAGGCCTTCACCTGGTAGGACAGGAACATGCCCTTGTAGACGAGCGTGCGGCTCGACAGGCTCACCGTGTAGTGGCCGATGTCGGTGCCCTTGTAGGCATCGTAGATGGCGTTCGAGACGACCTTGCGGATCAGGTAGAGGCGGCGCTCGAAGTCGTCCTGGTCCTTGATCGACTTCGGACGCGCGATGAAGAGCTGCCGATGCTGCGGCTCGGCCGCGCGCACCATGTCCGACAGGCACGAGTTGTCGACCGGCACGCTGCGCCAGCCCAGGAACTCGAGGCCCTGCTCGCGAATGATGCGGGCCCAGACGCGCTCGCAGTGCGCGCGCAGGCGCTCGTCGGAGGGCAGGAAAATATGGCCGACCGCGTAGTGGCCGGGCTTCGGCAGCTTGATCTTGAGCTTGTCGCATTCCTCCTTGAGGAACGCGTGCGGGATCTGCACCAGGATGCCGGCCCCGTCGCCCGAGAGCGGGTCCGCGCCGACGGCGCCGCGATGCTCGAGGTTCTCGAGGATGGCCAGCGCATCCTCCACGATCTTGTGCGAGGAGCGGCCCTTGAGATCAGCGATGAAGCCGACGCCGCACGCATCGAACTCGCGCGCGGGATCGAAGAGGCCATGTGCTTTCGGGCGGGCAAGACCGGTGCCGGTTTCGGTCTCGTCGTCCGCAATCATGCCGTGCGTCGTCTCAGACATCGTCGCCCTCGATCATCAGGACCTGCGATGGCGGGCCGCTGCGGTCACACCACATCGGGCCGGCCCCCGCCTCCTGCATGACATGCAGTCGGCCGCGGGACCAAGCCGAAACGCCGCAAACCCATCACGATGCGCCGTCGTTGTCGCCCGTCTCGCGTCTACCGGTTCGGACGCGGATCATCCAAGGCGCTTGGCGCTGCCGCTAGAGCGGTGCAGGTTTCACCCCAATCGACGGGCAGCCCAAAGGCGCAATGGCCACACTACCCCGTCATAAAGGACAGGATAGCTGACCTATTCTCTGTTGCAAGCGCGAATTGAGGCGGCAGAACAGGCGATTGGGCCTCGTGCACAGACTTCTGCCCTGGTGTGACCTATGCGCGCCACCGGAGGGCGGCGCTTGCGGGCCCGGCCCGGCCTCTGCTGAATGGCACGATCTCGAGGCCACCCCACCCGCGACCGCCTTACCATGACCAGAACAAGCAAACCCTATGGGCTCTGGCCATCGCCCGTTTCGGCCGAACTGGCGGCCGCCGCCGCGCGGCGCATCGGCACCGCCCAGAGCACCGGAGGCTGGCTGTGGTGGGTCGAGGGCCGGCCGGAGGAGAAGGGCCGCCAGACCCTGCTGCGCGGCAGGCCTGGCGTACCGCCGCAGGAGATGATCGCCGCCCCGTGGTCGGCGCGCTCGCGCGTCCACGAATACGGCGGCGGCGAATTCCTCGCGACGGACGACCGCGTGTTCTTCGTCAACGATGCCGACCAGGACATCTACGCGCTCGATCACGAGCCCGGCCGCGCGCCGGAGCGCATCACGCGGCAGCCCGACATGCGCTTTGCCGACATGGCCTATGATGCCGAGCGCCGGCGGCTCATCGCGGTGGCCGAGCGCCGGCGGCCCGGCGAGGGCGCGCACGCGCCGCCCGAGAACCTGCTTGTCGCCATCGAGCTGGAAGACGAAGACGAGCGCGGCATGGCGATCGAGCTCGCGCAGGGCATGGACTTCTTCTCAAGTCCGCGCCTCAGCGCCGACGGGAAGAAGCTCGCCTTTCTCGCCTGGAACCTGCCCGACATGCCCTGGGAATCGGCTGCGCTCTACGTGACCGATCTGCGCGGCGACGGGCTCGGCCGCCTGAAACGGATCGCGGGCGGGCGTGACAGTGCCGCCTTCCAGCCGGAATGGGCGGCCGACGGCGGCCTGCATTTCGTCTGGGACAAGGATGGATGGGGCAACCTCTACTGTTACGCCGGCGGCGAGATCCGCAACGTGCTGGCGCCGCATGCCGCGGAGCTGTCGCGGCCGCAGTGGGTGTTCGGCATGCGCTCCTACAGCCTCAACCCGCACACGGGAGAGATCGCCGCTGTGTTTCTCCAACGCGGCGAGCCCGATGCGATGGTGCTGCAGCCGGACGGCATGGTGCAGCCGCTCGCCGCACAATCCGCGCCGCGGATCGACGATCCGATGCCGTACGGCGACGGTTTTGCTGCCGTCGTCGGCGAAGCGACCCGGGCCCCCGCGCTCGTTGCCTTCGACCGCGGCGGCGCGGCGTCCCCCGTCAGCACGCGCGCCGACCTGCCGCTGGATGCGGACGACCTCAGCGTCGGGACGCTGCACGACTTCCGCCGCCCTGACGGGGAGCCGGTCTACGCCCTCTATTACCCGCCGACCAGCGCCCGCTTCCGCGGCCCGGACGGCGATCGGCCGCCCGCTCTCGTCTTCGCGCACGGCGGACCGACGAGCATGGCGGACCGCGGCCTCAAATTGCGCACGCAGTTCTTCACCAGCCGCGGCTTCGCGGTGCTCGACGTCGACTACTCGGGCTCGACCGGCTACGGCCGCCGCTACCGCCAGCGCCTCGATGGCCAGTGGGGCATTGCCGACGTCGCCGACTGCGCGGCCGGGGCGCGCCACCTGGCGGACGCCGGCCTGGCGGATGCGGGCCGGATCGCCATCGCCGGCGGCAGCGCGGGCGGCTACACGGTGCTGATGGCGCTCGCCACGACGGACGCGTTCGCGGCCGGCAGCTGCCACTACGGCATCTCCGACCTGGCGCTGCTGCTCGCCCACACGCACAAGTTCGAGTCGGGCTACCTGCACCGGCTTCTGGGCACGACGCCGCGGTCCTGGAAAACGCGCTTCCGCCAGCGCTCGCCGCTGACCCTGATCGACCGCATCTGCGCGCCCGTCATCCTGTTCCAGGGCCTCGAGGACAAGGTGGTGCCGCCCGAGCAGTCCGAACGCATCGTCGCCAGCCTGCGCAAGCGCGGCGTCAAGGTCGACTATCACGCCTTCGAGGGAGAGGGACACGGCTTCCGGCGCGCCGAGACGATCGCGGCCGTCCTGGAGGCGGAGCTCGCCTTTCTGCGCGAGGCCCTTCGGCTCGCCTAGCCCGCCGACAACCGGAGACCGACATGCCCCGACCGAAAACGCCGCTGCTCGCCGCGGACTGTGTCGTCATCGACGCCCGCCGCCGCCTGCTCGTGGTGCGGCGCAAGCATCCCCCCTGCAAGGGCGGGCTCGCCCTGCCCGGCGGCTTCGTCGAGATCGGCGAGACGGTCGAGGACGCGGCGCGGCGCGAGTTGCTGGAGGAAACAGGCGTCAAAGCCGGCAAGCTGACACTGATCGGCGTCTACTCCGATCCGCGACGGGATCCGCGCGGCCACTCCGTCAGTGTTGCATTTCTGACGCGCGTGCGCTCCGCAACGCCGCGAGCCGGTGACGACGCCGCCGATGCGCTGTGGGTGACCGATTGGCGCAGCTTGCCGCTGGCCTTCGACCACGCCAAGATTCTGTCGGATGCGGCGTCCATGTTGCGGCGCTGAGGCTCAAGCCCATCTCCCGGCGAACACGCACTCCCGATGACCGGCCTTCTGCGACCGATCACTGCCCTGCTGCTGAGCGCGGCGATCCTGCTCATGGGGCATGGTCTGCTGGGCGTTCTCAATCCCATTCGCGCGGACGGCGAGCATTTCACCGGGCTTCAGATCGGCATCATGGGCTCGTGTCACTATGCCGGCCTGATGCTGGGCTGTTTCGCCTGGCCGCGCTTCATCGCCGGCGTCGGCCATGTGCGCACGTTCTCCGCCCTGACGGCGATGGCGACGATCACGCCGCTCGTGCAGTCGGTGTGGCCGGAGCCCTGGACCTGGTGGGCGATGCGCGCGCTCAACGGGCTGTGCTTTGCCGGCCTGCTGATGGTGATCGAGAGCTGGCTCAACGCCTCATCCACGATCGAGACGCGCGGCCGGATTCTCGCCGCCTACACCATCATCAACCTGACGGTCGTCACCGCCGGCATGCAGCTGACCGCGATCGGCAATCCGTACAGCTTCGAGCTGTTCACGCTGGTCGCCATCCTCTATTCGCTCGCCGCCGTGCCGGTGGCGCTGGCGCCAACGACGGCGCCGCCTGCGCCCCGCACCGCGAAACTGCGCATCGGATGGCTGTTCAGCGTCTCTCCGGCGGCCGTGCTCGGCGCGTTTTTCACCGGCGTCGCCAATTCCGCCTTCTGGACGCTGTCGCCCCTCTATGCCAAGGGCGCCGGCTTTGCCGTGTCCGATATCCCCTGGTTTCTCACCACGGCAGCGCTGGGCGGCGCGGCGGCGCAATGGCCGGTCGGGCATCTCTCCGACAAGATCGGGCGGCGGCGGCTCGCCATCGTCTGCGCCGCGCTGGCGTCGGCCGCGGGCATCGCGCTGTTCACGGCGAGCCATATGGGCATCGCGACGATCCTGGCGCTGTCCGCGGTCTATGGCGCCTGCGCTTTCCCGATCTATACGCTCTGCGTGGCGCACGCCAACGACCTCGTGCTGCGCAAGCGCGCGGTGGAGGTGTCGAGCGGACTGCTGATGATCTTCTCGCTCGGCGCCGTGGTCGGTCCGCTGCTGGCCTCGCTGTTCATGCGGCACGCGGGCTACGGCGCGCTCTTCCTGCACTCGGCGGTCGCGCACATCACGATCGCCGGCATCATGCTGCTGCGCTCCTCGCAGCGCCCGACGGTCCCGGCCGAGCGTTCGGAGCCGTTCGTGCCGGTGCCGAAGACGACGCCGGCCGTGTTCGATCTCGACCCTCGCGCCGAGCCGGGCTCGCGCGATGAAGCGGGTGCGGCCGCCAAATAGCTGCTACTTCCCCGCCGTCCGCAGCCAGAGCTTCAGTTGTTCGAAGCAGCCGCCCTCATAGAGGGTCTGCACGGTCTCCGTCGCGCCGGTACGCTTCTTGTCGACGAGCCGCAGCGTGAACCGGCGGATCGGCAGGTCGGGCAGCAGCAGGTCGTAGCCGCCTCCGTCCACCTTGGCGAGGTTGGCCGGCCACGGGATCGTGTGCGTGTTGGCAGGCCATATGATTTCGGCCCTGCCGCCCTTCGGATCGACGATCACCGCACGCTGCGTAATCATCGCGTTGGTCCGCACCAGCTCCAGCGGCGCGTCGCGCTCGAGACAGAGCACGTCCTCCGCCGTCAGCGGAATGGTGTTCCACGCGAACTGGAGCGGACGCACGGACTTCGACACGTTGGGACGCACCGATCGCGTCGCGCCGACCGGCTTGTCCGATCCTTCGCCGGTGGCCAGCTCTGTCACCTTGCGCCAAAGCTTCTTGTCGAGCGGCTCTCCCTTGGCCACATCGCGCACGGCCCCGGCATAGGGCCCTTTGATGGTCTGCGTGCGCCCCGTGGGCAGCAGCAGCGTGACCGAGCCGCCCGATGGGACTTCGATACGCGTGCCGTCCTTGAGCTCGCTGCCGCGTGCCAGCGCGGAAACGCTGGAATCCAGCACCAGCGCGTCGGCCCGCGCGGCCGGCGCCTGCAATCCCAGGCCGAGGGCTGCCAATGCGCCTGCCGCCAGGACGAACGCGCCGCGACGGAAGAATTCGGAAAACATGCTGCCACCTCACCGGTTGGCGCCGCAGCCCGTGGCAGCCGGCGCGCACAGTTGCCTCGACATTACGCTGTCTTCACGCTGTCTTCTTGCGGCGCTCGACGCCGAGCAGTTTCCCCAACACGAAGCCGGCGACGTTGCCCATGAACCAGGCGGCCAGCGCGGCTGTGAAGGGCAATATAATCCGATAGCGCTGGAATATGAAAAGATCGAGCCCGACGAGCAGCGCGGTCGGCACCGTGCCATTCCACCATCCGAACCGGCTGTTGCGCATGAACCAGCCGACGGGAAATCCCAGCAGCGCCAGCGCGAAGATCAGCGGCCAGACCATTTCCTCGTCCAGCCTCTTGACCGAGCGGTGGTCCAAGAGCTCCGCGATCATTTGTGCGTGAATGAACACGCCGTGCTGGCGCCCGCCGTCGCCTTCGGCCAGCGGCGTCGTATGGGCGTCGCGGTCGGCGAAGATGCCGCCCACCAGGATCAGGCGTCCCTTGAGCCTGGCGCCGATGGCCTGGCCCAGCGGCGACGACGGCGCAGCCGCGGCTGCGAGAACCACCTGCGCGGGAAGCTGGAAGAACGTGTCCGTATCGGCCGGCTTCAGGAGCCAGGCGATGCGCGCCCGCGGATCGGGCTCGCCTGCGCCGTCCGTCTCCGCGATCAGCGCCGAGAAGCTGCGGACGTATTCGCCGCCCTCCGCGGGACCGGCGCGGGACCGCACTACGTTGTCCTGGTCATAGTGCAGGTTGATGTAACCCACCGCGCGGCCGGTGGCGCCCAGGAACTCCTTCTGGTACGCGCGCTCGCGGTCGGAGAGATCGACGCGCTGGTCGGCGATGCCGAGCACGATCCGCGCGCGCGCCTCCGCCAGCGTCTTGATCAGTTCCTTGTCCTTGTCCGGCTCGGTCGGCTTCAGGAACAGCAGGTCGAAGCCGACTGCCGCCACGCCCAGCCGGTCGAGGGAGCGCACCAGCTCCGACAGCATGTGCCGGTCGATGGGCGAGGTGTAGGGATAGTCCGCGAGCGTGTCGTCGTTGATGACGACGACGGCGATGCGCGCATGCTGCTCGGGCGCCTTGTCCGACAGCAGCGCGGTGCGCCAGTCGGCCGTCCAGTGTTCCAGCCGGAGCAGCGCCGGCGCGACCGTCGTGAGGCAGAACACGATGGCAGTGACGACCGCGGCGGAAATGACGGCGAGCAGGAACGTGTTGAGCCCACGCCTGCGCGCGCGCACCTCGCCCGAGGTCGAACCGCGACCTTTTCCGTCTGCCACCACGTCCCTCCCGCCCAGCGTGGCCAGAGCCTAAGGTCAGGCCGGACGCGAAACAAGGCGCGGATCGGTGCCAGGAGCCGGCGGGATGACCGGCTCGCCCTCTGCAAGCTCCAGTTGCATGGCGTGGTGAACCGCTGGTAAGTCAGGTAGCAACAAATTTTTCTGGCCCGTTGGCGAGCCCGGAATTCAGGCAGGGGATCGGTGCATGTCCGCAAGCGGCAATTTCTATGCGGCGCTGGAGGCGAAGGCCCGCGCCACAGGGGCGGGCCCAGCCATAGCCCCTCCTGGCGGGGCGGCGCTGAGCTACGCCGGCCTTGCCGACGACGTCGCCCGCATGGCGCGCGCTCTGGAGCGCCTCGGCGTGAAGGCCGGCGACCGCGTCACCGCGCAGGTGGACAAGTCCATCCCCAATGTCTGTCTCTACCTCGCCACCCTCAAGACCGGCGCGATCTTCAATCCCCTCAACACGGCCTATACGGCCGCCGAGCTCGACTATTTCGTCGGCGATGCCGAACCCACCCTCGTGGTCATGCCCGAGAGCAAACTCGCCCAGATGGCGAAGCGTGCCGCGGGCGTTGCCTACGCCAGCATGGAAGCCGACGGCACCGGCTCGCTGCTGGAGGCCGCGCGCGGCCAGAGCGCGGACTACGCGACGCGCGAGCGCGACACCGACGACATTGCCGCGCTGCTCTACACCTCCGGCACGACCGGGCGCTCCAAGGGGGCGATGATCACCCACGGCAACCTGTCCTCGAACGCGCACGCGCTGCACAAGATCTGGGATTTCAGGCCCGGCGACGTCCTGCTGCACGCGCTGCCGATCTTCCACGTGCATGGCCTGTTCGTCGCGCTGCATACGGCGATGCTCAATGGCTCGAAGATGCTGTGGCTCGACAAGTTCGACCTGGCGGAGGTCCTGCGGCTGCTGCCGGAGGCCACCGTCATGATGGGCGTGCCGACCTTTTATACGCGCCTGCTGGCCCAGCCGGAGTTCGGCACCGCGATGTGCCGGAACATGCGGCTCTTCATCTCCGGATCGGCGCCGCTGCTTGCGGAGACCCATCGCGAGTTCGAAGCGCGCACGGGCCAGCGCATCCTCGAGCGCTACGGCATGACGGAAGCGGGCATGATCACCTCGAACCCGTGCGTCGGCGGCGAGCGGGTCGCCGGCACGGTCGGATACGCGCTGCCCGACGTCTCGCTGCGCGTCGTGGACGAGAACAAGCGCGTTCTCGGCGCCGGCGAGGTCGGTGTGCTGGAGGTCAAGGGCCCCAACGTCTTCAAGGGCTACTGGCGCAACCCCGAGAAGACGCGCGAGGACTTCCGCGAGGACGGCTATTTCATCACCGGCGACATGGCCACCATGGCCGCCGACGGACGCGTCACCATCGTCGGGCGCGCCAAGGACCTCATCATCACGGGCGGCTTCAACGTCTACCCGAAGGAGGTCGAGGGCGAGATCAACAGCCTGCCCGGCGTCGCCGAGTCCGCCGTGGTCGGCGTGCCGCATCCCGATTTCGGCGAAGGCATCGTCGCCGTGCTCACGCCGCTGCCGGGACAGGCCCTCCCAAGCGAGGACGAGGTGCTGAAATCGCTTTCGACGCGCCTTGCCAAGTTCAAGCTGCCCAAGCGCGTGTTCGCCGTCGATGCCCTGCCCCGCAATGCCATGGGCAAGGTGCAGAAGAACGAGCTGTCCGCCCGCTATCGCGAGACGTTCAAGGTCGCGGCCAAGCGCTGAGCCTAGACCGGCGCCAGTGCCGTCCACGGCTGCGGCGGCAGGACGGCCGTTATGTGGTCGCCCGCGCGCACCACGCCGCCGTTCGCCACGGTCGCCATGACGCCCGCCTTGCGGATCAGGCTGCCGTCGGCCGCGCGGCCGAGCGTTGCCGCCATCAGCCCCTTGGCGACCGCATCGAGCTGCCAGCACGGGTTGCGCAAGCCCGTGACGACCACCACGGCGTCGTCACCGATCTCGAGCCGTGTTCCTGCCGGCAGATCGAGAAGCGCGATGCCGCGCGTCGTGATGTTCTCGCCGATACGGCCCGGCGCGAGGTCGAAGCCGCGCCCGCGCAGCTCATCCAGCAGCTCGGCGTGCAGCAGGTGGACCTGGCGCAGGTTCGGCTGGCTCGGGTCGCGCGCGACCCGCGAGCGATGCTTGACCGTCTCGCCCAAGTGCGCGTCGCCCTCGACGCCGAGCCCCGCCAGCAGGCGGATCGCCGCCTGGTTCGGTTTCGCCATCGTGTGCCCCGGGCTGAGGCTGACGGCGATGACCGTGCCCGCCGGCGGCAACGGCTCAGCCATAGGTTCTGTCGTCGGCGATGATCTTGCCGTCGTTGGGCAGCGACCCCGGGGGCACGATCTCCACCTCACCCTTGAGCTTCGTCACCGCCTGCATCGTCTCGGCGAGACGTGCGGCGAGCCCCTCGGCGGCGTCGGCCGCTTCAGCCTTGAGCAGCATCGTGTCCTGCTCGCCGTTGCGGCCGACAACCAGGCGGACCCGGCCAAGGTCGGGATGGCGCTTGGCGATCTCGTTGACCTGCTCGGGATGCACGAACATGCCCTTGACCTTGGTCGTCTGGTCGGCGCGGCCCATCCAGCCCTTGATGCGCATGTTGGTGCGCCCGCACGGCGATATGCCGGGAAGGACCGCCGACAGGTCGCCGGTGGCGAGCCGGATCATCGGGTAATCGCGGTTGAAGGAGGTGACGACGACCTCGCCCACCTCGCCGTCCGGCACCGGATCGCCCGAGCCGGGACGCACGATTTCCAGGATCACGCCCTCGTCCGCGATCATGCCGTCGAGCGCCTCGCTCTCATAGGCGATCACGCCGAGATCGGCCGTGGCATAGCACTGGAACACGGATACGCCGCGCTGCTTGTATTCCGCGCGCAGCGAGGGAAACAGCGCTCCGCCCGAGACCAGAGCCTTCCTGATGCTCGAAGCGTTGCGGCCCTGTTCCTTGGCCTTGTCGAGCAGGATCTTCAGGTAGTCGGGCACGCCGGTATAGACGGTCGGCTTGAGATGGGCGATCGCATCGAGCTGCTGCTCGGTGTTGCCGGGACCTGCGGCGAAGACCGTGCACCCCAGCGCACGCGCCCCGGAATCGAGGATCCAGCCCCCCGGGGTCAGGTGATAGGAGAACGTGTTGTGGACGATGTCGCCGGACCGCACGCCGGCCGCGAACAGGGCGCGCGCCGCCCGCCACCAGTCCGTGCCGGACCCCTCGGGCTCGAAGATCGGTCCGGGCGACATGAAAACGCGCGCCATGCCGTCCATGCCCGTGCGCGCAAGTCCCCCGAACGGCGGCGCGGCAACCTGCAGGTCCTTGAGTGCGGCCTTGCGCTGGATGGGCAGCTTCGCCAGCGCCTCGCGCGAGGTCACCGCATCGGGATCGACACCCGCGAGATGCCGCGCCCAGCCGGGCGCCCCGGCCGCGGCCGCGCGGATGAGGTCGGGGAGCAGATTGAACTGCGCCAGCGCGCGAGCCTCCGGATCACGGGTCTCGAGCTGGTCGAAATGAGGTTCTGGCATGAGGGTCACTTTGATGCTGGGCGTCCGGACCCGATGTCCCGGCCGTCACGCCCGTCTTAGTGGCTGCGCCAACGGCTGGGAAGGCGCGAGCGCGCGGCGCGACGCAACGGCGCACGCTTGCCCGTCCAGCGTGTGAACACGGACACACCGAGCCGGCGCGACACCGGGCAGAACCTCACGCGAGCCAGCGCTTGCGGCGCTTGTAGGACTTGACGTTACGGAAGCTCTTGCGGTCCGCGCCGCCGACGCCAAGGTAGAACTCCTTGACGTCCTCGTTGTCGCGCAGCGCCGCGGCATCGCCGTCCATCACGACGCGCCCGTTCTCGAGAATATAGCCGTAGGTGGCATAGCGCAGCGCGACGTTGGTGTTCTGCTCGGCAAGCAGGAAGCTCACCCGCTCCTTGGAGTTGATGGTGCGCACGATCTCGAAGATCTGCTCCACGATCTGCGGCGCGAGCCCCATGGACGGCTCGTCGAGCAGCACCATCGTCGGGCTCGCCATCAGCGCGCGGCCGATGGCGCACATCTGCTGCTCGCCGCCCGACGTATAGCCGGCCTGGCTCAGCCGCCGTTCCTTGAGGCGGGGGAAATAGGCGTAGACACGCTCGAGCGCGGCAGCCGTGCCGCCGCGGCCGTCGCGGCGGGTGAAGGCGCCGGTCAGCAGGTTTTCCTCGATCGTGAGATGACCGAAGCAATGGCGGCCTTCCATGACCTGGATGCAGCCGCGGCGCACGAGGTCGTTCGGCGTGAGGCCGTCGACGCGTTCGCCCTTGAATTCGATGGTGCCCTTCGTCACCTCGCCACGCTCGGAGCGCACGAGGTTGGAAATGGACTTGAGCGTCGTCGACTTGCCCGCGCCGTTGGCGCCGAGCAGCGCGACGATGCCGCCCTCGGGCACGTCGAGCGAAACGCCCTTCAGCACCAGGATGACGTGATCGTAGATCACCTCGATGTTCTTGATGGACAGGATCGGGCGGGCGGGCGCCGGCTGTCCCTGAGGCATGGCGGTCGACACGGTCAGCTTCTCCCTGGGCAACAGCGGGAGGCGGCGGGCCGCCTCCCACGCATCTTGCACACGTTCCGCGTCAAGCGGCCGCGATCAGCTCTCTTTCGAGCAATCGCGCGGCGTGATGTTCTTCTCCTTGGCGTACTTCGCCGAGAACTCCTTCACCAGCGGGCCGAGGATCTTCTCGTCCGCGGTGTAGTAGTCGGAGATCACCTTCCACTCCTTGCCGTCCCACTGCTGGACGCGCGCCACGTCGGCGCCCTGGTGGTCCGTGCAGGAGAACTTCAAGGGCTTCAGCATGCCTTCGAAGCCGAGTTCCTTGATCCGGTCGGCGGTGAGATCGAGATGCTCGAAGCCCCAGCGGATCTGCTCGCCGGTCATCGGCTTGTTGCCGTACTTCTTCATCGCCGTGCGGATGGCCTCGGTGCCGATCATCGAGTTGATGATGCCGCGGTTGTAGAGCACCTGGGCGAAATCATCCTTGGCCACCGACTTGCCCTTCGAAACAAGGTACTTCTCAAGATCGGCGTGGACCTTGAACTTGCCGGCAGGGTGCTGAAGCATGAGCGCCTTGTAGCCCTTGGCCTGATCGCCGGCCGGGATCACGTCCGGCTCGGCACCCGACCACCACACGCCGATCATCTTGTCGCGCGGATAGGCGACGGCAGCCGCTTCCTTGATGGCGGTGGAGTTCATCACGCCCCAGCCCCAGAGCAGGACGTAGTCAGGCCGGTCCTGGCGGATGGAGAGCCACTGCGACTTCTGCTCGACACCCGGATGCGTGACCGGGATCGCCTTGAAGGTGAAGCCGTTGAGCTTCGCGCGCGCCTCGAGCGCCGGGATCGGCTCCTTGCCGTAGGGGCTGTCGTGATAGACGAGGCTGATCTTCTTGCCCTTCAGCTTGTCGATGCCGCCAAGCTCCTTGGCGATGTGCTGGATGGCCACGTCGGCCGCCGTCCAGTAGCTGCCGACGGCGATGAAGTTCCACGGAAACACCGCGCCGTCACGGCTTTCGGAGCGGCCGTAGCCCATCGTCAGAAGCGATATCTTGTCGGCCGGAACCTTTTCGGTCAGCGCGAAGGTGATGCCCGTCGACAGCGGCGAGAAGTAGCCGGCGCCCGTGGGCCCCTTGCTCTTCAGGCGCTCGTAGCACTCGACGCCCTTGTCGGTGGCATAGCCCGTCTCGCACTCCTCGTGCGCGATCTTGACGCCGTTGATGCCGCCGTCACGCTCGTTGAGCAGGTTCCAATAGTCCATCACGCCGTCGGCGAACGGGATGCCGTTCGGGGCGTAGGGGCCCGTGCGATAGACGAGTGCGGGCAGGAACTGCTCATTCTGCGCCAGCGCCGGCGCAGCGAGAGCAGCAAAGCCCGCCGCCGCAGCCGCGACGGCCAGTGTTTTGCGGATCATTCTCATTCCTCCGTTTTGCTCCGGCTTGCCGCCGGCGCCACTGATGCGAGCCTTTGTTGTTCGTGATGCGATGCGCCGCTCCGCACTGCGCTTCGTCATCATTTGTACCCTGTCCTAGTAGGGGTAGGGCCAGAGTCTGAGCTTCTCCTTGGTGATCGCCCACAACCGCGCGAAGCCGTGCGGCTCGACGATCAGAAGATAGCAGATGAGCGCGCCGGTGATGATGAATACCAGCAGCGACACGGTCTCGACCGAGACGGGAATGCCCAGCGCATGCGGCACCTGATCCAGCATGATGGGCAGGACGAGGATGAAGGCGGCGCCGAGGAACGAGCCGAGGATCGACCCGAGGCCGCCGATGATCACCATGAAGAGGAGCTGGAACGACCGGTTGATGTCGAACGCGAGCGGCTCCCAGGCGCCGAGATAGACGAACGCCCACAGCGCGCCGGCGACGCCGACGATGAACGAGGAGACGGCGAATGCCGTCAGCTTCGCATAGACCGGGCGGATGCCCATCAGCTCGGCCGCGATGTCCATGTCGCGGATGGCCATCCACTGGCGGCCGAGATTGCCGCGCACGAGGTTCTTGGCCAGGATCGCGAAGACCGTCACGAACGTCAGGCACAGGATGTAGCGCTCGATCGGCGTGTTGAAGAGCTTGCCGAAGAAGTGCAGGTCCGGCGCGGAGACGGACCCGGACGGCGCGTAGTTCGTGAACCACTTCACGCGGATGAACACCCAGTCGAAGAAGAACTGCGCCGCCAGCGTCGCGACCGCGAGATAGAGACCCTTGATGCGCAGGCTGGGGAAGCCGAACAGGATGCCGGCGATGGCCGACATCAGCCCGCCGAGCAGGATCGAAGGCAGCACCGCGAGCGGCGGCAGCGAGATGGCGAAGCCCTCGAACAACGGCAGGTGCAATCCGGTCGCGAACTTGTAGGAAAAATAGGCGCCGATGGCCATGAATGCACCGCCGCCGAGCGAGATCTGCCCGCAATAGCCGACGAGGATGTTCATTCCGATCGTCGCCAGCGCGAGGATCAGGAAGGGAATCATGATGGCGCGGAGCAGATAGTCGCCGGTCAGCGGCCAGATATGGAAATAGGCCATCAGCGGGATGACCAGGAAGGCGACGACCAGCAGCAGGCCGAGCGCGATCCGGTCCTGCCGGATCGGGAACACCGCCATGTCGGCCGCATAGGACGTCTTGAACTGGCCGGCTTCGCGATAGAACATGACTGCCCGTTTCTCCGTACGCTCAGATGCGCTCGATGATGCGTTCGCCGAACAGGCCCTGCGGCCGGACCATCAGCACCGCAAGCGCCAGCACATAGGCAAACCAGTATTCGATGCCGCCGCCGATATGCGGGCCGAGGTAGACCTCGGCCAGCTTCTCGCCCGCGCCGACCATCAGGCCGCCGATGATGGCGCCGGGCACCGACGTGAACCCGCCGATGATGAGCACCGGCAGCGCCTTGAGGGCGAGGAAGGTGATCGAGAACTGCACGCCGAGCTTGGTGCCCCATACCGTGGCGGCGACGAGCGCGACGAGGCCCGCCACCAGCCAGACGACGAACCAGATCCAGCTGATCGGGATGCCGACCGATTGCGCGGCGGCGTGATCGTCGGCGACGGCCCGCAGCGCGCGACCGGTCTTCGTGTTCTGGAAGAAGATCGCCAGGCCGACGACCAGAATGCCGGCGATGAGACCGCCCCACACGTCGAGCTTGTTGACCAGAATGCCGCCGGGGAAGACGTTCTCGAACAGGAACCACGCGTCGGTCGGGAACAGCGGCAGCGGATAGACGTCCGAGCCGAAGATCATCTGCGACGCCCCCTCGATGATGAAGGTGGCGCCGATGGTCGACATGAAAAGCGTCAGGCCGTCCTGGTTGACGAGCGGCCCTAGCACGAACCGCTCGATGCACCAGGCCGTGACGGCCATGACCGCTGCGGCAAACAGCAGGCCCAGCGCGGCGGCGCCCCAGAACGGGAAACCCCTGGCGGCGAGAAAGTCGAGCGCCCGCACCATTGCAAGGCCGGCCAAGAGCACCATGGCTCCCTGGGCGAAGTTGAAGACGCCCGACGCCTTGTAGATCAGCACGAAACCCAGGGCGACCAGCGAATAAAGAACGCCCGAGAGGAGCCCGCCGATCAGGACCTCGAGAACTGGGCCGAGACTTTCCACGCAACTACTCCCTAGTGTGGCACGCCCAGGTAGGCATCGATGACTTTTTGGTTGTTCTGCACCGCCTCGGGCGTCCCGTCGGCGATCTTCTCGCCGTAGTCGAGAACGACGACGCGATCCGACAGGTCCATCACCACGCCCATGTCGTGCTCGATCAGCGCGATCGTCGTGTTGAAGGCATCGTTGACGGTGAGGATGAAGCGGCTCATGTCCTGCTTTTCCTCGAGGTTCATGCCCGCCATCGGCTCGTCGAGCAGCAGCAGCTCCGGCTCGGTGGCGAGCGCGCGGCCGAGCTCGACGCGCTTCTGCAGGCCGTAGGGCAGCTTGCCGACCGGCACCTTGCGGATGTGCGGGATCTCCAGGAAGTCGATGATGCGCTCGACGACCTCGCGGTTGCGGATCTCCTCGCGCTGCGAGGCGCCCCAGTAGATCATCTGCGACAGCAGCCCGCGCCGCATCTTGAGCGTGCGCCCGGTCATGATGTTGTCGAGCGTCGTCATGCCCTTGAAGAGCGCGACGTTCTGGAACGTGCGGGCGATGCCCTGGCTCGCGGCGATATAGGGGCGCATCTGCGAGCGGCGCTTGCCCTTGAAGGTGATGACGCCTTCCTGCGGGTGGTAGAAGCCGTTGATGACGTTGAGCATCGACGTCTTGCCGGCGCCGTTGGGGCCGATGATGGCGCGCACTTCCCCCTTGCGGATGTCGAAGGACACGTTGCGGATGGCCTTCACGCCGCCGAACGAGAGCGAAACGTTCTCGACCGACAGCAGCACATCGCCAATTCGCCGCGATTGACCCGGGTCGGGCTGCGGCTTCATCTCGACATCGGCCTTCATTCTGCGGCCTCCGCCAGCGGCGCGGCATGGGGGTAAATCTGCATGTCGACCACGTCCATGGTGCCCTGGATGGATCCCTTGCGGCCGTCCTCGAACGTGACCTCGACCGAGATGGTGGCGGTCTTCGATCCGTCGTAGAGGGCCTTGATGAGCGGCGCGTAGCGATCGGCGATGAAGCCGCGCCGCACCTTCTGCGTGCGCGTCAGCTCGCCGTCGTCCGCATCGAGCTCCTTGGGCAGAATGAGGAAGCGCTTGATCTGCGAGGCCGCCATCTGCGGCTCCTGCGACAGAGCGCGATTGAGCTCATCCACGCGGCGTCGCACGATCTCGACGACCTGCGGATGGCGCGTCAGCTCCTGGTAGCTGGCATAGGAGACGTTGTTGCGCTCGGCCCAGTTACCGACGCTGACGAGATCGATGTTGAGGAACATCGTCACGTAGTCGCGACCGTCGCCGAAGGCCACCGCCTCGCGCACCTCGGGATAGAACTTGATCCGGTTCTCGAGATACTTGGGCGCAAAGAGCGCACCGTTGCGCAGCTTGCCGACATCCTTGGCGCGGTCGATGATGCACAGGTGCCCGCGCTTGTCGAAGAAGCCGGCATCGCCGGTGTGCACCCAGCCGTCCGGCGTCTTGGTGGCCGCTGTCGCCTCCTCGGCCTTGAAGTACTTGAGGAAGACGCCGGGGCTCTTGAACATCACCTCGCCGTTGTCGGCGAGCTTGATCTCGACACCGGGGCCGGGCTTGCCGACGGTTTCCGGATAGACCTCACCATCGGGCTGCAGCGTGATGTAGACGCTGGCTTCCGTCTGGCCGTAGAGCTGCTTCAGGTTGATGCCGAGGCCGCGGAAGAACCGGAACAGCTCCGGGCCGATGGCCTCGCCGGCGGTGTAGCCGACCCTGAGGTTGGAGAACCCCATGCGGTTGCGCAGCGGCCCGTAGACTAGGATATCGCCGAGCCGGTAGAGCAGCCTGTCCTTCAGGCTCACGGGCCGGCCGTCGAGGATGTCCTCGCCCGCACGGCGCGCGACGCCGAGAAAATAATGGAACATGGCGCGCTTGACGCGACCCGCGTCCTCCATGCGCACCATGATCTGCGTCAGCAGGGATTCGAACACGCGCGGCGGGGCAAAGAAGTAGGTCGGCCCGATCTCGCGCCGGTCCTCGACGATCGTCTCCGGGCTCTCCGGACAGGCGATGCAAAGGCCGCCGGCATAGGCCTGGCCGTAGGAAAAGATGTGGTCGCCGACCCAGGCCATCGGCAGGTAGGCCAGCAGCGTGTCGTCCGCCGTGAACTTGTCGAACGCGTTGCCGTTCTGACCGGAGACGACGATGTTCCGGTGCGTCAGGATCACGCCCTTGGGCCGGCCCGTCGTGCCGGAGGTGTAGAGGATGACGCTCGGATCATCGCCCTTGCCCTTCTGGATTTCATCGAGCCACCAGCCCTCGGCCTCCGGGTTGGCGCGCATTTCCTGGCGGCCGAGCTCCTGCACGTGCTCGAAGCTGTGCAGGTCCGTGGCGTCGTAGTCCTTCAGCCCGCGCGGATCGTCATAGATGATGCGCCGCAGCTTCGGCACGCGATCGGCGATCGAAAGAAGCTTGTCCACCTGCTCCTGGTCCTCGACCACCGCAAAGCGGACCTCGGCGTGCTCGAGGACGTAAGCCATCTCATCGGCGACTGAATCCTGATAGACCGGCACCGGGATGCCGCCCAGGCTCTGCACGGCGGCAAAGGTCCAATAGAGGCGTGGCCGGTTGTCGCCGATGATGGCGACGGTATCGCCGCGCTCGAAGCCGAGCTTCCTCAGGCCGATCGCGAGAGCGCGCACCTCGTCGCGAACCTGGTCCCAGGTCCACGTCTGCCAGACGCCGAAATCCTTGTGCCGGATGGCCGGGCGACCGGCGAACCGCACCGCGTTGAGCAGCAAAAGCTTGGGAACGGTATCCGCATCGGCGGGCGCCTGCGCGCTTGGCGCACCGACCGGACGCACGGCAGATCCAGTCACTGGTTCCATCCTCCCTTACCCGCTGTCCTTGCCCGCTGCCTCTGCGGCAGTTCTTTCGGCGTCACATATCACGCTGCCTGCCGCGCTGCATCCGCAACGGCCGCTGCCGCCCAGGCGGACGCCACCTCCCGCCACCCGAGCGTTCCGCAGTACGATATGCATTTTTCATACAATAGCATTGCTGTTTATGCATCGCTATGAAACTAATGGACACGTCAATGTGCAAAAACACCAATATGGTTGCTGCGTAGCGCCATGCACGGCTTCGACTGGAACGACCTGCGGTTTTTTCTCGTCATTGCGCGCCTGGGCAAGCTGACGGCCGCGGCGCGCCAGCTCGGCGTGGACCATACGACGGTGTCCCGGCGCATCGCAGCCCTCGAGGACGGCCTCAAGGCGACGCTCTTCGAGCGCAGCCCGGCGGGCTACAAGCTGACCGAGGCCGGCGAACGCCTGCTCATTCACGCAGAGACGGTCGAGAGCGCCGCGCAGCAGGCGGCGAGCGAGATCGCGGAGGCCGATCTCGACCTCACCGGCACCATCCGCATCGGCGCGCCGGACGGCTTCGGGGCCATGTTCCTGGCCCAGCGCCTCTGGACCCTGTGCCGGATGCACCCCGGCCTCGACATCGATCTCGTCGCCACGCCGCGCCGCTTCTCGCTCTCCAAGCGCGAGGCGGACATGGCCATCGTCCTGTCGCGGCCGTCGGAGGGCCGGCTCAAGACCCGCAAGCTGACCGACTATGCGCTCGGGCTCTTCGCCTCGCGCGACTATC
Organism: Hyphomicrobiaceae bacterium; assembly: GCA_050245975.1. Taxonomy (GTDB): domain Bacteria; phylum Pseudomonadota; class Alphaproteobacteria; order Rhizobiales; family Hyphomicrobiaceae; genus JBFWWW01. The sequence continues at coordinate 28,177 of JBFWWW010000019.1, forward strand.
TCGACCGCCGGGGCCCGGTGCTGCGCGTGTCCGATCTCAAGTCGCACCGCATGATCGGCTACATCGACGACCTGATCTTCACGCCCGAGCTCGACTACCTGCCGGCGATCGAGAAGGACCTGAAGGCCAACTTCGCCTCCACCAATCTCATCGCCCAGCTCAACGCCACGAAAGCCGGCGCCGGGCTGTGCGTCCTGCCCCACTTCATCACGGCGACGGAACCCGGCCTCGTCCCGGTGCTGCCGCATCAGGTGCGGATCGTCCGCAGCTTCTGGCTGGTCACGCACGCCGACCTTGCGGCGATGCTGCGCATCCGCGTCACCGGCGACTTCATCGCCGATCAGGTCCAGAGGGCCCGCACCCTCTTCATGCCGGAATTCGAGACCGCCGAGGCCGCAGAGCAGAACGCCTGAGCGCGGTGCACGAATGCGCACCCAGTATTGGCGCCCGCCGCGCCGCGGTGACGCCTTGCTGCATGCAAAGGATGCTGATAGCGAAGCCCCAACGCATCACACATCGCACGGGAGACGGACGCCATGATCGAATATGGCCATTTTATCGGCGGCAAGCGCGTGAAGGGCACATCGGGCCGCCAGGGCGACGTCTTCCAGCCCATGGACGGCACCGTCCGCGCGAAGGTGGCGCTGGCTTCGAAAGCCGAGGTCCGCGCGGCGGTCGAGAACGCCAAGGCCGCCCAGCCGGCTTGGGCCGCGACCAACCCGCAGCGGCGCGCGCGCGTGATGATGAGGTTCGTCGATCTCGTCAATCGCGACATGGAGAAGCTTGCCGACTGCCTCGCCCGCGAGCACGGCAAGACGATCGCGGACGCGCGCGGCGACGTGCAGCGCGGCGTCGAGGTGGCCGAGTTCGCCTGTGGCGTCCCGCACCTGATGAAGGGCGAGTACACGGAAGGCGCCGGCCCCGGCATCGACATCTACTCGATGCGCCAGCCGCTGGGCGTCGTGGCCGGCATCACGCCGTTCAACTTCCCGGCCATGATCCCGATGTGGAAGTTCGCGCCGGCCATCGCCTGCGGCAACGCCTTCATCCTCAAGCCCTCGGAGCGCGATCCGGGCGTGCCGCTGATGCTCGCCGAGCTGATGATGGAGGCGGGCCTGCCGGCCGGCATTCTCAATGTCGTCAACGGCGACAAGGAGGCTGTCGACGCCATCCTCGACGACACCGACATCATGGCGCTGGGCTTCGTCGGCTCGACGGCCATCGCCGAATACATCTACACGCGCGGCTGCGCGGCCGGAAAACGCGTGCAGTGCTTCGGCGGCGCCAAGAACCACATGATCATCATGCCCGACGCCGACATGGACCAGGCCGTCGACGCGCTGATGGGCGCGGGCTACGGCTCGGCCGGCGAACGCTGCATGGCCGTGTCGGTGGCGGTCCCCGTCGGCAAGTCGACGGCGGATGCCCTTGTGCAGAAGCTGATCCCGCGCGTCGAGAGCCTGAAGATCGGGCCGTCGACCTCGGGCGATGCCGACTTCGGGCCTCTGGTCACGGCCCAGCACCTGGAAAAAGTGAAGGGCTACGTCGATCTCGGCATCAAGGAGGGCGCCACGCTCAAGGTGGACGGGCGCGGCTTCAAGATGCAGGGCTACGAGAAGGGCTACTACATGGGCGGCTGTCTGTTCGACAACGTGAAGCCCACCATGCGCATCTATAAGGAGGAGATCTTCGGCCCCGTGCTCTCCGTCGTCCGGGCCGACACCTACGCCGAGGGCCTGGCGCTGGCCTCCGATCACGAGTACGGCAACGGCGTCGCCATCTTCACCCGTGACGGCGATGCGGCGCGCGACTTCGCGGCCAAGGTCAACGTCGGCATGGTCGGCGTGAACGTGCCGATCCCGGTGCCGCTGGCCTACTACACCTTCGGCGGCTGGAAGAAGTCCGGCTTCGGCGACCTCAACCAGCACGGTCCCGACAGCGTCCGGTTCTACACCAAGACGAAGACGGTCACGTCGCGCTGGCCGTCCGGCGTCAAGGACGGGGCCGAGTTCGTCATCCCGACGATGAAGTAGCTCGATGGGCGGGGCCGCAAGGCCCCGCTTCTCTCTGTGCGCCGGCTGGCTAGAAGCGCACGCAGCCGGTGGCATCCGCGCGCAGAACGCTCTCCTGATCGAAGCGCTGCGTCCAGGCCTGCCTGATGGCCTCGATCTGCCCATCGGTGTCGGGCCGCGGGCCGTACCGCACCGTCAGCACGCGCGACGCCTCCTGCACGATCTTGCCGTCGGGGCCGCGCCAGCGGCCGTCGCCCGGCACGACCGTGAACCCGTCCGGAAAGCGCGGGGCGATCTCGCCGTCGGCAAAGGCGGGCCAGTCCTGCTCGCTCACCTCGCCTCCGCCGCGGCGCGCAAGACCGAACACCAGGTCGAGCCGCGACAATGCCTGCGCGCCCGCCGGACAGGCTCCGGGCGCCAGCCTGTAAGCGCCGAGGCCGATCACGCCCGCGCATGCACCCGCGGCTGCCAGCGCCGCAACCGTCCGCATCGCCATTCTCCACTCACCTTTTCGCCGGGTTGACCCGGACGGCGGCACGCGGCTTACTCGCCCGCACGGGAGACACACGCATGGCCACCTACAAGCTGCATTGCTTCTGCCAGTCGGGCAACGCCTACAAGGTTGCCCTCTACCTCAATTGCGCCGGGCTCGACTGGGAGCCTGTCTTCGTCGATTTCATGAAGGGCGCGACGCGCGAACCGGCGTGGCGCGAGGCCACCAACATCATGGGCGAGGCGCCCGTGCTGGAAGCCGGCGGCCGCCGGCGCACGCAATCGGGCGCCATCCTGACATGGCTCGCCGACACCACCGGGAAGTTCGCGCCGGCAAATGCCGACGCGCGCTACGAGGCCCTGCGCTGGATGTTCTTCGACAACCACAAGTTCACCAGCTACCTCGCGACCTACCGCTTTCTGAAATCATTCCTGCCGCAGGCGCCGGACCCGGCCGTGCTGTCGTTCTTCAAGGGCCGCTGCGATGCCGCATTCGCCATCGTCGAGAAGCATCTCGCCGGCACGCCTTTCATGCTCGGAGACAAGCCGACGATCGCCGACTTCTCGCTGGGCGGCTACATGTTCTACCCCAAGGAGGAGACGGGTTATGACCTCCCCGTCTCCCATCCCAACATTCACGCCTGGACCGAGCGCATCCGCGCCCTGCCCGGCTGGGTCGGTCCCTATGACCTGATGCCGGGAGAGCGCATCATGCCTTTGAGGTGAGCCCGCCATGACCATCGTCACGCCGTTGACCGAACGCCTCGGCATCCTGCATCCGGTGATCTCCGCACCGATGGCGTTTGCCGCCGGCGGCAAGCTCGCCGCCGCGGTGTCGAGCGCCGGCGGCCTCGGCCTGATCGGCGGCGGCTATGGCGACGGCGACTGGCTCGAGACCCAGTTCCGCGAGGCCGGCAACGCGCGCATCGGCTGCGGCTTCATCACCTGGTCGCTCAGGCGGCAGCCGCATCTGCTCGATCTCGTGCTGGCGCACAAGCCCGCTGCGGTCTTCCTGTCCTTCGACGACCCGGCGCCCTTTGCGCGCGCGGTCAAGGATGCCGGCGCGCTGCTGATCCAGCAGGTCCAGACGCGGGCCGACGCCGAGCTTGCGCTCGACAGCGCGGCCGACGTCCTCGTGGCGCAGGGTGGCGAGGCGGGCGGCCACGCCGGCAGTCGGGCCACCATGACGCTGGTGCCCGAGGTGGCCGACCTGATCGCGGCGCGCGCTCCGGCGACGCTGCTGTGCGCGGCGGGCGGCATCGCCGACGGGCGCGGTCTGGCGGCCGCGCTGATGCTCGGCGCGCATGGCGTTCTCGTCGGCTCGCGGTTCTGGGCGACGCCGGAGGCTCTGGTGCATCCGAACCTGCAGGCTGCGGCCGTCGCCGCGACGGGCGACGTGACCGTCAAGACCAGCGTGACCGACATCGTCCGCGGCAAGGACTGGCCCGACCGCTTCAAGATCCGCGTGCTGCGCAATGCCTTCACCGACCGCTGGCATGGCCACGAGGACGATCTGCGCGCCGCTGTGGACCGGGAGGCGGACGGCTTCACGACGGCGATGGCTGCCGGCGACGTCAATGTGGCGACGCCCATCGTCGGCGAGGCGGCAGGCCTCATCCGCACGGTCGAGCCCGCAGCCGCGATCCTGGAGCGCCTCGTCGGCGAGGCCGAGACGCTGCTGGCGGGCGCGGGACGCTACGTCGGCCGCTGACCGCCGCGGCGGTGGTTGACGCTGCGGCTCTTGTCGGCGAACGTGACGCCAGCTCAACATCCACCGGGACGCCATGCACTTCTCGCTCACCGAAGAACAGGCCGCCATCCAGGAGACCGCGCTCAATTTCGCCAAGGAGCGCCTCGCCCCCAACGCCGCCGAGTGGGACGAGAAGAGCCATTTCCCCGTCGATGTCATCCGCGAGACCGCCGCGCTGGGCATGGCGACGATCTACGTGCCGGCGGAGAAGGGCGGCTCCGGCCTGTCGCGGCTCGATGGCGCGCTCATCATGGAAGCGCTGGCCTACGGCTGCCCGGCCATCTCGGCCTACATCTCCATCCACAACATGGTCGCCTGGATGGTCGGCAAGTACGGCACCGACACGCAGATCGCGCAGTGGATGCCGAAGCTCGCCTCCATGGAATGGCTGGCAAGCTACTGCCTGACCGAACCCGGCGCGGGTTCGGACGCCGCTGCCCTCAAGACCTCGGCACGCAAGGACGGCGACAGCTACGTCCTCAACGGCACCAAGCAGTTCATCTCGGGCGCCGGCGCCACGGACTTCTATTTCGTGTTCGCGCGCACGGATGGCGAGGGCGCTGGCGGCGTCTCCGCCTTCGCCATCCTCAAGGACACGCCGGGCCTGTCGTTCGGGGCCAACGAGCGCAAGATGGGATGGAACGCGCAGCCGACGCGCCAGGTCATCATGGAGAACTGCCGCGTGCCCGCCGCCAACCTGATCGGCGGCACGCAGGGCGCCGGCTTCCGCATGGCCATGAGCGGGCTCGACGGCGGCCGCATCAACATCGGCGCCTGCTCGCTCGGGCCGGCCGCCGCCGCCATCGACAAGGCGCGCGACTACATGTTCGAGCGCAAGGCGTTCGGCAAAAATCTCGCCGACTTCCAGGCGCTGCAGTTCAAGATCGCCGACATGGCGACCGATCTCGAGGCGGCACGGCTGATGATCTACCGCGCGGCGGACGCGCTCGACCGTGCCGATCCGCAGGCCTCGCTCTATTCCGCCATGGGCAAGCGCTACGCCACCGACCTCGGCTTCCGCATCGTCAACGAGGCCCTGCAGATCCACGGCGGCTACGGCTATCTCAAGGACTACGGCCTCGAGAAGCTGGTGCGCGACCTGCGCGTGCACCAGATCCTCGAGGGAACGAACGAGATCATGCGCGTCGTGATCTCGCGCCGCATCCTCGGCGGCAACCGCGGATAGCCTGTCAGCGATCGAGCATCGTCGACGGCAGCCACAGCGCCAGGCCCGGGAACGCCGCGAGTAGGATGACGACCACGCACATGAGCAGGAAGAGCGGCAGCGCATAGCGGCCGATCTCGAAGATGTTGCGCCCGGTCATGCCCTGCAGAACGTAGAGATTGAACCCGACGGGCGGCGTGATCTGCGCCATCTCCACCACGACGACGATATAGATCCCGAACCAGACGAGGTCGAACCCCGCCTTCTCCACCAGCGGCATGATGACCGACGTCGTGAGAACCACCATCGAGATGCCGTCGAGGAAGCAGCCGAGGATGATGTAGAACAGCGTCAGCGCCATCAGCAGGTGCCAGTGCGACAGGTTGAACGCCCCGATCCATTCGGCGAGCGCGCGCGGGATGCCCGTGAAGCCCATCGCCGTCGTCAGGAAGGCGGCTCCGGCCAGGATGAAGCAGATCATGCAGGAGGTGCGCGTTGCGCCCATCAGCGCATCGGTGAAGCTGCGGCGGTTGAGCGTGTTCATCCACCACGACAGGACGAGCGACAGGAACACGCCGATCACGGCGGCTTCCGTAGCCGAGGCAAGGCCGCCGTAGATGGACCCGATCACGCCCATGATGAGCAGCACGATGGGGATCAGCCGCCGTGTGGCGGCCACGCGATTGATGAACGACGTGGCCGGCTCTGGCGGCGGCATGCGCGATGGATTGAGCAGCGCCCAGACGGCGATATATCCACTGAACAGGCCGGCCAGGACGATGCCTGGAATGACGCCGGCGATGAATAGCCGCGCGATCGACTGATCCGTCGCCGCCGCATAGACGATCATGATGATCGACGGCGGTATCAGCAGGCCAAGCGTTCCGGCGCCCGCCAGCGTGCCGATTGCCATGCGGCTGTCATAGCCGCGCTTCGTCAGCTCCGGATAGGCAATCTGGCCGATCGTCGCGCAGGTAGCCGCCGAGGAGCCGGAGACAGCCGCGAATATCGTACACCCCAGCACATTGACATGCAGCAGTCGCCCGGGAATGCGCGTCAGCCAGGGCGCCAGACCTTCGAACATGTCTTCCGACAACTTGGTCCGGTAGAGAATTTCGCCCATCCAGATGAACATGGGCAGCGCGGTCAGGTCCCAGCTGTTCAACGACTGCCAGATGGATGTCGCAAGCACGGGGCCCGGCGGCGTCGCCACCTTCATCACCATCGCGATCATGCCGATCGCACCCAGCGCGAGCGCAATCCACAAGCCCGACGCCAGGATCAGAAACAACAGCAGAATGAGGACGACGGAAAGCGTAACGAGGTCCATGGCATCAGCCTTCCTTGCCAAGCGTGATGGCATCTTCCTGCGCCTGGAAGGACGCCCGTCCCTCACGCAGCACGGTCAGGAATTCGTCGAGGAGTGCGATCGTCAGGACCAAAAGGCCGAAGGCCATCGCCGCCTGCGGCCAAGCGAGCGGCAGCGGGACCAAGCCGTAGGACACCTCGTTGAAGCGCCACGAGTCGAGGGCGAGCGCTCCCAACCGCCACGTCATGTAGGCGCTCATGATGAACGCGGCGCCGAAGGCGCAAGTCTCCACGATACGGCGCGCGCGTACGGGAAGGGCGGACAAAACCATCGTGACCCGGATGTGGGCTCCGGCCTTGAGCGCGGCCGCAAGCGCGAGCAGGCTCGACACTGCCAGAAGATAACCGGCGATTTCCGCGAGCCCCTCGACAATGAAGCCGTATGGCGCAAAGCCGAGCGCGCGCATCGTGCTGTCGACGATCCGTCCGACGACCTGAACGCCGACCATCAAGGCAATGGCTATGAGGCAGAGCGCCGCCAGCCAACCGGCAAAAAGGTAGAGCCCGTCCAGCAACTTGCGCATGTCCCCCTCCCAGGTTCCGCGCCGCGCCTAACGAAGAGGGGCCGCTTGCGCGACCCCTCTCATTGCTATGCAATTTACTTCTTGTAGGCTTCCAGTATGGCCTTGCCATCGGCACCGGCCGAGGCTTCCCATTCCTTTGCCATCGTAGCGCCGATGTCCTGCAGCGCCTTTTTCAGCTCCCGCGTCGGC
>JBFWWW010000020.1:0-35471 GCA_050245975.1 Hyphomicrobiaceae bacterium
ACGTGTCGCGACGGCGCGCCGCTGCTGATCTCGATCCAGAACGACCGCGTGTGGCAGGTGCTGGCGCGCGACGTGCTGGGCAGGCCGGAGATGGCGGACGATCCGCGCTATGCCACGGTGGTCGCACGGCTCGAGAACCGCGCGGCGGTCGACGCCGCGGTGACGGACTGCTTCGCGGCGCGCGACGCGGCGGCCCTGACCGCGCAACTGGCGCAGACGCAGATCGCCTTCGGACGCCTCAACGACGTCGTCAGCCTGCTCGATCATCCGCAGCTGCGGCGCACGACGGTCGCCTCGCCCACGGGGCCGGTGCACCTGCCGATGCCCGCCGCGCGCCACGGCGGCGCCGACCGGACCTTCGGTGCGATCCCGGCACTGGGCGAGCACACCGCGAAGGTGCGCGCGGAATTCCTCTGACCCCGCAACGTTTTGCGCATTGCCGGCCGGAGCGGGCACGGTTTTTCAGTCGGTTTTAGTTGCGAATGATTTGCAACAGCACTATAACGCGAGGCTCGGGGTGACGCGTACGGGCATCCGGACGGGCGATCCGGGCGGCTTGCGAGGCAGAGGGCACATGCAGAAACCGGTAAGCGATCACGGCGATGGCGCAGCACCCTTCGGCTGGCGGCGCGACCGCGGCGAAGCCGCGCTCTCGGACGTCCACCGCACCGTGCGCGTGGCCAGGAGCGGCAGCCCGCTGCGCCGGCTCGCGGCGTTCCTCGGCCCGGGCTACCTGGTGGCGGTCGGCTACATGGACCCCGGCAACTGGGCCACCTCGCTCGCCGGCGGCTCGAAGTTCGGCTACACGCTGCTGTTCGTCGCGCTCGTCTCCAACATCATGGCGATCATCCTGCAGTCGCTGTGCGCGCGGCTTGCCATCGCATCGGGGCGCGACCTCGCCCAGGCCTGCCGCGACGCCTATCCCGCGTGGGCGGCCATCCCGCTGTGGGTGCTGGCCGAGATCGCCATCGTCGCCACCGACATCGCCGAGGTGATCGGCACGGCCATCGGCCTCAACCTGCTGTTCGGACTGCCGCTCGAGATCGGCGTGATCCTGACGGCGCTCGACGTGTTCCTGATCCTCTACCTGCAGCGGCTCGGCTTCCGCTATCTCGAAGCGCTCATCATCACGATGCTGGGCGTGATCGCGGTCTGCTTCGCCGTGCAGATCCTGCAGGCGCACCCGGTGTGGGGCGAGGTGATCCGCGGCTTCGCGCCGACGACGCAGATCCTCACCAACCCGGACATGCTCTATCTGGCGCTCGGCATCCTCGGCGCGACGGTGATGCCGCACAACCTCTACCTGCACTCGGCCATCGTGCAGACGCGCGCCTACGGCGAGACGGAAGCGGAAAAGCGGGAGGCGCTGAGATTCGCCACCATCGATTCGACCGTGGCCCTGATGCTGGCGCTGCTGATCAATGCCTCGATCCTGATCCTGGCGGCGGCGAGCTTCCACAAGGCCGGGCACACCGATGTCGCCGAGCTGGGCCAGGCGCACACCCTGCTGCAGCCGCTGCTGGGCTCGGGCCTGGCACCGACGCTGTTCGGCATCGCCCTGCTCGCCTGCGGCCTCAACTCGACCGTGACGGCGACGCTCGCCGGCCAGGCGGTGATGGAGGGCTTTCTCGAAATCCGGCTCCCGCCATGGCTGCGGCGGCTCACCACGCGCGCGCTCGCCATCATTCCGGCGGCGGGCGTGACGCTGTTCTACGGTGAACAGGAAACGGGCAAGCTGCTCATTCTGTCGCAGGTGATCCTGAGCCTGCAGCTTCCCTTCGCCATCGTGCCGCTGGTGCAGTTCACCGCCGAGCGCCGCAAGATGGGCGCGCTGGTCGCGCCGCGCTGGCTCATCGCCTGCGCGGTGCTGATCGCGGCCATCATCATCGCACTCAACGCGAAGCTGATCTGGGACGCGTTCTGAGGCCCGAGCGCACGCGGCAACCCCGGGGGCGACGCGCGCCCCGCAATAGTGCTATGTCGGTCCCTCGTATGCGTCGGCGGGCAGGCCCCGCTCTCCGCAGCAAGGACGACAGCCCATGAAGACCGACACGCCGCGCCCCGTGCTCCTCAAGGAGTACCGCCCGCCCAGCCACCTGATCGACAGCGTCGATCTCGACGTCGCGCTGGCGCCGACGGCGACGCGCGTGCGCTCGCGGCTGAAGGTGAAGCCCAATCCGGACGCGCCGGCGGGGAAGGGCGACCTGCTGCTCGACGGCGAGATGCTGCAGCTCGACGCCGTGCGCCTCGACGGGCGCCTGCTGCAGCCCGCCGACTACGAGCGCACGGCAACGGGGCTGCTGCTGCCGAAGATGCCGGCGCGCGGCTTCATGCTGGAGATCACGACGGTCTGCGACCCGCAGGCCAACAAGGCGCTGCAGGGCCTCTATCGCTCGCGCTCGATCTATTGCACGCAGTGCGAGGCGCAGGGCTTCCGCCGCATCACCTACTTCCTCGACCGGCCGGACGTGCTGGCGCGCTACACGACGCGCATCGAGGCGGACGTCGAGGAGGCCTCCGTCCTGCTGTCCAACGGCAATCCCTCCGAGCGCGGGACGCTCGACCGCGGCCGGCGGCATTTCGCCGTGTGGCGCGACCCCTTCCCCAAGCCCAGCTACCTGTTCGCGCTGGTGGGCGGCAACCTCACGTCGGTGGCGTCCACCTTCACCACCATGTCGGGGCGCAAGGTCGACCTGACGATCTATGTCGAGCCGGGGCGGGAGGGCCGCTGCGGCTGGGCCATGGATGCGCTCAAGCGCTCGATGAGGTGGGACGAGGAGCGGTTCGGCCGCGAGTACGACCTCGACGTGTTCAACATCGTCGCCGTGTCCGACTTCAACATGGGCGCGATGGAGAACAAGGGCCTCAACATCTTCAACGACCGCCTCGTGCTCGCCTCGCCCGACACGGCGACGGATGCGGCCTTCGCCGACATCGAGCGCGTGATCGCGCACGAGTACTTCCACAACTGGACCGGCAACCGCATCACCTGCCGCGACTGGTTCCAGCTCTGCCTGAAGGAAGGGCTGACGGTCTTCCGCGACCAGGAGTTCTCCTCCGACATGCGCTCGCGCGCCGTGCAGCGCATCCACGACGTGCGCCAGCTCAAGGCGCGGCAGTTCCCCGAGGACGCCGGCCCGCTGGCCCATCCGGTGCGTCCCAACCGCTACATCGAGATCAACAACTTCTATACGGCGACCGTCTACGACAAGGGCGCCGAAGTCATCCGCATGCTGCAGACGCTGCTGGGCCGCGACGACTTCCGCAAGGGCATGGACCTCTACTTCGAGCGCCACGACGGCCACGCGGCGACGGTGGAGGATTTCATCGCCTGCTTCGCGGACGCGACCGGGCGCGACCTCGACCAGTTCATGACGTGGTACGAGCAGGCGGGAACGCCGGAGCTCGTCTGCCGCCTCACCTACGATGAGCGCGCAAAGACCGCAGAGCTCGAGATCGAGCAGGTGCTGCCGCCCACACCCGGACAGCCGAAGAAGAAACCGCTGCACATCCCCGTGCGCATCGGCCTGCTGGGCGGCAACGGCAACGACCTGCCGCTCACGCTCGCCAGCGGCGAGGAGCTGGCGGACGGCGTGCTGGAGGTGACGCGGCGCAAGGAGACGTTCCGGTTCCGCAACGTGCCGGTGCAGCCGGTGCCGTCGGTGCTGCGCGGCTTCTCGGCGCCGGTCAACCTGACGATGGACCTGTCGGACGACGACCTCGCCTTCCTGATGCGCCACGACAGCGACGCCTACAACCGCTGGCATGCGGCACAGGATGCGGCGACGCGGCTGATGGTTGCGGGCGTCAATGCCCTGCACAACGGCGCGCGCGCGCCCTCGCCGGCGCGGTTCGCGGAGAGCCTGGCCGCCATCCTCGCCGACGCGGGGCTCGATCCGGCGGCGCGCGCACAGTTCCTGGCGCTGCCGACCGAAAGCGACCTCGCCCGCACCATTGGCCACGACGTGGACCCGGCGGCGATCCACGCCTCGCGCCGGACGCTGCGGCGCAAGCTGGCGCAGCGGCTCGGCGACAAGCTCGTCGAGACCTACCGCGGCCATGCCGTCAAAGAGCCCTACTCGCCGCTGCCCGAGCAGGCGGGAAAGCGCGCGCTCGCCAACGCCGCGCTCGGGCTTCTCAGCGCGCGCGGCCAGGCCGAGGACGTGGCGCGCCTCGTGCGGCACTACCACAACGCCGGCAACGCCACCGACGCGATCACCGCGCTGACGTTCATCTCGGCGCTGCGCACGCCGGAGCGGCAGAAGATGTTCGATCACTTCTACAAGCGCTGGAAGAACGACCATCTCGTGATCGACCACTGGTTCGCCCTGCAGGCGGCCTCGCCGCTGCCGACGACGCTGGCCAGCGTGCGCAAGCTGCTCCACCACCCGCTGTTCGCGCTCGACAACCCAAACAAGGTGCGCGCGCTGATCGGCACGTTCGCGGCCGCCAACCCGGTCAACTTCCACCGCCCCGAGGGGTACGCCTTCCTCGCCGAGCAGGCGCTGAAGATCGATGCCTTCAACCCGCAGATCGCGGCACGGCTGCTGTCGTGCTTCAGCGCCTGCCGGGCGATGGAGCCGGGACGGCGCAAGGCGGCGCGGCAGGTGCTGCAGAAGGTTGCAAAGGCAAAGCAGCTCTCGCGGGACAGCACCGAGATCGTGGCAAAAATGCTCGACGAGAGTCCCTGAGGACACAGACAGCCTCGATTTCGCCACAGCCCGAGATTGTCCCTCGACAGCCGATTCGTATTGGAGTCAAATGATTGGGTGATTCGACCACAGGTTCGTACGGTCGGATCGGGTCGTTCAAGTTCTGGGGCAGTTCCGAAAGACATCGAGGGGATACGGGATGACGCTGGGCACGTCAGACCGGCTGCGGACGGCTGCGTTCGCGGTGCGGATGGGGATCGACCGGGTGCAGCAACGGATCGCGCACGACGGCGCCGCGCTTTTCGCTCACGCCGGGCGCCATGCACGCAGCCTCGCCCGATTTGCCGCCGCCGCCCACCTCGCCATTCTCGCCCTCGTGCTGACCACAGCCTGGCGCGCGCCCGATGCGGTGCCGGCCGGCGCCGCCCCCGTCGGATCGATGGCCTGGTTGCATATGGCGCTGCTGGTCGCCACCGGCGCGACCGTCGCCCTGCTCACGCTCGTTCATCGTCCCCATCCCGCCCCGCGCGAAGCCGCGGCCTCGCCCGAAGCCTGGACGCTGTTCCTGCGCCAGGTGAGCCACGAGCTGCGGACGCCGCTCAACGCCGTCATCGGCTTCTCCGACCTGATGCAGAACCAGCTCCTGGGACCGCTCGGCAATGCGCGCTACCGCGACTATGCGCGCCACATCCGCGACAGCGGCGGCCGGCTGCTCGTCACCGCGGAAGACGTGATGGCGATGACGCGGCTGGCAGCGGACGGCGCCGGCGTGCGGCGCGAGGACGTCGCGGTGGCGCAGGCGCTGCGCCGGGCCTGGGTCGCCTGCCGGACGCAGGAGGATGCGCGCGGGCTCGAACTGGTCGTCACCGGCGTCGAGGATGCAAGGCTGGTGTGCGACGGGATGGCCCTGCAGCAGGCGCTGGCGGGATTGCTGCGCGACGCGACGACGGCGGCGCAGCCGGGCGATATCATCACCGCGCGGATCGGGGCGGACGGCCTCGATCTGACGCTGGCCGAGACAAGCGCGCCGGCAGGAGGCGCATCGGCAGGCCCGTCGACTGGCCATGCGGCCCGGTCCGAGACGATGGGCGTGGCAACGGCGCGCGTGCTGCTCGAGCTGCAGGGCGCGACGCTGACGGCGGCGGCCGAAGGCTGGCGCGTCGGCGTGGCATTCCCGGCCCACGCGGTCGCGGCCTGATCCTTCCGGGCTACAGAAACCGGCTCAGTTCGGCGGTCCCGGCGGCGGCCGGTCGCCGTCCGCATCGAGCGCGTTGGGCGGCGGCGGCGGACGACGGCTCTCACGCCACTTGAGGAACGCGCGGCGCTCCTCCGGCGTCATGTCGGCGGCGATCTCGGCAAAGAGCTTCTGCGCCGCACCGCGCGCCTGCATGTCCGCCTTCAGCAGCCGCGCCTGCGCCGCGACGAGCCGCTCCTTGTCGAAGGGATCGGCGCCCAGAGCCGTAAAGACCTCGTCACGCGCGTCGCGCACCTCCTTGCGCAGCGGCCGGATCTCCTTGCGGGCGTCGCGCGAGCGGCCCCAGAGCTCCTTGCGCCGCTCCGGCGGCAGCGTGGTCACATAGCCCAGGACGTTGGCGCTGAGCCCGGGGCGATGCCAGAAGTGGAAGCGCCAGAACGCACCGGCCACGAGCCCGAGCACCAGCAGATTGAGCGCCAGCGACACGATCAGCACGATCATGGCCCAGCGCGGCATCTGCCGGCTCGGGGCGACGGGATCGACCGCGCTCATAGGAGCTGGTCCTCTTCAAGCTCGCTGCTGAGCTGCACCAGTGTGGAAGGGCTGGCGCCGAGATCGACACCGGTCACGTCCTCGACCGCCATGACCGCGTTCTGCGAAAAGCCGGAGGCGCCGATGAAGACGCCGACGACCAGCGCGGCGGCCAGCACGCTGACGGCCTGGCGCATCTGCAGACCGAAGAGGCTGCCTTTCGAAACCGGCTTGCGCACCGGCAGGGGAACGACCGTCGGCGTCTCGGGCGCCGTGCCGCGTCCGCCGTTGATCACGCGCGGCGTGCGCTGCGCGGCGGCGACGATGCGCTCCGCCAGCGCCGGCATGCGCGCCGCCGCAACGCGGGGCGCGGCCGCCATCACCTTGTCCAAGGCCGCCGCCGCATCCTGCAGACGGCGGGCAGCGGCGTTCGTCGCCACCAGAGCCTCCGCCCGCGCGCCCGCACGCTCGGGCCACCGGCGGCGATCCGCGCCGTAGATGGCCAGCAGCTCCTCGAGCTCCCGCAGCGTCATGTCTCTCTCGCCTATCGTCATGTCAGCACCCAATCGGCCCCCGCCCTGCCGGTCCTTCCGTCACGTCTCTTGCTCCGGCAGCAACTCCTGCCATTCATCCCTCAGCGCCGCCTTGAGCGCACGGCGCGCGCGCGCCAGCAGCGATTCCACCGCCTCGTCCGACACGCCGAGAATCTTGCCCACCTCGACCTGGCTCATGCCCTCGTAGTGGAAGAGCACGATCGCCAGCCGCTGCCGCTCCGGCAACTCCTTGAGCGCGGCATCGACACGGCCGCCAAGCTCCTGCTCGGTCAGGCGGCGCAACTGGTCGGGCGACTGCGCCACCTCGGGCACCTCGTCGCTGACGACCGTATTGCGGCCCGACCGCACACGATCGATACACAGATTCGAAGCCACCCGGCGCAGCCAGGGCTTCACGCCGCCGGGGCCGAGCTCCAGCGCGCCGGCATTGCGCCACAGCCGCAGCAAGGCTTCCTGCGCCACGTCCTCGGCCTCCGCGTCATCGCGCAGCATCCGGCGCGACACCGCCAGCACCAGCGCCAGATAGCGATCGACCAGCGTGCGGAAGGCTGCCGCATCGCCGCTCGCAACGGCGCGCAGCAACGCTGTTTCCGCATCCTCTGTCTGCGGTCCGGACCGTGGTTGCGGCCCGGACCCCGTCATCGTACGCGCCCGCACGTCGCGTGACCTCCGCAGGCTCCGCTCGGCGTTGAGATCCACCAGCACTGTAGCCGAAGCCGTCACGCTTTGCGTATCCTTATGTGCGGGTTGCGCGAGTTCAGTCGTTGCGCGGACCGCCGGTTCCCGGCCCCGGATCGTCGCCATCGTGCATGCCCGGACCCGCGCCCGGACCCATGCCGTCGCCGCCGGTCCCGCCACGCGGACCACGGCGATGCTCGCCGTCGCCGCGACCGTGGCGATGCCAGCCGCGCCGTCCGCCCATCTCGTCGCGCGAGAGGGTGCCGTCGCTGTTGACGTCACGCATGGCGAACCGGTCCTTGGCGGCCTGGTAGAACTGCTCCTTGGTCACCTTGCCGTCCTTGTCGCCGCCGTAGGCATGGATGAACCGCTTCACGCGGTAATCGACCATCTCCTTGCGCAGCGCGTCCACGTCGGCCGTGTCGATGACGCCGTCGCCGTTCTTGTCGAAGCGGGCGAACTGCTTCTCGGCGCCGGCAAGCACCTCATCGAGCGTGATGACGCCGTCCTTGTTGACGTCGACGCCGGTGAAGCGCGCGAGCATGCGGCCGGCGCGGCCGTTCGTCAGCGCACCGGTGCCGCGCATCATCGGCGGCAGGTCGGCGTCGGTGATCTTGCCGTCGTTGTCGAGATCCATGCGGGCGAAGCGCTTCTTCACGGCCGCAAGGAATTCGTCCTTCGTGATCTTGCCGTCCTTGTCGGCATCGAAGCGCTTCATGATGCGATCGGCGAAGCGGTCGCCGCCGCGGCCCGCGCGCCGCTCGAAGCGCGACTTGAGCATGTCTTCAACCTCGGCCGTGTCGATGACACCGTCGCCGTTCTTGTCGATGCGGGCAAAACGCTCGCGCGTGCGGGCGTCGTTCTCGTCCGCCGTCAGGCTGCGGTGGAAAAAGCCGCCATGGCGACCGCCAGGCCCGTCGCCGTCGCCGCGGCCCCACCGGTGGCCGGGGGCGGAGAGCGCCGCCACGGCACCGACGGACACCAGCGCGCCCGCGATCAGGACAACTGCTTTCTTGGACATCTAGCAACTCCGGATTTGGCGTGACCTATGGGCGATCTCGCCCATTCACAGCCAGAAACGGGGTCGCTGGAACAAATCCGTCGGCCTAGACAACGGATACGTCGAAGAGCGCGGCAACCTCGGACAACGTGCGGCGCAGGGTGCCTTCGAGGCTCGAAAAATCGGGCATGTCGCCAGCCCGGGCGAGGAGCGCCTTGAGGCCGTCCGGGGCCTCGGCCGGCTTGAAGGGACCATCGAGGCACAGGCGCAGGACCTGCGTCAGATCATGCAGAAGCTGGGTGGCGGGCAGCAGGACGCCGGCCGCCGCGTCGTCGACCAGCCCGGCGGCGGCAAGCTTCGACAGCGCGCCAAAGGTGTTCTGGTCGAGCACCTCCGGGTGGGCGTGCGCATGGACAAGTTGCAGATGCTGCGCAATGAACTCGACGTCGACGAGGCCGCCGCGCACCTGCTTCAGGTCCCAGATGTCGCGCGTCCCCTTCTCGGCCTCGATGCGGGCGCGCATGTCGCGCACGTCGGCCGCAATCCTGGCGCGGTCGCGCGGACGCACGAGCACGTCGCGCACGGCCGCCGTGACCCTGCCGCGCAGACCGGGCGGCCCGGAGACGACACGCGCGCGCGTCAGCGCAAGATGCTCCCACGTCCAGGCCTCGGCATGCTGATAGCTGACGAAGCTGGAGAACTGCGCCGCCACCGGACCCTTCTGGCCCGACGGGCGCAGACGCATGTCGATGTCGTAGAGATGGCCTTCGGCCGTCTGCGCCGTGAAAGCGCTGATGAGCCGCTGCGTGTAGCGCGCGTAGTACTGGCTGACGGGCAGCGGACGCGGACCGTCCGACTGCACGGCGTCCGAGTGGAAATCGTAGACGACGATGAGGTCGAGATCGGACGCGGCCGTCATCTCGCGGCCGCCGAGCTTGCCCATGGCGATGACGATGGCCTCGCCGCCCGGCACGCGTCCGTGCGCACGCACCATCTCGGCCTCGACGGCGGCCTGCAGCGCGTCGATCAGCGTCTCGGCAAGAAGCGCATAGGCACCGCCGGCCTGGCCGGCCGTGATGCTCCCGGTCAGGATGCGCACGCCGATGAGGAAGGCCTGCTCGTTGCCGACGACGCGCGCGCGGTCGAGCGCCTCCTGCAGGTCGCGCGTCTGGGCAAGCTCGGCGCGCACAATCTGCGCCAGGTTGCCGGCATCGGGCAGCGAGCCGAAGAAGCCCGGATCGAGCACGGCGTCGAGGACGCGCCGGCGCCGGCTCAGGATGCGCGCGAGGCGCGGCGCGGTGCCCATGATGGCGGCGATGAGCGCCAGCAGGTTGGGGTTGCGGCGCAGGAGGGAGAAGAGCTGCACGCCCGAGGGCAGCTCGGAGAGGAAGCGGTCGAAGCTGGCGAAGGCGAGGTTCGGGTCGGCCGTCTTGGCGAGCGCCTCGACCAGCAGCGGCTGCACCTCGGTCAGAAGCTCGCGCGCCCGCGCGGTGCGCACGGCGGGATAGCGGCCATGATGCCAGCCGCGCACGGTGGCGATGATCTGCGCGGGCTGCGGGTAGCCCATGCGCGCCAGCGCCTCGACAGTGGCCGGATCGTCGGCCTCGCCGGCGAACACCATGTTCGCGCCGCCCGCGGTGAGCTCGGGACTGTCCTCGAACAAGCGCACGTAGTGGCCCTGCACGCACTCGAGCGTGGCGGTGAGCGCGGCGGCGAAGGCCTCGGTGGTGGCAAAGCCGGACAGGTGCGCGAGACCGGCAAGCTTGCCGGGATCGGCGGGCAGCGTCTGCGTCTGCTCGTCGGCGATCATCTGCAGGCGATGCTCGATGCGGCGCAGGACGAGGTAGGCGGCGGTCAGCTCGCGCGCGACGGTGGCCGTGATCCAGCCGCGCTTCGCCAGCCGGTCGAGCGCGTCGAGCGTGCCCGCGATCCTGAGATCGGACTGGCGGCCGCCGGCGATGAGCTGCTGCGTCTGGGCGAAGAACTCGATCTCGCGGATGCCGCCGCGGCCGAGCTTGATGTTGTGGCCGGCGACGCCGATGGTCGCGAAGCCGCGCACGGCATGGATCTGCCGCTTCATGGCATGGATGTCGGCGATGGCGGCGAAGTCGAGATACTTGCGCCAGATGAAGGGCGCGAGGTCGCCGATCAACGCCTCGCCTGCCGGTACGTCCCCGGCGATGGCCCGCGCCTTGATGAGGGCGGCGCGCTCCCAGTTCTGGCCGTAGCTCTCATAGTACTGCAGCGCGGCGTCGGTCGAGATGGCGACCGGCATGGCGCCGGGATCGGGACGCAGCCGCAGGTCGGTGCGGAAGACGTAGCCGTCGGCGGTGCGCTCCTGCAGGAAGCGCACAAGCTCGCGCGTCAGGCGGACGAAGACCTGCTGGATCTCGAGGCCGGGCTTGAGACGGGCCGCGGCGACGGCGGCCTCGTAGAAGACGATGAGGTCGATGTCGGAGGAGTAGTTGAGCTCGAAGGCGCCGTGCTTGCCCATGGCGATGACGATGTAGCCGGAGCCCTGCTCGGGCGCCGAGGGATCGTCGGGCCTCCAGTCGCCGCGCTCGGCGGCGAGGCGGAAGAGGAAACGGACGGCGGTCGCCACCGCGGCATCGGCCGCCTCGCTCAGGACGCGCGTCACGGTCATCACCGGCCAGACGCCGGCAAGATCGGCGAGCGCGGTGAGCAGGGCGACGTCGGTCTTGAAGGTGCGCAGGACCTGCATCGCCTCGGCCGAGCGCGGGGCGGCGGCGACGGCGGCGCGCAGCTCGCCGACGAGATCGGCGAACAGACGCTCGGGCTCCGCCATGAGGACGCGCAGCAGGCGGCGCGGATCGCGCTGGATGAGGCTGGTGAGGAACGGCGATGCGCCGAAGACACCGGCGAGAAGCTCGCGTGTGCGCCCAGAGGCGATCAGCGGACCGAGCGGGGCGAGATCGGGATCGGCCGCGACGCGCGCGGCAAGCTCCGTCAGCTCGGCCGCGGCGCGCTCCGGATCGTGCGCGGCGGGAACTTCGGCAATGCGGTCGATCAATCGGCCTGAAGGCGCGGGCATGGGTCATCCTGCTCGGGGTCCGGCCGGATGCTAGAGCCTTTCCGCCGTCCGTTGAACAGGTCTATCCGACCGAAAAACCAGCGACTAGCCCGCGACGGCCTCGGGGGAAACCCGCACGGGCGTCGCGAGCGCCGGCAGCGTCATGACGACGCGCAGGCCGGGCGCGTTGTCCTCCAGACGCAGCTCGCCGCCGTGCAGGCGCGCGACGGCGGCGACGAGGCTGAGGCCGAGACCGCTGCCGGGCCGCGACCGGCTCGATTCCAGCCGCACGAAGCGCTTGAGCGCGCGGGCGCGGTCGTCGGCCGGAATGCCTGGGCCGCGGTCGGCGACCGCGATCTCGATGCCGGACGGCACGCGATGCGCGGTCACCGTCACCTCCTGGGCCGCCTGCGGTGTCGCCTGCTGGGCCTGCGCCGGCGCGACAGCGTCCACCTTGGAGTACTTGAGCGCGTTGTCGATGAGGTTGGCGATGGCCTGGCCGATCAGCTCGCGGTTGGCAAGGACGGTGAGACCCTTGTCGGCGGACACGGAGAAGCGGAATCCGGCCTCCTCCGTCACCGGCTCGTAGAGCTCGCCCACCTCGTGCACGATCGCCGCGACGTCGACGGGGGCGACGCTGTCGGCAACCGCACCGGCCTCCAGGCGGGCGAGGCGCAGCAGCGCGTTGAAGGTGCGGATCAGGTCGTCGGCTTCCTCGATCGTGTGCTCGAGGCCCTCGCGACAGGCCTCGGCGCCGCGCGGATCGCGCAGCGCGGCCTCGGCGCGGTTGCGCATGCGCGTCAGCGGCGTCTTGAGGTCGTGGGCGATGTTGTCGGACACCTGCCGCAGGGCCTCCATCAGCTCCTCGATGCGCGCCAGCATGGCGTTGAGGCTGACGGCGAGGCGGTCGAGCTCGTCGTCGGAGCCGGCGACAGGGATGCGCTGCGAGAGGTCGCCCGCCATGATGGTCTGGCTGGCGGCGTTCACGGCGTCGATGCGGCGGCCGACGCTGCGCGCCACCAGCAGCCCGCCGGCGAGCGCGAGCGCGGTCAGGAGGCCGAGGCCCGCCACCGCGATCCACTGCATGGCGGAGGCGAAGCGGCGCTGGTCCTCGACGTCGCGGCCGACGAGCAGCGTGAAGCCGCCCGGCACGCTGACCGGAACGCCGACCGCAAGCCGCGGGCGGCCGTCGCCGTTGGCGACCGCCGAATAGCGGAAGACCGTGCTGCCCGGGCCCGTCCGGTCCGGAAGGCGGTCGAGGTTGCCGGCGATCTTGCGGCCCTCCGCATCGGTGAGGAGGTAGAGGGCGGCCCCCGGCGCGCGCACGCGCGTCGCAACGGTCTCGGCGAGGCGCGCGGCGCCCCCCGCCTCGAACTGCTCGCGCAGGCCCGTGATCTCGGCGCCGAGCGTCTCGACGACGCTGGTGGTGAGCAGCTGGTTGGCGCGCCAGGCGAAGGTGGCAAAGATGGCCGCGCCGGCGAGCGCGAACACGGCCGCGTAGCCCAGCGCGAGGCGGAACGGGGTGGAGCGGACGAGCCTAGCCAGCGCCGTCACGGATCATGTATCCGGCCCCGCGCACGGTGTGCAGGAGGGGCGTTGCAAAGCCCTTGTCGACCTTGGACCTCAGGCGCGAGATGTGGACGTCGATGACGTTGGTCTGCGGGTCGAAGTGATAGTCCCACACGTTCTCCAGCAGCATCGTGCGCGTGACGACCTGGCCGGCGTGCTTCATGAGGTATTCGAGCAGGCGGAACTCGCGCGGCTGCAGAACGATGGGCTCGCCGCCGCGCACGACCTTGTGCGACAGCCGGTCGAGCACGAGATCGCCGACGACGTAGCGCGTCTCCTGCTCCTCGGGCACGGCGCGGCGCGCCAGCGCCTCGATGCGGGCGAGCAGCTCGCTGTAGGCATAGGGCTTGGTGAGGTAGTCGTCGCCGCCGGCGCGCAGGCCCTTGACGCGGTCGTCCACGTCGCCGAGCGCGGAGAGGATGAGAACCGGGGTGCGGTCGCCGCCGCCGCGCAGCACCTGCACGACGGAAAGACCGTCGCGGCGGGGCAGCATGCGGTCGACGATCAGCAGGTCGTAGCCGCCCTCGCGCGCCATCGCGAGGCCGAGCTCGCCGTCGCCGGCGACGTCCGCGCCGTGGCCGCTCTCCCGCAGCGATTTCTGCAGGAACAGCGCCGTCTCGCGGTCATCCTCAATGACGAGCACTCGCATGGCAGTTCGTCGGACCTGTGTTTCGTCGGACCTGTGTGATGCGGGCCGCCGCCGGGGGCGGCAGCGCCGGAAAGACGAGAGGCGGCCGATGCAGGATGACCGGCCGCCCCCCAGGATTGTCAAGCACTCAAGGACCTCAGGGACCGGCAGCCGTTGCCGTCAGCCCTTCTTGGTGAAATTCACCGGCACCATGCGCGTCTGGTCGCCCGACTTGACGCGCAGCAGCACCGAGGGACGGCCGAGCTTCTGCGCCTGCTTGATGGCGACGTCGACGTCGGCCGGAGTGTTCACAGGCAGGCCGAAGGCATCGAGGATGATGTCGCCCTGCTTGAGGCCCTTGGTGGCGGCGTCCGAGTCACTGTCGATCTCGGTGATCACGACGCCGGTCGTCTCGCCCGGCGCCTTCGACAAGGTGAGACCCAGGTCGTTCATCTCGGTCGCCTTGGCGGGCTTGTCCTGCTCGAGCTTCGCCAGCTCCTTGCCGGCGGGGAAGTTGCCGAGCTTGACGGAGATGTTCTGCTCCTTCAGGCCGCGCAGCACGCGCACGTCGACCGCGGTGTCGGGCGAGAAGTTGGCGATCTTGCGGGCGAGGTCGCGGCTGTCGGCGATCTTCTGGCCGTTGACCGAGAGGATCGCGTCGCCGTTCTTCATGCCGGCCGCGGCGGCGGGACCGCCGGCGGTCACTTCATTGACGAGCGCGCCCTGCGGCTCGGGAAGGCCGAGGCTCGCGGCCGTGTCCTCGTCGATGTTCTGGATCTTGACGCCGAGCCAGCCGCGGCTGACGGAGCCCGAGGACTTGAGCTGATCGATGACGTCCTTGGCCACGCGCGCCGGCACGGCGAAGGCGATGCCGACGTTGCCGCCCGACGGGCTGTAGATGGCGGTGTTGATGCCGACCACGTCGCCGTCGAGGTTGAAGGTCGGACCGCCGGAGTTGCCGCGGTTCACGGCCGCGTCGATCTGCATGTAGTCATAGGGGCCCGAGCCGATGTCGCGGCCGTTGGCCGAGACGATGCCGGCCGTCACGGTGCCGCCGAGGCCGAACGGATTGCCGACCGCCAGCACCCAGTCGCCGACGCGCGGCGCCTTCTCGGTGAGCTTGACGAAGGGGAAGGTGGCGCCCTTCGCGTCCTTGATCTTGAGCAGCGCCAGATCGGTGCGCGAATCGGCACCGACCAGCTCGGCCTCGTGCTTGTTGTGCTCGTCGAAGCGGATCTCGATCTTGCTGGCGCCGTCGACGACGTGGTTGTTGGTCACGACGAAGCCGTCGGGCGAGATGACGAAACCCGAGCCCTGCGCCAGCATCGGCCGCGCGGGCGGGTTGCCCTTGAACTCCTTGGGCAGGTTCTTGAAGAACTCGTTGAGCGGATGATCGTCGGGCAGATCGGGGAACCCGTCCGGCAGGCCGCGGCGCTGACCCTTGGCGGTCGCAACCTTCGGCGCGGCGTTGGTGACGTGAATGCTGACGACGGCCGGCTTGACGCGGTCGACGATGTCGGCGAACGAGATCGGCGCGCGGCCATAGGGCGTCTGGACCGTGGGGGCGTCGGCCCGCTGCGCAAAGGTGACGGCGGGGGCAAAGGTCGCGATCAGGCCGGCGGCGGCAACGGCGGCCAGCGCCGAGGCGGCCGGGCGGCGTGCCAGTCCCGCAAGCGGCGCCGCTGCGAGGCGACGGACGACATCTGAGCGAATCATGCAGTAGACCTCGTGGCTGGCGTGAAGTTCCCTGATGCCGTGGGTATAGAGACGCGGTCCTTACGGCGGCCTTTCGGGCAGGTTACAAGTTCGTAATGTCCACAGATCAGAGGCATCGGCAGACGGGGCGGCGGCGCAGGGGGGCGCGACGCACGGCGCTGGCCGCGCTGGCGCTGACGGTGCTGTGGCCCGCACTGTGGCCTGCCGTGTGGCCGGGGGCCGCGGCGGCGGCCGTGTTCGGCATCGACGACCGCATGCCGCTGCCCGACACGCTCAAGCCGCTGCAGCAGAGCATCGGCGTGATGTTCAACGTGCGCGCGCGCACGCTGTGCAGCGCGTTCTGCGTCGCGAGCCACGTCGTCGCCACCGCCGGCCACTGCCTGTTCCGCACGCACGGCGAGACCCCGGCCCGGCTCAAGGACTTCTGGTTCGCCCGCAACTACGACGCGGTGAAGGACTACAGCCCCATCGCCGGCTATCAGAACGGCTCGGTGGCGCAGAACGTGCTGGCCGGCGCGACCGACCTGAGCGTGCGGCCGCCGATCGCGGCGACGCGCGACTGGGTGCTGGTGCGCCTCGCCCGGCCCGTGTGCGCGAAGCGGGCGCTGCCCGTCACCACGCTCAGCCCCGCGGAGACGGAGCGCGAGGCGAAGGCCGGACACGTCTTCCAGATTTCCTATCACCGCGACTTCACGCAATGGCGCCCGGCCTATTCGCGTCCCTGCGAGGTGAAGCGGGATTTTGCCGGCGCCGACTGGCCGACCATCGCGCGGGATTTCGCCGAGCCCGAGCTGCTGCTGCTGCACACCTGCGATACGGGCGGGGCCTCGTCCGGCTCGCCGCTGCTGCTCGCGACGCCGTCGGGGCCGAAGGTGATCGGCATCAACGTCGGCACCTACGTGCAGTCGAAGGTGGAGGTGGAGAACGGGCGCGTCACGCAGCGCTACAAGGCCGACACCATCGCCAACACCGGCGTCAACGCCGCCGCATTCGCGCGGCTCATCGGCGCATTCCAGGAGGCGGTGATCCTGACGTCGGGTCCGCCCCTGCGCGCGCTGCAGGAACGACTGGCGCAGCGCGGGCTTTATGCGGGGCGCATCGACGGCGCCTACGGTCCCGGCGTGCGCGAGGCCATCCGCGCCTACGAGACGGCGGAGCACCTGCCGGTCACCGGGCTGGCGACGGAGGCGCTGCTGGCGCGGCTCGACATGCGCAAGGCGACCCGGGCGTCGACGCACTGAACGGACGCGGCCTAGCGCGACGGGCCTTCCGGCTCGCGCAGCAGGGCGTCGAGGCGCGCCTGCTCCTCCGCCGTCAGCGTCGATGCAGAGGGAGCGGACGGCGCACGACCTCGCTGACGCACGATCCAGGCGATGGCCCACGCCATTGCGATAAGCAACAGCAGCGCCGGCGCGAGCCACAGCACGAGCGTGTGCGCGTTGACGGGCGGGCGCAGCAGGACGAACTCGCCGTAGCGCGCGACGACGAAATCCAGCACCTGGCGGTCGCTGTCGCCGGCCGTGAGGCGCTCGCGCACCAGCAGGCGCAGGTCGCGGGCGAGCGGGGCGGCGGAATCGTCGATCGACTGGTTCTGGCAGACGAGGCAGCGCAGCTCCTGCGAGATCTCTCTCGCGCGCGCCTCGAGCCGCGCATCGGTCAGGACCTCGTCGGGCTCCACCGCATGCGCGGCCGGCGCCAGGAGCAGCAGAAGGCCGAGGGCCGCGGGAGCGAGGCGTCGGAACCTCATTCGGCCGGCACCACGACGGCGGTGCGCGCGCGGCGCGGCGCGCCGACCCTGAGGCGACGGTCGCTGAGCGAGAGCGCGCCGCCGAGGAACATGACGAGAGCGCCGAGCCAGATGAGCCGTACCAGCGGATTGAAGTAGAGACGCACGGTGTAGGCGCCGTCGGCGTGCTCATCGCCGAGGACGGCATAGAGATCGCCCGCCATCGCCACGAGGATGCCGGCTTCCGTCGTCGTCTGCCGCGGCGCGTCGTAGAGGCGCTTGGACGGCGTCAGCTCGGCGGTGGCGACGCCGCCGCGCGACACGGTGAAGAGGCCCACCTGCTCCTGGTAGTTCGGACCGCGGCGCGGCACGACACCGCGGAAGGCGAGCTCGTAGCCGGCGATCGTGGTGGTGGCGCCGGGCTTCATGGCCAGCACGTGCTCGCTGCGCCAGGCCGACGTGGCGACGATGCCGACGACGAGAAGGCCGAGGCCGAAGTGCGCGATCTCCCCGCCATAGGCCGAGCGCGGCAGGTTGCGCGCGCGCCGCCAGACCTCGGCGCCGCCGGCCTGGAACAGCTTGACGCGGAACGCCCACTCCGACACCGCGCCGGCCATCACGAAGGCGCCGAGCGCGATGCCGAAGGGCGCGAGCCAGGGCCCGCGCACCTGCAGCGCGGCGGGCAAGAGCCCCGCAACGACGGCAACGCCGGCCGCCGCATAGAGGCGCTGGCTCACGCCCGGCAGGTCGCCGCGCTTCCAGGCCAGATGCGGGCCGAAGGGCACGGCGAGAAGCAGCAGCGCCATGAGCGGGCCGAACGTGAGATCGAAATAGGGCGCGCCGACGGAGATCTTCGCGCCCGTCACGGCATCGAGCGCCAGCGGATAGAGCGTGCCGATCAAGACGGTGGCGCAGGCGACGGTGAGCAGGATGTTGTTGAGGACGAGGCTGCCCTCGCGGCTGACGGGCGCGAAGAGCCCGCCCTGGCGCAGCACGGGCGCGCGCCAGGCATAGAGCGTCAGCGCGCCGCCGATGAAGAGCACCATGATGGCGAGGATGAAGACGCCGCGCTTGGGGTCGACGGCGAAGGCGTGCACGGAGGTGAGCACGCCCGAGCGGACGAGGAAGGTACCCATCAGCGACAGCGAGAAGGTGAGGATGGCGAGCAGGATGGTCCAGACCTTGAGCGCCTCGCGCTTTTCCATCACGAGCGCGGAATGGAGCAGCGCCGTGCCGGCGAGCCAGGGCATCAGCGAGGCATTCTCCACCGGATCCCAGAACCACCAGCCGCCCCAGCCGAGCTCGTAATAGGCCCACCACGACCCCATGGCGATGCCGAGCGTCAGGCACATCCAGGCGGCGAGAGTCCACGGCCGCACCCAGCGCGCCCACGCGGCGTCGATGCGGCCCTCGATCAGCGCGGCGACGGCGAAGGAGAAGGCCATCGAGAAGCCGACATAGCCGGCATAGAGGAACGGCGGATGGAAGGCGAGCGCGGGGTCCTGCAGGATCGGGTTGAGGCCCTGCCCCTCGACGGGCGCCGGCACGAGGCGCTCGAAGGGATTGGAGGTGACGATGATGAAGACGAGGAAGGCGGCGGCGATCGAGCCCTGCACGGCGAGCACGCCGGCGCGCAGGCGCGGCGGCAGGTTGCCGCCGAAGAGCGCGACGGCGGCCCCATAGAGCGCGAGGATGAGGACCCAGAGCAGCATCGAGCCCTCGTGGTTCCCCCACACACCGGAGATCTGATAGAGCAGCGGCTTGGTCGTGTGCGAGTTGGCGTAGACGGTGGCGACGGAGAAATCCGAGACGACGTAGGCATGCATCAGCGCCAGGAACGCCAGCGCCAGAAGAGCGAGGAGCGTCAGCGCCGCCGGATCGGCGACGGCCATCAGGCGGCGGTCGCCGGTGCGCACGCCCCACAGCGGCAGCGCCGTCTGCACCAGCGCCACGGCGAAGGCGAGGATGAGCGCGAAATGTCCGATCTCGACCAGCACGCAGCTCTCCTCACTTCTTTTCCGCTGCCGCGGCGGGGGGAAGCCCGCCCTTCCACACGCCCTGCTCCTTGAGCGCCTTGGCGACCTCGGGCGGCATGTAGGTCTCGTCGTGCTTGGCGAGCACGCTGTCGGCCGTGAAGCGGCCGGCGGCATCGAGCCGGCCCTCGGTGACGACGCCCTGCCCTTCGCGGAACAGATCGGGCAGCACGCCGCGATAGGTGACGGGGATCGTGTTGGCGCTGTCGGTGACGGCAAAGCTGACGTCGAGGCCGTCGCGCTTCACGCTGCCTGCGGCGACGAGGCCGCCGAGGCGGAAGCGCTGGCCGGGCGGGATATGCCGCTGCACGACTTCCGTGGGCGTATGAAAGAAGACGATGGTGTCGCGCAGGGCGAACAGCACCAGGCCGACCGCAACGGCGAGAATGAAGAGGCTGGCCAGGATGAAGACGGCGCGGCGCTGCTTGCGGGTCATGGGTCAGGACTCCAGGCCGAGCGAGCGGGCGAGCGAGGAGAGCGCGCTCTGCGCGGATGCGTCGCCGGCGAGGTTGCGGCGCGCGTCGGCAAGCGCGGTCAGCGCGGCATCACGTTTGCCGAGCACGCTGTAGGCGCGCACGAGGCGGAGCCACTCGGACACATCGGTGCTGCCGGACTTCAGGCGCTGCGCCAGCCCTTCGACCATCTGCTCGATGCGGGCCTGACGCTCGGCCGGAGCAAGGCGCGCCATCGCGGCCATGTCGTCGGCGGTGGGACCCGCATCGGGCGCCGGCTTGCCGCCGAGCCTGGCTTCCAGCGCCGCGAGGCGCTGCTGCAGCGGCTCGCGCCAGGCGGCGGAGGCCGGCGCCTCGGCGAGCAGCGCGCGGAATTCGGCGACCGCCTCGGCAAGCCTGCCGTCCTGCTCCTTGGCGACGGCGAGCCAGAAGCGCGGCTCGGGATGCTGCGGCTCGAGCGCCAGCAGGCGCTCGTAGGCCTTGCGCGCCGGCTCGGTGACGATGCCGTCGCTCTCGCGGATGGTGGCCTCGGCAAAGCCCGACAGGCGCTTCGACGTCTCGCCCAGCAGGCGGCCGGCACGCTCGAAGGCGTCCGCAGCGTCGCGATAGCGGCCGAGCTTCAGATAGACCGGCGCGATGACGTCCCAGCCCGCGCCGTCCTGCGGCTTGTCGCGCAGGCGCTGCTCGACCTGGGCGACGAGCTCGGCGACGGTGGCTTCGGCAGGCGGCCGCGCCGTCGGACCGGCCAGCGAGGACGGCCGCGAGGGAAGACCCGGCGAGCCGAAGATGAGGTAGAGCGCCAGCGACACCGCGACGATGCCGAGCGCGGCGGCCGAGAAGACGGTCGGCGTGGCGGCCAGCGCGGCAACCGGGCGGCCGGGCTCGCCGCGGGCGGCGGATGCGAGCAGGCGGCGCGAGACCTCGAGGCGGGCGGCCTCAGCATCCGGGCCGTCGATCAGGCCGCGCGCCGCGTCGGCGTCCACTTCCCGCAGCTGATCGCGGTAGACGGCGATGTCGGCGGCAGCCAGCGCCGGATCGCCCGCAGCGGCGTCGTCCCGCGCGAGCGGCCGCAGCAGGACCATCACGACCACAGCCGTGAGCACGGCAAAGATCAGCCAAAGGAGCATCGCCACGACCCTGCGGGCCCGACAACCGCCCGCTCCTGTGCAATAGGCGTCCGCGGCGAGACTGACAAGGTTCGCGCTGGCGCGCTGCGCCTCATGTCGCAGGCGACAACAAAAAAAGCCCCGGCCGGCGGCCGGGGCTTCCTCATCGTTCGCAAGCCAGGGCGCCCGTGCGGCGCGGCCCCGTCAGGACATGTTCTGCCAGGTTCCGTCGGGATTGCGGCAGGCGGAGCCGCGCATGATCTGCGGGCGGCCGTCGATATAGACCTTGTGCGTGTAGT
The DNA here is from genome assembly GCA_050245975.1 of Hyphomicrobiaceae bacterium. Lineage (GTDB taxonomy): Bacteria > Pseudomonadota > Alphaproteobacteria > Rhizobiales > Hyphomicrobiaceae > JBFWWW01. Next base: position 21,171 of record JBFWWW010000020.1, read on the forward strand.
CGCGGCAGTCGTAGGCGCCGCGGCGGTAGCGCGGACCGGGAATCACCTCGCCGTAGCGGCCGTTGTCGGGGTTGCGCCAGGAGACCGGCCGGCTGTCGTAGCCGTGATCGAGCGCATCGTACTCGGCCTGCTGGGCGAGCATGCGGTCGCGCTCGTCGAGGCGGCGGCCCATCTCGTTGCCGACGATGCCGCCGACCACCGCGCCCGCCATGGTGCTGGCGACGCGGCCGCCGCCCTTGCCGAACTGGTTGCCGATGATGCCGCCGGCAACGGCGCCGACGACCGTGCCGGCGTCGGCGTTGGGGTTCTCGGAGCTGCAGGCGCCCAGGCCCAGCGCCAAGGCAAACGCCGCACAGAGCAATGGTGTTTTCATGGATCCCCCGTTGGCATTGCGGCACCGGTCCGGACCACCGGACCTGCGCCAGCAACGCGCCAGTCGCTGTCGGGGTTCACATTCGGAGGGCGATTCCGGCGAAAGTGCGGCTTTCAGGCCCGCGTGTGTGCCTTTTCCGCCGCAGAATCGGCCGCCAGGGGAAGCGTGAGGCGCGCGCTCAGGCCGCCGCTGGCGGAGCGCATCAACTCGAAGCGACCCTGATAGGAGTGCGCCAGATCGGCAACGATGGAATGGCCGAGGCCGGAGCCCGGCTTCGTCTCGTCGAGGCGCCGGCCGCGCTGGATGGGCTCGGCAAGCTGCGCTTCCGTCAGGCCCGGGCCGTCGTCGTCGACGCGGATCTCGAGCCGGCGGCGGCCGTCGCCGTTGGCGGCCAGCGGCGCCGCCGTGAGCGAAACGCGGCCGCTGGCCCATTTGGATGCGTTGTCGAGCAGATTGCCCAGCATCTCCTCGAGGTCCTGTCGCTCGCCGAGGAAGCTGAGCCCAGCCGGACAGTCGAGCGCGAAGTCGAGATGCCGGTCGCGGTAGATGCGCTCCAGCGCGCGGATGATGGCCTCGCCGACCGGGCGCACCTCCGTGACGCGGCCGACGGAGCCGGTGCGCGCCGCCATGCGCGCGCGATCGAGATAGTGATTGATCTGGGTGCGCATCACCTCCGCCTGCTCGATGACCTTGGGCCCGAGCTGGGGCGAGGCCTCGCGCGCCTCGTTGACGATGACGGCGAGCGGCGTCTTGAGCGCGTGCGCCAGATTGCCGACCTGCGTGCGGGCGCGCTCGACGACCTCCTGGTTGGACTTGATGAGCGCGTTGAGCTCGAGCTGCATCGGCACGATCTCGGCGGGCAGATTGCCCTGCAGGTTGGCCGCCTCGCCGGAGCGGATGCGCGCCAGGCCGCGCTCGACGTTGCGCAGCGGCAGCAGGCCGAAATGCACCTGCAGCAGCGACATGATCATGAAGCCGATGCCGGTCAGCGCCAGCGCCGCCGTGAGCTGCTGGCGGAAGCGGGCGACCGCGCCCTCGACCTCGCCCAGATGCCCGGCGACGGCGACGGAATAGCGCCGCGCGCGCTCGCCCTCGCCGTAGAGGTGGATGGTCTCGGCGACGCGCAGCTTCTGGCCCACCGGTCCCGGCACGTCGGCCCAGCGCTTCTCGGTGCCGTCCGGCTCGATGTTGAGCTCGGTCGGCAGGGAGAAACGCTCGGTGGCAAGCGAGGCCGAGACGAGGCGGCGGCCTTCCACCTTGTTGTCGAGCGGCGTGATCTGCCAGTACCAGCCCGAATGCGTGATGTCGAAGAGACGCTCGCCGAGCTCGGACGGCGCGCCGGGCTCGTTGCCGAGCGCGTGGTCGGCGCTGTCGTTCTCGACCAGCGCCAGAAGCAGCGCGATGCGCTGGTTGAAGTTGTTCTCGACGTCCTTGCGGTAGAGCGAGTGGATGATGACGCCGGCGATGGGCAGAACGAGCAGCGCCCACAGGGCCGCAGTGACGAAGAGACGGAAGGCAAGCGAGTTCGCCCTCATCTCACTCCTGCGACAGCCGGTAGCCGAGGCCGCGGATGGTCTTGATCATGTCGTTCGGGATCTTCTTGCGCAGGCGGCCGATGAAGACCTCGATGGTATTCGAGTCGCGGTCGAAATCCTGCTCGTAAAGATGCTCGACAAGCTCGGTGCGCGACACGACGCGGCCGTTGTGATGCATGAGGTAGGCGAGCAGCCGGTACTCGTGCGAGGTGAGCCTGATGGGCTGGCCGTCGAGCGTGACGCGCGCGGTCTTGGTGTCGAGCCTGAGCGGGCCGCACTCGATCTCGGCGCGGGCATGGCCCGCCGAGCGGCGCACCTGGGCGCGGATGCGGGCCAGCAGCTCCTCCATGTGGAAGGGCTTGGCGACATAATCGTCGGCGCCGGCATCCATGCCGGCCACCTTCTCGCTCCAGCGGTCGCGGGCGGTGAGGATGATGACGGGGGTGTTGCGGTCGGCGCGGCGCCACTGCTCGAGCACGCTGATGCCGTCCATCTTCGGCAGGCCGAGGTCGAGCAGGATGATGTCGTAAGGCTCCGTCTCGCCGAGGAAGAAGCCCTCCTCGCCGTCGAGCGCGGTGTCGACGGCGTAGCCGGCATCGCTCAGCGCGGTGACGAGCTGACGGTTGAGATCGGGATCATCCTCGACGACCAGAACACGCACGCGCGGCTCCCGGGTAGGTTTCCAGACTTGCCGGAACTATACAGGGTGCCGAACTGGTTCGGCTAGGTGGCCGAACCTCCCGGCCGGGCATCAGCGGGCGAAGGGATCGCGCGCGTCGACGGTGGTGTTGACGACGCGGCCGACGGGCTCGCGGATCATGAGACGGTAAACGTAGCGGCCCTGCTCGCTGCACAGCGTCACGCGCACGAGATCGCCGCCCTTGCGCCGCTGCACCAGCTCGTGGACGTGGGAGACGGTGGCGAGCGATTCACGCTGCACGACGAGACGGGCATCCGACCAGTCGGGCCAGCAGCGCGTCTCCGCGGCGGCCGGCAGTGCGGCGGGCTGCGGCAGGGTCTGGGCGCGGGCCGCAGAGGACGCAACCGACACAACAAGAGCGGCCGCGCCGAAAGCGCGAAACGAGGCACGGAACATGGGGGTGGTCTCTCTATCGTGAGGCTGACGGTAGGGCCGGCCACCTGAACCCACTATGAATACGTCGCCGGGAACCCGAGCTGCGGGTTCCTCCGTGTGCGACAAATGCCTGAATCGTGTTCCCGGGCGGCGTCTTATCCCGTCAGCTCTTGCGCGCGCGGCCGGCGGGGCGGGCCGCGACCAGCGTGGCGACGCGGCTGTGGCCGTAGATGGCCATGACGGTGCCGATGACGCCGCCCAGCGCCTGCACGACCTCGACGATCTGCTGGCCGAGAAGCTGCACGAGGTCGGGCGTGACGTTGAGGCCGAGCAGCGGGCCCAGCACCGGCAGCACGGTGGAAAGCGCGGTGATGGCCGTGCCCCAGATGGACAGGGATGAGCCCCACCAGGGCAGCGCGGGCGTGGTCGTCGGGGTCGGCATGTCGGTCTCCTGTTCGTTGCGGTTGGAGGTGGGTTGAGGATCGGCAGGGACGAGCGCGAGGGCGGCCGCGAGCGTGCGGTCGACACGCGCGAGCCAGCCGCGGCCGAAGCGCCAGAAGGTGGAGAGCGCGCGGTAGCGGCGGCGGCGGATGTCGGCGTAGGCGGTGAGCGCGGCCACGGGCGGCCGCGCCGCGGCGGCGGCAAGCGTCAGCGGGCCGATGTCGCCGTCGATGGCAGCGCCGACCGCCTCCTGCAGCATGCGCGCTGCACCGGCGACGCCGTGATTGACGCCGGCGTCGAAATGCATGAGCGCGAGGGCGGGCGGCAGGCGGGCGGCACAGGAGGGACGCCAGTAGCGCTCGAGGTAGATCTGGCACACCACCGACTGCGGGATCTTCTTCAGCTCCGCCTTGAGGGCGGCGGCGGCGGACGGCGAATTGAGCGGCGCACTGGTGAAGCCGGCGTACGTCGCAAGCGTGATGCCGAAATTGGTGGGACCGCCGGGATCGTAGGGATCGTCCGTCCAGCCGCCTTCCATCTCGAGCACGTGCGCCAGGGCGCGCGCGAAATCCGCCTCCTCCCCGGATGCGGGCGCGGCATCCGTCTCGGGCCAGCGCAGGCCGAGCAGCACCGTGCGCGCGAACGGCGCGACGCCGACGCAACCGGACTGGTTGCCGCCGAGCAGCAGGAGGCTATCGGCCGTCACGCCGACGAGGAAGCCGACATGGCCGAGCGCGGGATCGCTCCCGCGCGGCAAGACGGCGACGGCGCCGAGGCGCGGCTCGGTGAGCGCCGTGCCCCAGTCGAGATAGGAGCGGGCGAGAAGCGATCGCGTGCCGGCAATGCCGGCGCGGTCGAGGCAGGCACCGACGAAGGCCGCGCACCAGGCGACGTCGTCGCTGCCGATTTCCGGATGACCGGCGTCGGCGTAGTAGCGCAGCACGGTGGCGCTGCTCTGAGGTCCCGGCACCTCGGCAACGCCGAGATCGGACCACGCCAGCTCGAGCCAGCGCGGCTGCTGCATGAGAGGTTCGGGCATGGACTGTCCGTTCGCGTCAGACGGTGGCGGAGGCCGCCGCGCCGCGGCCGTAGGTGGCGCCGAGCTGGTGGATGCGCACGGCGCAGGAGGACGGCGGGGCGCCGAAGTCGGCGGCCTGGTCGGCGGCGGTGTAGGTGACGGCCGGGGTCGTGGAGGCCAGCGTGCGCACGACCGTCGCGCCGGACAGGATGTCCACCTCGTAGCGCTCGCTCGCCTCGCCCAGCGGCACCTCGACCGTGTCCCAGCTGTCGCCGTCGATGCGCGTGCGGCGGACCCAGGCGAGGCTCAGATCGCCGCCCGCATCGCGCACGCCGCGCACGTGCACGGGCGACAGCGGACGCAGGCCGACACCGGCGAAGGCATGGGTTGCATCGGCGTAGGAGGCATCGCCGATCGCGCGGCGGGCGGGCCCGACCTTCCAGTTGAAGACGGGGCCCACGTCGTCGGCGCCCATGTCGATGCGCGCGACCGCGGCGTCGATGAGGACGACACGCGCACCGGGCGCGAGCGGCGCGCGCATCGCGCCTTCGGTGCCGGCCTGCGCGCGCAGGAGGTGTGACAGCTCGTAGGTGGCGGGCGCGACCAGCTCGGCGGACTGGAACTGGAAAACCTCCCAGTCGCCCTCGGGCGTCAGCACGGCGGCGACATTGGCGCCGGCGAGCAGGGCGAGCGCTGTGGCGGCGGCGAGCGCGCCGCTGTCCATCTCGACGCGGAGCCGCGTCGCATGATCGAAGCGGCCGGGCGGGCCCGACGACAGGGGGTCGAGCGTGACGCCCGTCGTCGCGGACGCGGCGATGAGCGCCTTCAGCACGTACCCCGACGTCTCCGGCGAGCGGTAGACGGCGACGCTGCCGGGCCACGGCGTCTGCGCCGCCGCGACATAGCCCGCGTGCGCCGGCTCATCGCCGCGCAGCAGAGGCAGATCGAGGAACAGCGGCAGCGGCTGGCCGACGTTGACGGGCACCGTCGCGGCGCGGCGGCCGATGGGACCGCCGCCGGCGGCGTAGACGTCGGGATCGACGGCGCGCGCCTCGATGTCGCGCACGCCGTGGTCGCCGATCGCCGTCAGGCGCAGCAGACGCGAGCGCCCGGCCCAGTCGAGACCGACGGTGTCGCCGGGCTCCAGCGCCAGACGGCTGGGCGGCAGGGCGAACGTGGCGCGCTCGCGCGCGGCCCAGGCCTCGAACAGCCAGCACTCGGCGACGTCGGCCATCTGGTCGGCGTCCGCGACGAGCGGCAGCTCGGCCAGCGCGACGCGGCCGCTGGCGCCCGCAAGCCGGCGCGCCTCGGCGACGGCCTGGCCGTAGTCGGCGGTTGCCTGGATGTAGCTGACCTTGGCGGCGGCCGGCAGGTCCGTCTCCTGCCCGCGCACGAGCGAGACGAGCGCATCGGCGGGCTTCGCCTCGACAAGGTCCGCCGCGTCGAGAATGGCGACCTCGGGCTCGGCGCCGCGATGATCGAAGACGATGCGGCCGTCGCTCTCGCGCGCGTCGAAGAAGTAGGCCAGCTCCAGCGGCTGCAAGGCGTCGCGCGCCGACATGACGCGATCGATGACCAGGCCGCCGACCGTGCCGGCAAGCGCGCCCGCATCGTGGTCGGCAAAGCCGTAGTCGTCGAGCAGGCGGGAGACGGCGCGGTCGAGCGGCGCGCCGGAGAGCCGGCCCGTGATCCAGTGGCCGAGACGCCAGTTGTCGCCGTCGCCCCAGGTGTCGAGGTCGTTGGGAAAGGCGGGATAGGGCCGCGCGTCCCAGGCGTAGACGTGGACATGCGCGAGATCGAGCATGCGCGCGCCGGTGAGCGCGGAGACGGGATTGGCGCCGGCGACGTAGCCGGGGCTCGCCGGATCGAAGGCCTCGTGGATCGCCTGCAAGTAGCGGCGCTGCATAAGGTCGTCGCGCGTGCCCCTGGAGAAATGCGGCAGCGCCGACTCCGAGCTCTTGGGATCGACGAACACGTTGGGCTGGTTGGCGCCCTTGTCGACGGCGCCGCAGCCCACCTCCATGATCCAGAAGGGCTTGGATTGCGGCACCCACGCGGTGGGCGTGGCGCTCTCGATGCCGCCGGGGCGGTCGTAGTGCGCGCTGCCCCACCAGGAGCGGATGTCCTTGTAGCGGAAGGTCCACGGCTTGCCGGCGCCGTCGGTGATGGGCGAGCGCACCTGCGCAGCGCGGTCGGCGTCGGAGGCGTAGTACCAGTCGAAGCCTTCGCCGCCGAAGATGTTGGCTTTCAGGTAGGCGAGGTCGCAAGCGGAGCGCACGCCGGCCATCCAGTCGGCATGGTCGCGGCCGTCGCGCCAGTCGGCGAGCGGCCAGTAGAGATCGATGCCGACGGCGTCGATGTCGCCGGACGCCCACAGCGGGTCGAGATGGAAATGGACGTCGCCGGAGCCGTCCGGCGGCTGGTGGCCGAAGTATTCCGACCAGTCGGCGGCATAGGTGATCTTCGTGCCGGGGCCGAGCACGGACCGCACGTCGGCGGCAAGGCTCGCGAGCGCGGCGACGAAGGGATAGGAGGCCGCGCCGTCGCGCACCTGCGTCAGCCCGCGCAGCTCGGAGCCGAGCACGAAGGCGTCGACGCCGCCGGCGATGACGCACAGGTGCGCATAGTGCAGCAGCATGCGCCTGAGCGACCACTCGGCGGGGCCGGAATAGACGACGCTCTCGCCGACGATGGCGAAGTCGGACGGCACAGCCGTGCCGACGACGGCGGCGATCTGCGTCGCGGCGGCGGGCGACCGGTCGGGCGAGCCCGCGACGCCGGGGGCCGGATCGCAGGTGATGCGGCCGCGCCAGGGATAGAGCGGTTGGCTCGCGGCACCGGTATAGGGATCGGCAAGCGCGTTGCCCGCGCCGATGTCCATGAGGACGAAGGGCGTGAAGACGGGATCGAGACCGCGCGCGTTGAGATCGCGGATGGCGGCGATGACGGAGGCGTCCGACGGCGTGCCGCCGTAGGCCGCGCGCCCGTCCTTGAGGCTGACGAGATGCGCGTCCCCCCGCGCGAGGCCGGCGACGGACCAGGCCTGCGGCTGCGTGACCTTGTCGGCGCTGTCGACGCCGGGGCGGAACGTGCAGTGCGCGGCGCGCAGGTCGGTGCCGAACCAGGAGACGAAGAGCGAGACCGAGCGCGCGTTGGGCAGCGTCGCCTGCAGCTGGTCGAGGGCGACGCCCCAGTCGGCGGTGCCGCGGCGCGTGTGGACGTTCTCGGACGCCGAGCTGGCGCGCCCGACCCGGCGCGTGACCGGATCGGGGGCATAGACGAACTCGCCCGCGCCCGGGATGAGGCAGACGCCGCGCACCTGGGATTCGAACGGATCGACGGCACGGACGATCTCGAAGGAGAGCTGCGGCAGGCGGTTGCCGAAGGGCGCAAGCGGCAGGCGCTCGAAGACGATGTAGGCAAGGCCGCGATAGGCGGGCGCGGCGCCCGCGCCGACGGCGGCCTCGATGAGGCTGTCGGGAAGCTGGCTGTCGCTGCCGGTGTAGAGGCGCCAGGTGACGTCGGAAAGATCGAGCTCGGCGCCGTCGGCCCATACGCGCCCCAGGCCGGTGATCTCGCCTTCCGCGATGCCGACGGCGAAGTTGCCGTAATAGACATAGTCGGTGCGCGTGCCGCCCGAACGCGACGCGCCGCCCTTGGCGCTGCCGCCCGACGACGCGGTGACCGCCTCCTCCTCGAACGGCGTCGCCCAGATGACCTGGCCGCCGAGACGCGCGCGGCCATAGAGGCGCGGGATGGGCGCGCCCTCCGTCGAGGCGGTGACGTGCAGGTCGGAGAGGCGCGGACCGGAGACGGCCCTGGCGCGGCCGGCGGGCGCGAACAGCGCCTGATCGACGAGCGAGCCGGCGAGCGCGCCCACCTGCGAGCCGATGGCGGCGCCCGAGAGCGCAAGTCCGGCGATGGAGACGCCGGCCGGCAGCAGCGCGCCGCCGACGGCGGCTCCGGCGGCGGCAAGAGCGAGCGTGGCCATCAGGTGTCCAGTCCGGGCAGCGCGGGGAAGGCGAAGGCGGCGGCGATGCGCCGGCGCCACCAGGCGACGACGTGCACCTCGACGACGCGGCGGCCCTCCACCGCGTGGATCATCGTCACGGGCGTGGCGAGGATGGCGGCGTGCTTGGCGACGCAATCGCGCCGCCAGCGGAAGAGCAGGAGATCGCCGGGACGCGCGTCGGCGGGCGCGATCTCGGTGAAGTGGGCGCGCGCCCCCTCGAGCAGGCTCTCGCAGCCCGACGCGTCGCCCCAGTCGCGCGCGTAGCCGGGTATGGCGGCGGGCTCGGCGCCGTAAAGCTCGCGCCACACGCCGCGCACCAGACCCAGGCAGTCGGTGCCGACGCCGCGCAGGCTCGCCTGGTGGCGGTAGGGCGTGCCGATCCAGGCGCGCGCGAGCGCGACGATCTCGGAGCGCGCGGTCTGCGCGATCTCGGAGCGCGCGGTCTGCGCGACCTCGGAGCGCGCGGTCTGCGCGACCTCGGAGCGCGCGATCGCCGCGACACGCGCACGCGGCGGCATACCGGGTACAGGCACGGGGATCATCCGAGCGTGGTGTCCGTCGCCTCGCCGGGCCGCGCGACGGCGGTGACGAAATCGTTGCCGGGCATGTGCGGGAAGCCGCGGAAATTGACGACGTTGGCGAAGCGCGCGGCGCAGGTCGCCACCTGCTTGTCGCAGCCGGCGGTGACGAGGAAGGTGTCGCCGGGCGCGATGGCGCGCGCCAGCGGCTGCCACAGCTCGATGGTCACGGCGGCCGCACTTTTCGCGTGGCGCTTCACCTCCATGCGGCGGCCGGCGTTGGCGCCCGTCGAGAACGCCGCGAGGCCGCGCGTGAACCAGCCGCTGTCGAAGCCGTCGAGGCCGGAAGCCGTGAAGCTGCGCGCGCTGGCCGCGGCAAGCACGACACCCTCGCCGCGGAAGGCGGGGTCGGTGAGATCGACGCCGCAGCGCGCATCGCCCAGGTCCGCGTCGCAGGAATACTGATAGAGGCGGCCGCGCGGCTGCTGCAGGTAGTGGGCGAGCCCGCGCACTTCCGCCGTGAAGGCGGCGCCGTCGCGGCGCACCTCGCCGAGGCTGCCGGATCGCATCAGGACGCGCTGGCCGGTGTCGGCCCAGTTGACGCGCCAGATCTCGACGCGCGCGTCGTCGAAGAGGCCGGCGGCGAGGTCGTCCTCGTTGAGGCGGTCGGACCGGAGCGCGCCGGAGACGTCGAGGTTCGGCACGGCGAGGCCCACCTCGTCGCGGATCTCGGTGGCGGTGAAGCCGGCGGCGGCCTCGAAGGTGGTGCCGTCGAAGGCGAGGTCGCGGTCATGGTCTGTGAAGCCGAGGCGCACGCCGTCGCCGCGCGTCAGGCGCCAGCACCACGCGAGCGTGGTGGCGCCCGTGTCGAGGTGGTCCTGCAGACCGGGGGGCAGGGTTTTCACAGCCTGATCTCGACGATGGGGATGGCGGGGATGGCGCCGTGGCGGAAGCCGGCGACGGAAATCTCGAGCTTGTCGGTGTCGAAGCGCACCGGCACGTCGAAGGCGAAGCCGGCGGTGACGGCACTCCCCTCGCCCGGCACGCGGCCCACCGCGAAGGTGACGAGGCCGGTGGCGACATCGACGGTGAAGTCCGTGCCGTCGGCCTGTGCAGCACCGGCGACGGCGACAAGGACGCTGCCCGCGACGGGCTTGGCGATGGTGCGCGTCCAGGGCGCGAAGGCCGAGCCGTAGGTCTTGACGAGCTGGAAGACGGCGCGCGTGCCGTCGCCCGTGCCGATGAGCTGGTCGGTCGCGGCGGGCTCGGCCTCGGGCGCGCAGGACTTCCAGTCGGACGGATCGCGCCAGCGGAAGCCGTGCAGCCGGCCGCGCCGCTCCTCGAAGAAGGCGATGACGGCGTGCAGGTCGTCGAGCGACTTCAGGCCGTAGCCTGCGTTGTAGCTGCGGCGCGAGTCCGCCCAGCGCGCGTTGCGCTCCTCGAAGCCCGAGCCCAGCACGACGACATCGGTGCGCCGCTCGGGCCCGCCGTGCGCGCCGCGCGAGATGGCGGTGGGGAAGCGGACGTCGTGGAAGGCCATCGCGGATACCGGGAAAGCGGAGCGGGCGGTCGGGGCGAAGCGAAGCTCGGCGGGTCAGGAATTGCGCTGGCCCTGCGCGACGGCGCGCGCGAGCATGGCGGCGATCTGCGTCTCGGAGCGGCGGAAACCCTCGACGTCCGGCGTGGCGATGTTGACCGTCACCTGCAGCGGCGCGGCGGCGTTCGAAGCGGCGACGCCGAGGCGGCCGTCGGGTCCGCGCGCCAGCGGCAGGATGGCTTCCGGCCCGCGCTCGCCGGCGATGCCGGCGCGGCCGCCCGCCAGCGGGAAGCCGATGGGGCTGGCGATGACGCCGCCGTCGGCGAAGGGCAGCGGCAGGCCCTGGCGGATGACGCCGCCCCTGGCGAAGGCCGCGCCGCCGCCGACGAGGCCGGCGAGCGCGCCGCCGATGGCCTGGTCGAGCGGCTTGAAGGCGGCGTTGAGCACCATGCGCGACAGGCTGAGCGCGAGCGAGCCCAGCACGTCGCCGAGACTCTTGCCCTTGATGGCGATGGCATCGAAGGCGGAGGCGAGCGTGGTGCCGAGGCGGATGCCGAGCCGCGAGCAGTCGGCGAGCTGCTGCTGCAGCTGGGTGGTGTCGGCATTGACGGCGACGGTGAGCGTGGCGGCGGGATCGGCGGGCTCGGGCATGGCGGTCTAGTCCTCGCGGTCGGGGAAGCGGGCCATGAGACGGTCGAGGCCGCGGCGGTCGAGATGCGGGCCGGTGAGCGGGCCGGTGAAGGCGCGCAGCGCGGCGGCAAGCTCGCGCGGCGTCAGCGACCAGAACACGGCGGGCGACAGGCGCAGCAGGCCGAAGCCCGCCGCCATCATGTCGTCCCAGGGAAAGGGGCGGGTGCGGCCTCCGCCTCGCGCGGGGCTGCGGTCTCGCTCATCGACGGCGCCGCGCCGAAGGTGGCGGCGAGCAGGCGCGCGACGATGTCGACGAAGCCCGCCGCGCCGCCGTCGGCCTGCATGCGGGCCACATCGCCGTCCGTGACGTCGTGACCGGCGCCGCGCAGGCCCGCGCCGATGATGCGCATCGTCTCGACGGCGCTGATGCGGCCCGAGCGGAAGCGCTCGGCGAGCGCCAGCATGTCGGCATCGCCGAAGGCGGCCTCGAGCTCGGCCAGCGCGCCGAGCGTCAGGCACAGCCTGAGCGGCCGGCCGTCGAGGCGCGCCTCGATCTCACCGCGGTGGAGGTTGGGCATGATTGGAGGCTCAGAACCGAAGGCTTGAATAAAATTGCCGGTGGAAGCAGCCGGGCAGCAATTATTTCTGGTGGCAGCACACGAAGAAAACGTCAGCAGGCAGCAGGCGATATCGCTCAATTTGATCTGGTTCCGGCCGACGACAATCGCACTCGAACCCGGCCTCCGCCAAGCGCGAAACCAAGTCCTGTCCATAAAGACGCTTATGATCTTCGCCGCACTTCGCCTCGACCTCTGCCTCGGGCATGTCAGGCGGCGGCTCCCATGTGTGCGGCATCGTTGTGTCTATCGGGACGGAAAAAAATGCCGTCCCGTTTCGCGCCAAAACCCGACGGCATTCCTTCATCGCTCTGCGGTCGTCCGGCACGTGTTCAAGGACGTGATTGCAAATGATGACATCAAACGAGTGATCCGGGGCGTCGATGTGGGTGATATCGAGGATCGCATTTGCGTTCCGTCTCGGTTTTATATCCGCTCCAACGTAGGTCTCAGATCGCCTCAAACGATTGTAGAGCGGCCACTCTGGAGCGAAGTGCAGCACGCGCTTGCGTTCGAGTTCGATCCCATACTCTGCAATCAAGAGAGCGAGGAAGCGATCTCGCGGTCGAGACTTGCAGTTCGGGCAGCGATGCTCTCGATGTTTGCGCTGGCCTGCACTCACAAAGCGTCCCGAGTAGCCACAGCACGGACATTCGCGGGAGGTCGCTGCCTCAAAATGTTGCGCTGGATCTCTGATGGTGCCGCGCAACCATTCCTGTACCCGACTCCACCGCCCGGTGTCGGGGTAAGGAATGAACTGCCAACGCATGAACACGCGCTGATCCAAAGTTTTAAGAAAGCCCATGGCCGCCAATCAGCAGATCGTAAATCGCAGATAAAACTGGACAAACTCTACACCGATCAGAGGGGCACGCAATCCGATGCGTCAGCTCCTGCTGGCGGCAATCGAATTGAACAACAGATTGTTTTCTCACGCCGCCGCGAACGTGAGCGCGCCGGCGGAGTCGAGGCTGAGCTCGAAGGCGAGCTCGCCGTCGTGGCGGCCGGTGAACTCGAGCGAGGTGATCTGGAACGGCCCGGTGATGGTGCCGAAGTCCGGGATCACGACCTGCCAGTCGCGGATCGTGCCGTCGAACACGTACTGGCGCACAGTGGCGTCGGAGGCCGCGTCCCTGAAGATGCCGGCGCCGGTGATGCGCGCGTGCTTGGCGCCCGCGCCCGCCAGCAGCTCGCGCCACTGGCCGGCGGATTCGGCGTGCGTCACGTCCACCGTCTCGGAATTGACGGCGATGCTGCGCGAGCGCAGGCCGGCGACGGTGACGTAGGCGCCGCCGCCGTCGCTGTCGAGCTTGAGAAGCAGGTCCTTGCCTTTCTGGGCGGCCATCGGGGTGTCTCCTGATGCTTAGAGTGCGTCCGGTTCAGGTCGAGCCGCGGCCGGCCCCGCTGTCATCCTGGAATTGCGCGAAGCGAGATGTCCGGGATCCGGCATCGCGGCGAGCGTGTGCGTGGCCCTGGGTCCCGGCTCTCGCTACGCTCGGCCGGGATGACAGAAGTAGGTGCGCTCGGCCCGGCATGACAGAAGACGGTGCGCTCGGACGGGACAGCGGCGGTGAACGCTCTAGGCCAGAGGCTCGGTGAGGGCGCGCAGGCGGACGATGCCCTGCACCGTCTCGCCGGCGGGATCGCGGCGCACGTCGGACTGCTCGTGGCGGAGCTGGACGAGGCGATGGCCGTCGAGCGTCAGGGCCGCGTCGTGCAGCACGTCGCGGATGGCCGCCACGACGGCGTGCGCCTCGCCGCGGCCGGCAGCGCGCGACCAGACGTGGAGGAGGAGCACGTGTTCCTCGCCGGTCTCCGTGCCCGTGCTCCAGTCGCGCGCCTGCACCTGGGCAAAGGCGAGATAAGGGAACGCGGTCGATTGCGGCACGTCGTCGTAGATGCGGTCGCCGACGAGGCCCGAGAGCGCAGCATCGGCGGCGAGCGCGGCGAACACGGCTTTCTGCAGCGGCCAGGCGGCGCTCGCATCGCTACCAGACATGGCGGGGTCCCGGAGAACTGGGCGTATACATAACGGTGCAGATCGAAAACACGGACAGCCCGAAGCCGGCGCGGCGATGGCCGGCGAGGCCGCTCAACCCGTGCGCATGGAATGAAACGGTAGCCCGAGATGCGTCGCTGTGGGATGCTCGGCGCGTCCAGTTCCCGCCGGCGGCACGAGGACCGGGTGACACGATGACATCGCGCGAAGGTTCACCCGCCTTTACATGGCGCGACTACCTGTTCGGGAAAAACATCATCGCCGGCAGCTTGCAGGCTTTGGCGGCCCTGGGGCTGTTCTTCATCGTCTTCGGCATGCTGTTCTCGTCGGCGGGCAAGTGACGTGCCGGCGGGCAAGCCAGGGACGAAAAATGCGCTTTCACGGACTGCGATGGAAGGGATGAGATCATGCGAACAATAACGATGGCGGCGCTGTCGATCGTGCTGATGTCGGGCGCGGCGCTTGCGAAGCCGGCCTTGAAGACCTGCAGCGAGAACCGCGCCTATTGCGCCGCCGAGGCCAACAAGCACGGCTGGGCGCACCCCC
>JBFWWW010000021.1:0-35061 GCA_050245975.1 Hyphomicrobiaceae bacterium
GGGGGCTCACCATCGGGCTGGAGCTGAAGCGCGAGAAGGACGGCAAGACGATGCACGCGCTGCTGCCGATCCCGACGCAGCTCGACCGGTTCCTGCGCCTGCCGTCGCTGTCGATCGCCGGCCCCGACCCCTCGGATATCCGCTTCATCCGCATCGAGACGCTGATCGCGATGTTCCTCGGCCGGTTGTTTCCGGGGTTCATCGCGCGCAGCCACGGCGCGTTCCGCGTCCTGCGCGACAGCGACATCGAGGTGCAGGAGGAGGCCGAAGACCTCGTCCGCTCGTTCGAGACGGCCCTGAAGCGCCGCCGGCACGGCAACGTGATCCGGCTCGAGATCGACGGGCAGATGCCGGCCCGGCTGCAGCGCTTCGTCGTCGACGAGCTGGAGGTGCGCGACGACGGCATCTTCGTGAAGGAAGGTCTGCTGGGCCTTGCCGACACGGCGCAGATCATCGTCTCCGACCGGTCGGACCTCGTCTTCAAGCCGTTTGAAATCCGCTTTCCCGAGCGCATCCGCGAGTTCAACGGCGATTGCTTCGCGGCCATCGGCAAGAAGGACATCATCGTCCATCACCCCTACGAATCGTTCGACGTCGTGCTGCAGTTCCTGCGCCAGGCCGTCGCCGATCCGAACGTGATGGCGATCAAGTGGACGCTCTACCGCACCTCGCGCGACAGCCCTATCGTGCACGCGCTGATGGAGGCCGCCGAGAGCGGCAAGACGGTCACGGCGGTGGTCGAGCTGAAGGCGCGCTTCGACGAGGCCGCCAACATCGGCCTCGCGCGCGAGCTGGAGACGGCCGGCGTGCACGTCGTCTACGGCTTTCTGGAGCTGAAGACTCACGCCAAGCTCGGGCTCGTGGTGCGGCGCGAGGGCGAGATGCTGACGACCTACGCGCACATCGGCACCGGCAACTATCATCCGGTGAAGGCGAAGATCTACACCGACCTGTCGTTTTTCACGGCGAGCCCCGCCGTCGGCCGCGACATCACGCGCATCTTCAATTTCGTCACCGGCTATGCCGAGCCGACAGGTCTCGAGACGATGGCGGCCAGCCCGCGCGGGGTGCGTGACCGCATCCTGCAGCACATCGGCGAGGAAATCGCGCATGCCAAGGCGGGCCGACCGGCCGCCATCTGGATGAAAATGAATGCGCTGGTCGATACGCAGATCATCGAGGCGCTCTACGAGGCGAGCGGCGCCGGCGTGTCGATCGATCTCGTCGTGCGCGGCATCTGCTGCCTGCGGCCGGGGATACCCGGGTTGTCGGAGAACATCCGGGTCAAAAGCATCATCGGCCGTTTCCTCGAGCACGGCCGCGTCTATTGTTTCGGCGCCGGCCGCGGACTCCCCTCGCCGCACGCGCTCGTCTATATCAGCTCGGCCGACATGATGCCGCGCAACCTCGACCGGCGCGTGGAGGTCATGGTCGCCATCACGAATCCGACGGTGCACGAGCAGGTCCTCAACCAGATCATGGTCGCCAACCTCAAGGACAACCAGCAGAGCTGGCGCGTGCTCGCCGACGGCTCGTCCGAGCGCATGCACCCGGCGCCGGGCGAGGAACCTTTCAACGCGCACCAATATTTCATGACCAATCCGAGCCTTTCGGGCCGCGGTCGGTCGCTTCAGGAAAGTCCACCGCGCCGTTTCGGCATGCCCGAGATGGGCTAGCGGCTGGACGCGAAGGCAAGGCAGCGGAGGACATGGCAGACAACGGCGGACGCGCGGGGTCCAGAAACCTGGAGCCCCTCGGAGTGATCGACATCGGGTCGAACTCCGTGCGCCTCGTCATCTATGAGGGCGCGGTCCGCAGCCCGGCGCCGATTTTCAACGAGAAGGTGCTGTGCGGGCTCGGCCGGTCCGTGGCGACGACGGGCCACCTCGGCGCGGAGGCCGTCGAGCGGGCGCTTGCGGCGCTGGTCCGATTCCGCGCCATCGCCAACGTCCTCGACGTGAAGAACCTGCGCGCCATCGCGACCGCGGCCTGCCGCGATGCGGTGGACGGCCCCGACTTCATCGCCCGCGGCGAGCGCATCATCGGCAACCGCATCCAGGTGCTCTCCGGCCAGCAGGAGGCCGAACTGGCGGCCAAGGGCATCATGATGGGCTTCTGCTCGCCGGACGGGTTCGCCGGCGATCTCGGCGGCGGCAGCCTGGAACTCATCGACGTCGACGGCGCGTCGCTGAAGCAGTCGACGACGCTGCCGCTCGGCGGGCTGCGGCTGCTCGACACCAGCGGCGGCAAGATGGACCGCGCGGTCGATATCGTCGACGAGCAGCTCGGCTCGGTGTCCTGGCTCGGTAAGGGGACGGGGCGCACGTTCTATGCGGTCGGCGGCACGTGGCGGGCCATCGGCAAGCTGCACATGGACCACATGAACTACCCGCTGCACGTCATGCACGGCTATCGGATCGAGACCAAGGCCGCCATCGACTTCTGCGAGGACCTGCGCAAGTCGAAGAAGCTCGGGGCCTTCCCCGGCATCGAGGGCATCGCGCGCGCCCGGCGCGAGGTGCTGCCCTACGGCGCGCTCGTCATGGAGCGGCTGCTGAAGCAGCTGCGGCCGAGCGAGGTGGTCTTCTCGGTGTTCGGCATCCGCGAGGGCCTGCTCTACAGCCTGCTGTCACCTGCGGAACGGCGCAAGGACCCGCTCATCTCGTTCTGCCTCGACTATGCGCGCATGCATTCGCGATCGGTGGAGCATGCCGAGGAGCTGTGCGCCTGGACGGACGTCCTGTTCGAACCGCCGGGGCCCAAGGAGAGCGACGAGGAGAAGCGCCTGCGGCATGCCGCCTGCCTGCTGTCCGACATCAGCTGGCGGGCCCATCCCGACTACCGTGGCGAGCAGAGCCTGAACCTCATCGCGCATGGCGCGCTGGGCGGTATCGACCACCCCGGACGGATGCTGCTGGCGCTGGCCATCTACTTCCGCCACGTCGGCGGCGATTCGGAAGAGGAGGGCCAGGAAGACCTGTCGGACCGGCTCAAGGCCGTTCTTCCGAAAAAGCTGTTGAAGCGCGCGCGCATCATCGGGGCGGCGGTGCGCGCAGCGCATATGTTGTCCATCGGCCGCCAGGGAATCATCGACGAGGCTCCGCTGAGCTATGAGCGCGACCGCCTTGTGCTGACGATCCCGAAAGCCTATGCCGCGCTCGACGGCGAGCGGCTGAGGCGCCGATTCGCGGCGTTGGCCGAACAGCTCGGGCGAGAGCCGGAGGTCAGGGTACGGCGCTAGACTTGGGGATCGCAGGGCTTGGGCGGCCTTCGCCATGATTCGCTGTTACGCTGATACGCCTGCTGGAGACGAACCGATTCATGGCTGATGACCCCTACGGCGTTCTTGGCGTGCCGCGGACGGCCTCGGACGAGGAGATCCGGCGCGCCTATCGCAAGCTCGCCAAGGAACTGCACCCCGACCTCAATCCGAAAAGCGGCACCGCTGCCGAGGACCGGTTCAAGAAGGTCACCGCGGCCTACGAGATCATCGGCGACGCGACCAAGCGCCAGCAGTTCGACCGCGGCGAGATCGATGCCGCCGGCGAGCCGCGCCGCCGCTATCAGCGCGCGCATGCGGGCGGGCCGTTCCGGGGGCCGGGGGCGGGCGGCGCAGGGGGAGCGCGGCCAGAGGATTTCGGCATCGGCGATATCTTCTCCGACCTGTTCGGCGGCAACCATCGCCCCTTCGCCGGCCGGGGGCAGGATGTCCGCTACACGCTGGACGTCGATTTTCTCGAATCGGTGCTGGGCTCGCGCAAGCGCGTCACGCTGCCCGATGGCGGCGCGCTCGATCTCACCGTGCCGTCCGGCGTCGCGGACGGGCAGGTGCTGCGCCTGAAGGGCAAGGGCGCGGCCGGCGTGCGCGGCGGCGAGCCGGGCGACGCGCTGGTCGAGATCCGCGTGCGCACGCATCCCCAGTTCAAGCGCCAGGGCGACGACGTCCTGCTGGAGGTGCCGGTCACCATCGACGAGGCGGTGCTGGGCGCGAAGATCGAGGTGCCGACGCCGACGGGACGGGTCCAGCTCACCATCCCGAAGGGCACCAGCTCGGGCAAGACGCTGCGCCTCAAGGGCAAGGGCGTCGTGAATGCCGGCTCCGGCAAGACGGGCGATCAGCTCGTGACGGTGCGCATCGTGCTGCCGGACACGATCGACGAGAAGCTCGCCTACTTCATGTCGGAATGGCGCCAGAAGCACCGCTACGATCCAGGGCGCGGCAGCTAGGGTGCAGCGCACCCTGGCGCGCAGGTTTTCCGTTCAATCCGGGTCACGTGGCGGTGAGGCCGGCTGGTCCCTTGCGACGGACACGCCATATCAGGTGTGACCGGAGGATGGAGGCCGGCGCACATGCGGTACGTCCTTGGAGCCATGCTGACGCTCGCGCTGATCCTGGCGGTGATCGGCAGCGTCCGCGCGGGGACGGGGACGCCCTTCGCGGCGTCAGACGGCCGAACCGTCGCGTGCAGCCTTTGAGGCCGTCGGCACGGCGACAACCACGCCGTGCTCGACGCCGAGAGCCACCGAGCCCTGTTTCAGGCGCTCGGCATCCTCGCCGAACAGACGCCGCCGCCAGCCCTTGAGCGCGGGCACGTCGGCGTCGTCACCCATGGCGATGCGTTCCAGATCGTCGGTGTCGGCGATCAGACGCGGCGCCACCTTGTGGCGCGCCGCACTGGCTTTCAGCAGCACGCGCAGCAGATCGACGAGCGCCGCGCGGTCGGCCGGCAGTTGGGCGTTGACCGGCATGGGCGGCAGCGTCTTGAAGTCGCGCGCCAGACCCTGGCGAACCGCCTCGATGATCTCGCGGGCGCGATGCGACCTCGAAAAGCCGTCGCTCAGCGTGCGCAGGCCTGAGAGGTCGGTCGTCTCCGTCGGCGCATGCGTGGCGATATCGTAGAGCGCCTCGTCGCGCAGGACGCGGTTGCGGGGCACGTTCTGCTCCTGCGCCGCGCGCTCGCGCCAGGCGGCAAGTTCGATCAGAACAGCGAAGCCCTTGCGGTTGCGTGCGCGCATCTTCAGGCGCCTCCACGCGTCCTCGGGGTGGGATTCGTAGGTGGCGCGATCCGTAAGCGTCGCCATCTCCTCATCCACCCAGCTTGCGCGCCCCGAGCTCTCGAGCTGCTTGCGCAGCGCGAGATAGACGTCGCACAGGTGCGTCACGTCGCCGAGGGCATAGGTGAGCTGGCGCTGCGACAGCGGCCGGCGCGACCAGTCCGTGAAGCGGGAGCTCTTGTCGATATCGACGTTGGTGATCTGCTTGACGAGATTGACGTAGCTGATGGCCTCGCCGAAGCCGCACACCATGGCGGCCACCTGCGTATCGAAGATGGGGTGCGGAATGAGGTCGGCCTGATGCCAGACGATTTCGATGTCCTGGCGGGCGGCATGGAAGACCTTGGTCACGCGCTCGTTGGCCATCAGCGCATAGAACGGCGCGAGATCGATGCCGTCCGCCAGCGGGTCGACGATGACCTGGGCCGTGGGCCCGGCCAGCTGCACGAGGCAGAGGATCGGCCAGAACGTCTGCTCGCGCATGAATTCGGTGTCGACGGCGACGAAGTCCGCGGCCGCCAGCTCGGCACAGGCCTGGGTCAAATCCTGGGTGGTGGTGATGACGCGCATGGCCGCGCTATAGCGCAGCCGATGGGCCTTGTCGCCAGCTTTCCGGCCTGCTCCGGCGGGCCGGTCCCGGCTTCTTGACAAAGGATTTAACGCATGCGCTTGTCCGCCTCGTCCAACTGCAACCGGAGACGAGGCTGGCGGCCATGGCCGAGGCGAAACTGCACCGATATCGCTCGCACACCTGCGGGGCGCTCCGGTCGGCCGATGTCGGCCGTACCGTGCGGCTTTCGGGCTGGGTGCATCGGGTGCGCGACCACGGCGGGCTGCTGTTCATCGACCTGCGCGACCACTACGGGGTGACGCAGGTTGTCGCAGACCCCGACAGCCAGGCCTTCAAGGTGGCCGAGACGGTGCGCTCGGAGTGGGTGATCCGCGTCGACGGCACGGTGCGCGAGCGGCCCGAGGTCAACGGCAAGTCCACCGTCAACGCCGAGCTGCCCACCGGCGAGGTCGAGCTGGTCGCCGCCGAGATCGAGGTGCTGTCGGCGGCCAAGGAGCTGCCGGTGCCGGTGTTCGGCGAGCCGGACTATCCGGAGGACCTGCGGCTGACCTACCGCTTCCTCGATCTACGCCGCGAGACGCTGCACGCCATCATCATGACGCGGCTCGCGATCACGCGCGCGATCCGCCACCGCATGCACGAGGCCGGCTTCAACGAGTTCCCGACGCCGATCCTCACCGCGTCCTCGCCCGAGGGCGCGCGCGACTTCCTGGTTCCCTCGCGCATCCATGCCGGCAAGTTCTACGCCCTGCCGCAGGCGCCGCAGCAGTACAAGCAGCTGCTGATGATGTCGGGCTTCGACCGCTATTTCCAGATCGCGCCCTGCTTCCGCGACGAGGATCCGCGCGCCGACCGGCTGCCCGGCGAGTTCTACCAGCTCGACGTCGAGATGAGCTTCGTGGAGCAGGAGGACGTGTTCTCCACCATGGAGCCGATCATCACCGGCGTGTTCGAGGAATTCGCGACGGCGACCGGCACGCGCATGCGCGTCGACAAGGGTTGGCAGCGCATCCCCTACGACACGGCGATCGCGAAATACGGCACCGACAAGCCGGACCTGCGCAACCCGATCGAGATGCAGGACGTCACCGAGCACTTCCGCGGCTCGGGCTTCAAGGTGTTCGCCGCCATGATCGAGCAGGACCCGAAGGTCCGCGTCTGGGCGATCCCGGCGCCGAAGGGCGGCTCCAGAGCCTTCTGCGACCGCATGAACAAGTGGGCCATCGAGGAGCACAAGCAGCGCGGCCTCGGCTACATCATGTGGCGCGCGGAGGAGGGGCCGGCCGGCGCGGGGCCCATCGCCAAGAACATCGGCGCCGAGCGCGCGGGCGCGATCTTCAAGCAGACGGGGCTTGCGATCGGCGATGCCTGCTTCTTCGTCGCCGGCGATCCCGCGGCGTTCTACAAGTTCGCCGGCCTGGCGCGCGACGAGGTGGGCCGCGAGCTGAAGCTGATCGACGAGGGCCGCTTCGCCTTCGCCTGGATCGTCGACTTCCCCTTCTACGAGTGGAACGAGGAGGCCAAGAAGATCGATTTCTCGCACAACCCGTTCTCGATGCCGAAGGGCGGCCGCGAGGCGCTGGAGGCGGCGGAGAAGGCGGGACGGGATGCCGTGCTGTCGATCAAGGCCAACCAGTACGACATGGTGTGCAACGGCTACGAGATCGCGTCCGGCTCGATCCGCAACCACCTGCCCGACACGATGGTGAAGGCGTTCGAGATCACCGGCCTTACGCGCGCCGATGTCGAGAGCCGCTTCGGCGGCCTCTATCGCGCGTTCCAGTACGGGGCCCCGCCGCACGGCGGCATGGCGGCCGGCATCGAGCGCATGGTGATGCTGCTGACGGGCTGCAAGACGGTGCGCGACGTGGCGCTGTTCCCGATGAACCAGCAGGCGAACGACCTGCTGATGGGGGCGCCGAGCGAAGTGACGCCGGCGCAGCTTCGCGAGCTGCACCTGCGGCTTGCGGCGCCCGAGCGCAAGGCCTGAGGCCGCTGCGCGGCTGCCTCCGTGCGGCCGCGCGCGGAGGCGTTACTGGCTGAAGTCGCCGCCGGGATGATTGTTGCGCTGGATCTCCCAGAAATCCACGGTCTCGTCGCGCAGGGTATCGCGGCACGAGCCCTTGCAGCCGATCCAGGTGCCGCCGGGCATGCGGACCTCGAGCCCGTACTGGCCCTGCCGCAGCGGCCCGCTGACGCTGCCGTGGCCGTAGAGGCTCTCCGCCGTGATGGTGGCGCCGGCCACCTCGACCTGCCGCGGCTGCTTCGGCGCCGCATGCGCCGTCGCAGCAACGGCCAAGCCGGCGAGCGCAGCGAGAAGACCTGCCGTCATCCGCATCGTGATGTTCCCCCCGTGGCGGCGCATCTGCGCCGGTTAGCGCCGCGAGCGGCTCGGCCGGTCGCGGTCCTTCGTGTCCCAGAAATCGATGGTCTCTTCGCGCAGCGTGGTCCTGCAGTCCAGCTTGCAGCTGATCCAGGTGCCGCCGGGCAGCCGCACCTCGGGGCCGAACCGGCCCGGGCGCACAGGGGCCGTGATGGAGCCGTGCCCGTAGATGCTGTGCGCGGTCACCGTCCGCACCCGGGCAGCCGAGGCGGGGATGGACATTGCGACAGCGCCCGCACCTGCGGCCGCGAGGCCAATCATCAACCCGATGCGCATCTCAATGCTCCGTGCCGTGTCCAATTGGTCAGATCGTTGCGCAGATATAGGCCGCAGGACATGCGCCGCCAAGGGAGCGGCACTATTCACCTGTTCGCGAGCACGCGGTCGATCATCGCCTGCGTGGAACCCAGATAGCGGCTGGGGTCGACCAGTTCGGCGAGGCGGCGGTCGTCCAGGTGGCGGGTGACCTCCGGCTCGGCCTCGAGCTGGACCAGCAGCGTCGTGCCCTTGTCGAGCGCCCGGCGGCAGGCGCCGTAGACGAGGTCGTGGGCCACCGCGCGGCCGGTGTGCTCGGCCAGCGCCATCATCACGGCCTCCGCGACGATCAGGCCGCCCGTGAGCGCCAGGTTCTTCTGCATACGCTGAGCGTCGACGATCAGCCCCTCGAGCATGAACGTCGCCTGCTTCAGGGCGCCGGACGTGGCGATGAAGGCCTGCGGCAGCGCGATCCATTCCACGTGCCAGGGCCCGGTCGCCCGCTCGTGGTCGGCAAGCATCCCGTCGAGCATGAGGCCGGCCTGCTGACGGACGACCTTGCCCGCCGCCAGGATCAGCTCGCAGGAGATGGGGTTGCGCTTCTGCGGCATGGTGGAGGAGGCGCCGCGTCCCGAGACGAAGGGCTCGAAGGCCTCGCCGACCTCGGTCTGCATCATCAGCATGACGTCGGTGGCGATCTTGCCGAGCGTGCCGGCGATGAGGCCGAGCAGGGAGACGGTCTCGGCCATGTTGTCGCGCGCCACGTGCCAGGGCACGGCGGAGCGGCCGAGCGACAGCTCGTCGATCAGCGCGTCGTGCACGGCAAGACCTTGCGTGCCGAGCGAGGCGAGCGTGCCGGCGGCGCCGCCGAACTGGCCGACAAGAACCCGCGGCCTGAGCTCGGACAGGCGCTGGCGGTGGCGGTCCACCATGGACAGCCAGATGGCGGCCTTGAGGCCGAACGTGGTGGGGAGCGCGTGCTGCAGGTGCGTGCGGCCGGCCATCACCGTGTCGCGGTGCTTGCGCGCCAGCGCGGCGAGCGCCTTGGCGATGCGCTCGAGGTCGGCCTCGACAAGCGCCAGCGCGTCGCGCACCTGGAGGACGGTGGCGGTGTCCATGATGTCCTGCGTCGTGGCGCCCCAGTGCAGGTAGCGCCCGGCATCGCCGCACAGGGCGACGAGCTGATGCACGAGGCCGACGATCGGGTAGCCGACGAGGTCGGTCTCGGTCTTGAGCTTCGCGAGGTCGAGCGGGCGGCTGCGGGCGAGGCGCGCGATGTCGTCGGCGGCGGCCTTGGGAATGATGCCGAGGCGGCCCTGGGCCGCGGCCAGCGCCACCTCGACGTCGGTGGCGCGCGCGACGAAGGTCTCGTCGCTGAAGACGGCGCGCATGGCGTCGCTGCCGAACGCGTCGCGGAAGATGGCGGAATCGAAGAGGGTGGTCGCCATGCGGAACTCTGTGGCGGTGCTGGTGCTGCCGGAGGGGATTGAACTCTCGACCTCTCCCTTACCAAGGGAGTGCTCTACCACTGAGCTACGGCAGCTATCCGGTCGTGGAATCGCGGCGGACACTGCCACAAGCGACGCAGAGGGGCAAGCCAAGTGCCGCGGCCGGCGCGGGGGCGGCCGCAGACCGGGCGCCGTCCTTGATAATGCCGCAGACATCGGGTTTCTGGGGTCTCCTGGGTATCCGGAGTCGA
The DNA here is from genome assembly GCA_050245975.1 of Hyphomicrobiaceae bacterium. Taxonomy (GTDB): domain Bacteria; phylum Pseudomonadota; class Alphaproteobacteria; order Rhizobiales; family Hyphomicrobiaceae; genus JBFWWW01. The sequence goes on from JBFWWW010000021.1 coordinate 9,964, forward strand.
GTATGCGTTTGTCCAGCCAATGTCCCCGCTGTGGGATGACCACGCCAACTGTGAGCTGCATCGAGGGCGACAGTCTCGTCGTCCGCTGCGGCAATAGCCACGTCGTCGAGCGCACGCCGGTCGGGGTCGAGCCGATCCGGCACCAGCGGCTTTCGGCGTGGATCGGGAAGCTCAAGTCTCGCGAACCCGCCCCCCTGTCCTGTTGACGAGGCGGGGCGTGATTGCTCGGGGCCATGCATCCGCCTTGTCTTGATGCGGCCACGCGCCTAGGCTTTTGCTGTCCGGCAGGATAGCAACCATCGCCCAATGGCACGCGAAACGGGAAAACCGACACCGGGAAAGGCCGGGCCAGACGATCGCCGCGAGCGTCTGGCGGCGGCGCTGCGCGACAACCTGCGCAAGCGCAAGGCCCAGTCGCGGGCGCGCGAGGAGCGTACGGCCGATGGAACCGGGGCCGGCGGCGAGGGCGAGACGGGCTGACCGGCGGGCCGACGGGCTGAGGAAGCGGGGGGCGGCCGACAAAGGCGTTGCGCGCCAGGGCCTGCGCTGGCTAGAGAACGGCGAGTCGGATAGCGGTTGCGCCAGGGCACGGCGCGCAAGGCCGGGCAGGCACCGGCGCCAGCGAGGGATCGATGGATCGGATCAGGATCACGGGTGGTCGGCGGCTCAACGGCACCATCCCCATCTCCGGCGCCAAGAACGCCGCTTTGCCGCTGATGATCGCCAGCCTGCTGACGGCGGACCGCCTGACGCTGAAGAACGTGCCCAACCTCGCCGACGTGAACCTGCTGGCGCGCATCCTGCGCAATCACGGCGTCGATCACACGGTCGACGGCAAGCGGCCGGGGCCGACTCTGTATCTGGGCGACACGTTCCATCTCACGGCCCGCGACATCGTCGATACGACCGCGCCCTACGAGATGGTGAGCCGGATGCGGGCGAGCTTCTGGGTGCTGGGGCCGCTCATCGCCCGCTGCGGGGCGGCGCGTGTCTCGCTGCCCGGCGGCTGCGCCATCGGCACACGCCCGGTCGACCTGCACCTGACCGGCCTCAAGGCGCTCGGCGCGGAAATCGAGATCGAGGGCGGCGACGTCGTCGCGCGCGCGCCCAGCGGGCTGCGCGGCGCGCGGATCGCCTTCCCGAAGGTGTCGGTCGGCGCGACCCACAACGTGATGATGGCGGCGACGCTCGCGAAGGGCGAGACCGTGATCGAGAATGCGGCGCGCGAGCCGGAGGTGGGCGACGTCGCCGAGTGCCTCGTGCGCATGGGCGCCGTCATCGACGGCATCGGCACGTCGACGCTGCGCATCCAGGGACGCGACAGGCTGGAAGGCGCGGTGCACACCGTGCTGCCGGACCGCATCGAGACCGGCACCTACGCCATGGCCGTCGCCGCCACCGGCGGCGATGTGGTCCTCGAGGGCGCGCGCGTGAACCTGCTTGAAGAGGCCTTCGCGGCGCTGCGGCGCGCCGGCACGTCCGTCGAGGAGACCAACAGCGGCGTGCGCGTCGCGCGCAACGGCAGCGGCATAGCGCCGGTCGAGGTCGAGACGCAGCCGTTCCCGGGGTTCCCCACGGACCTGCAGGCGCAACTCATGGCGCTGGTGACGCGGGCCGGCGGCACCAGCACCATCCGCGAGACGATCTTCGAGAACCGCTTCATGCACGTGCAGGAGCTGGCGCGCCTCGGCGCCGACATCCAGCTCGCGGGCGACACCGCGACCGTCAAGGGCGTCAGGCAGCTGCGCGGCGCGCAGGTGATGGCGACCGACCTCCGGGCCTCGGTCTCGCTCGTCATCGCGGGCCTGATGGCCGAAGGCAACACGATGATCAACCGCGTTTACCACCTCGACCGCGGCTTCGAGCGCCTGGAGCAGAAGCTGTCGCAGTGCGGCGCGGACATCGAGCGGATCGCCGGTTAGACGGGCGCTCCCGAGGCTCCGGCAGCGGTCCGTTCACGCCAAACCGCGACAAGACGGGCGCGGCCATTGCGCCTGCGGGGCCCTCTCGCTATCACTCATGATGCTGCCATGACGCCGCCCGGCGAAGCGCCCGGCCGCGGCCTGCCCAACACGAGCCTGCCGGTGCACATGCTGAAGCTGATCGCCTTCGATACGGAAGACCTGGCGGTACTGTCCGCCCATCTGCAGGACGCGGTCCTGAAGGTGGGCGACATGGCCTATCTGCCGCAGGAGAAGCGGTTTGCGGCCATCACCAACCGGTTCAACTGGGAGGCCGGCGCAAAGCGGAACGAGCGCCGCCGGTCGGGACTCAGGCTCGAGCGCGTGCTCGCGGCGCGCGTCCAGGGGTTCGACCTGCAGGACAAGGCGACCGTGCTGTCGCTGCTCGCCATCGAGTTCACGCCGGCCGAGGCGCCGGAGGGCCATGTCACGCTGCTGTTTGCCGGCGGCGCGGCGGTGCAGCTGCACGTCGAATGCATCGAAGCCGAGCTGAAGGACCTGGGCCCGGCCTGGCAGACGCGCAGCAGGCCCCGCCATCCCGACGAGACGGAACGGCCGGGCTGAACCGGCCATCTGAAGGCGCCACCCGAAAGCGAAAGTCCCATGCCTCAGCAACTGACGTCATCGGATGCTGATTTCGAAGCGGCATTCGCCGCGTTCCTGGCGCAGAAGCGCGAGGCCGCCGCCGATGTCGATGCCGCCGTGCGCGAGATCATCGCCGACGTGCGCAACCGCGGCGACGAGGCGCTGATCGGCCTCAGCGCGAAGTTCGACCGGGTCGATCTCGCCAAGGCCGGCATCCGCATCACGGCGGACGAGCTGGCGGCGGCGGAATCGCGCTGCGATCCGGCGGCGCTCGACGCGCTCAGGTTCGCGCGCGAGCGTATCGCCGGCCATCACCGGCGCCAGCTCCCGGCCGACGATCGTTATACGGACGCGACCGGCGCCGAGCTGGGCTCGCGCTGGACGGCGGTGGAATCGGTCGGCCTCTATGTGCCGGGCGGGCTCGCCAGCTATCCGAGCTCGGTGCTGATGAACGCCGTGCCGGCGCAGGTGGCGGGCGTGCCGCGCATCGCCGTCGCGGTGCCGGCGCCGGGCGGCGAGATCAATCCGCTGGTGCTGGCGGCCCTGCGCATCTGCGGCGTGGGCGAGGTGTACCGGGTCGGCGGCGCGCAGGCCGTGGCGGCGCTCGCCTACGGCACCGCGACGATACCGGCCGTCGTCAAGATCGTCGGTCCCGGCAATGCCTATGTGGCCGCGGCGAAGCGACAGGTGTTCGGTGCCGTGGGCATCGACTCGGTGGCGGGTCCCTCGGAGGTGCTGGTGATCGCCGACGGCGACAACGATCCCGAGTGGATCGCGGCCGACCTGCTGGCGCAGGCCGAGCACGATACGGCGGCGCAGTCGATCCTGATGACGGACGATGCGGGATTTGCAGCGCGCGTGACCGCGGCGGTCGAGCGGCAGCTTGCGAAGCTGCCGCGCGGCAATATCGCGGGAGCGAGCTGGCGCACGTTCGGGGCCGTCATCGTCGTGCGCGCGCTGGACGAGGCGCCGGCGCTGGCCGACCGCATCGCCGCCGAGCATGTCGAGATCGCGACACGCGATCCGGATGCCGTCGCCGGAGCCATACGCAATGCGGGCGCCATCTTCCTCGGTCGGCACACCCCCGAGGTGATCGGCGACTACGTGGCGGGCTCCAACCACGTGCTGCCGACGGCGCGCACGGCGCGTTTCTCGTCCGGCCTCGGCGTCCTGGATTTCATGAAGCGCACGTCCATCCTGCGCCTCGACCGCAACGCGCTCGCCGCGCTCGGCCCGGCGGCCATGACGCTGGCGCGCGCGGAGGGCCTCGAGGCGCACCGGCGGTCCGTCGCCGTCCGCCTCGACGAGCCGGCATAGCGGGGCACGCCATGTACGAACCGGAGCCGCCACCGAAAAACCCGAAGGCCAGGCTGTGCCGCATCACGCTCGACGAGACGTCGATCGCGCGCGCGAACGCCAACGTTGAGCACGAGCGCGAGGTGGCGATCTTCGACATCCTCGAGGACAACGAGTTCATCGTCGAGGGGCGGGACGACGGACCCTACACGCTTCAGCTCGGCATGGTGGAGGACCGCCTCGCCTTCACCGTCGGACAGGAGGAGACCGACGCGAGCTTCACCTTCTATCTCTCGCTGACGCCGCTGCGCCGCATCCTGAAGGACTATTTCATCGTCTGCGAAAGCTACTACCAGGCGATCCGCACCGCGCCGCCGTCGCGCATCCAGGCCATCGACATGGGCCGCAGGGCGCTGCACGACGAGGGCAGCCAGGCGCTGGTCGAGCGGCTCAAGGGCAAGGTCACGGTGGACCGCGACACGGCGCGGCGCCTGTTCACGCTCATCTCGGCCCTGCACTGGAAAGGGTGACGCGGTGGCGGTTGCGGGGGCACCCACTCTTCCGGGCGCTGTGCTCTTTGCCTGCACGCTCAATGCCGTGCGCTCGCCGATGGCTGCCGCCATCCTGCGCCATCTGACGGGACGGCGGATCTATGTGGAGTCGGCCGGGGTCCGCGCCGGCGAGCCCGATCCGTTCGTGATCGCCGTCATGGACGAGATCGGCATCGACATGACGCAGTACAAGCCGCACGCGCTGTCGGACCTGCACGACACCTCGTTCGATCTCATCATCACGCTGTCGCCCGAAGCGCACCACCAGGCGCTGGAGCTGACGCGCACGATGGCGGTCGATGTCGAGTACTGGCCGACGCTCGACGCCTCGATGGTGGTGGGGCAGGGCAACCGCGAGCAGGTCCTGGACGCCTACCGCCGCGTTCGCGACGGGCTGTTCCAGCGCATCAAGCAGCGCTTCGGGCTCGAGGGCGGCCCCACGGTGTGACGAAAACGCACCAGAAGCGCTTGCTTTCCCTAGGCAACCTGCGCATTCTCCGCCGCGATTGAGGCTCCCAGCGAGGGTTCATGGCGAAAGAAGAACTTCTGGAGTTCCCAGGGGCAGTCACCGAACTGCTGCCGAACGCCACATTCAGGGTGAAGCTTGAGAACGGGCACGAGATCATTGCGCACACGGCCGGACGCATGCGCAAGAACAGGATCCGTGTACTGGCCGGCGACAAGGTTCTCGTTGAGATGACGCCCTATGACCTTACAAAAGGCAGGATTACCTACCGCTTTAAGTAGGACCGACGGGCCGCGCCGCGAAACGCTGCGGCGCGAGATGGCCCGTTCGGTCCCGACCGGCCGGCGCGCCGCGCTCAAGCCGCGGCTCGTGCTCGCCAGCGCCTCCGCGCGCCGGCTGATGCTGCTGGCGCAGGCCGGCATCGAGCCCGACGCGCTCAGGCCTTCCTCCATCGACGAGACGCCGCGCAAGGGCGAGATGCCGCGCACGCTGGCCATGCGGCTCGCGCGCGCGAAGGCCGAGGACGTGCGCGACCTGATCGCCAACGACAAGGATATCGCCGACGCCTACGTGCTTGCCGCCGATACGGTGGTGGCCGTCGGCCGGCGGGTGCTGGTGAAGCCGAAGTTCATCGAGGAGGCGCTCGCCTCGCTGCAGCTCCTTTCCGGCCGTTCGCACCGCGTCCTGACGAGCCTGTGCCTCATCACGCCCGATGATCGCGTGCGCATGAAGGTCGTCGATACGCGGGTGCGCTTCAAACGCCTGTCGAAGGACGAGATCGAGGCCTACATCGCCTCGCGCGAATGGCGCGGCAAGGCCGGCGGCTATGCCATTCAGGGGCTGGCCGGATGCTTCGTGCAGAAGCTCGTCGGGTCCTACACGAACGTGGTGGGGCTGCCGCTCACCGAGGTGACGAGCATGTTGATCGGCGAGGGATTCCCGATCCATTTCAACTGGCTGAAGGCGGGCGAGACCGATCCCGACTGATCACGATCCGAGGACCATGCCCATGGCGGACACCGGACCCGCCGCACGCAGCGAAGGCAAATGCCCGATCTGCGGCGCGCCGCGCGCGGCGGACTATCGCCCGTTCTGCTCGCGCCGCTGCGCCGACGTCGACCTGCTGCGCTGGCTGAACGGAAGCTACGCCATCGCCTCGATGGCGGACGACGAGGAGGACGGCGAGCCCTCGCCCCAGGCGCCGCCGCCGAAGCGGACGGACGAGGCGGAAAACCCGGACTGAGCGAGGCCGCGGCGTCGCGTTCGCCGCGGTGGCGGCCTCTCTGGACACGCCTCCGCCGAGCCCCTATAAAGCGCAGCGTTCGCGGCGGCCCAACGGCCGGCTGCGATCCGCCCAGGTAGCTCAGTTGGTAGAGCACGTGACTGAAAATCACGGTGTCGGCAGTTCAATTCTGCCCCTGGGCACCACTTCCCGGTTTCCAGCCAGATGAGTTTCGCGGCTATCCGTTCGGCCGCGATGTGGCGGCCCTGGCCGCATCGCTCTTGCCGGGCGTCCCGCCCTTGACGATGCGCACGCGGTCGCCGTCGGAGATGCCGTCGGGGGGCGATTCGACGATCCGGTCGCCCGGGGCAAGGCCGCTCCCGATCTCGATGACCCGGCCCAGATCGCGGGCGATGACCACCGACTTCAGGACGATGCGGTCGTCTTCGCCGACGGTTGCCACGCGCGGCCCCGACTGGTCGAACATGAGCGCGCTCGCGGGCACCGAGATGGGGCCGGTCGGCGCATCGAGCTCGAGCCGGACCCTGGCATAGCTGCCCGTCATCAGGACGTTGCCGGGATTGTCGACCACGAGCTGCATGCGTGTCGCGCCCGAGGCGGGATCGACGGCCTGTGCCGAGGCTTCGACGGTGGCCGGAAACGTGCGGCCCGGATATTCCGGCACGGTCAGCGACGCCTTGGCGCCGATCCTGACGCTCGGCACGAAATTCTGCGGAACGTTCACGTAGACGCGCAGGCGGCTGACGTCCGAGACGACGAACAGCGCCGCTCCGCCGCTGGCGCCGGCGCTGATGAGCGCGCCGATGTCCGTCGTGCGCGCCGTGACGAGGCCGTCGAACGGCGCGACGATGCGCTTGTAGCCCTCGAGCACGAGCATGCGATCGAGGTCGGCCTGCATCGCCTTGACGATCGACTGCTTGTTGTTGGCGTCGGCGGTGCGCTGGTCGAGGTCCTGCTTCGAGATCGCGCCCTTCGGCATCAGCGAGGCGCCGCGTTCCAGCGTCGCCGCCGCCAGCCTGGAATTGGCTTGCGCGCTCGCAAGGTTGGCGCGGGCCTGCATGATCTGCTGATCGAGATCCGGCGCATCGATTTCGGCGAGCACCTGGCCGGCCTTGACGGAGGCTCCGATATCCGCCTTCCAGTCCTTCAGATAGCCGCTGACGCGCGCGAAAAGCTGTGCCTGGGCGTAGGCTTCGAGGCGGCCGGGCAGATCGAGAGTGTCGCTGCGCTCCCGCGTGTCGGGCGTGGCCAGGGCGACCGTCGGGATCGCCTGCTCCTCCGTCCATTTCTCGAGGCGCGCGTCGGCGGCCCTGCGCACGAGGATGCCGCTGATCACGATGGTGCCCAGGATGGCGGCGAGGGTCATCGCGGTGACGGTCAGCGCCCGCCGCGACACGGTTGCAGTCGGCTCCGCATCAGACGGCATGCGAGTCTCCCGTTGCCCCGACCGCGACCCCTCGGGCGCGGGCATGCACCATGCTGAAGACGACCGGCACGAACAGCAAGGTCGCGACGGTCGCAAACAGCAATCCACCGATGACGGCCCGGCCCAGCGGCGCATTCTGCTCGCCGCCCTCGCCGAGACCAAGCGCCATGGGCGCCATGCCGATGATCATGGCCAGCGCGGTCATCAGGACCGGCCGGAAACGGACGAAGCCCGCCTCGAGCGCCGATCGCACCGGATCGCCCAGCTCGGCCAGGCGCTCGCGCGCGAAGCTGATGACCAGAACCGAATTGGCGGTCGCGACACCCATGCACATGATGGCCCCGGTCAGGGCCGGCACGGAGAGCGTGGTCTCGGTCGCGAACAGCATCCACACGATGCCGGCGAGCGCCGCCGGCAGAGCCGCGATGATCACGAACGGGTCGCTCCAGGACTGGAAATTCACGACGATCAGAAGATAGATCAGCACGATGGCGCCCAGGAGCCCGAACAGCAGCCCCGCGAAGGCATTGTTCATGGTCCTCGCCTGTCCCATGAGGTAGACGCGCGCGCCGCGCGGCAGCGTCCCGGCGTTCTCGTCGACGATTTTCTGCACGTCGGCCGCCACCGCCCCGAGGTCGCGGTCCTGAGGCGTGCCGAAAATCTGGATCATCGGCTGGATGTTGTATTGCGAGACGACGGCGCTGCGCGCCACGCGATCGACGTCGGCGAGGCCGCCGAGCGTCTGGGCGCCCTGGCCAGAGCCCGTGATCGAGATGCTTCTGAGGGCGCTGAGCGAGTCGATGCGGTACTGCGGCGTCTGCATGACGACGGAGTAGGTGACGCCGTTCTCCGGATTGAGCCAGTAGGTGGGCGCGACCTGGCTCGAGCCGGCGAGGTTCACGACCATGCTGTTGGTCACGTCCCTCGCCGTGAGACCCACGTACTGCGCGCGGGTGCGATCGACCGCGACGTTGAAGCCAGGGCTGCTGAGGGACTGCTGGATGCGCGCATCGGCGAAGCCCGGCACATGGCGCAGCCGGCTCAGGAGCATGCCGGCGTAGCGATAGTTCGCCTGCAGGTCAGGGCCGCGGATCTGCAGATCGATGGGCGCCGGCGATCCGAAGTTGAGAATCTGGCTGATGATGTCCGCCGGCAGGAAGGAAAAGACGACGCCTGGGAAACGCGCGGGCAATTCCTCGCGGAGCCGCTTCACGTATTCGGCGGTCGGCCGATGCTCTTCGGCGAGCTTGATCTGGATATCGCCGTCCTGCGTGCCGATCGTGCCGGTCGCATTGTAGGTCGTGTTGATGCCGCTGACGGGCAGGCCGATGTTGTCGACGACGGTGGCCAGCTCCTCCGGCGGGATGATCTGCCGGATGATTTTCTGAATTTCCGCAAACTCGTTCGCGCTTTCCTCGACCCTGGTCCCGACCTTCAACCTGGCGTGCATCAGGATCTGACCGGCATCGACGGCGGGAAAGAAGTCGCGGCCGAGAAACGGCGCCAGGGCAAAGGACGCCAGCGTAAAGCCCATGAAGCCGCCGATGAACATGCGCGGGTGCGCGAGCCCGACGGCGAGCACATCGCGATAGCGGCGGCGAACGGCGGAGAAGCGGCGTTCGAAGGCCTGCTGGAACCGGACGAAGGGATTGGCCGATGCGGGGGCGTGCTCGTGATGGGAGGCCGCCGCGTGCTTGCGCAGGAGATAGTTGGCCATCGTCGGCACGAGCGTGCGCGACAGGATGAACGAGCACACCATGGCGGCCATCACGGCCTCGGCCATCGGCACGAAGAGGAAGCGCGACACGCCCGGCAGGAAGAACATCGGCACGAACACGATGCAGATGCAGAGCAGCGACACGAATGCCGGCGTGACGATCTGCGCGGCGCCGTCGAGGATGGACGGCTCCACGTCCTTGCCCTGCTCCAGGTGCCAGTTGATGTTCTCGATCGTGACGGTGGCGTCGTCGACGAGGATGCCGACCGCCAGCGCCAGGCCGCCGAGCGTCATGATGTTCAACGTTTCCCCGAGCGCGGCCAGAATGGCGACCGACCCGAGGATCGACAGGGGAATTGATGTCGCGATGATCACCGTCGAGCGCCAGCTGCCGAGGAAGACCAGGATCATCAGGCTGGTCAGGGCGGCGGCGATGACGCCTTCCTTGATGACGCCGCTGACGGCGGCCCGCACGAAGATCGACTGATCGCCGATGAGCGATACCTTCATGTTCGGCGGCAGGATCGCCTTCAGCTCCTCGACCTTCTGCCTGACGCCGGCGACGATCGCCAGGGTCGACACGGATCCGATCTTGAGGACCTGCATGAGAACGGAGCGCGCGCCCTCGACGTGCACGATGTTGGTCTGCGGCGGGTTGCCGTCGCGGACCTGCGCCACGTCGCGGACGTAGACCATCGCGCCGTTGACATAGCGGATCGGCAGGTCGCCGAGCTCGGCCATCGTCTGCGGCGAGTTGTTGAGCTGCACCCCGTATTCGAAGCGGCCGATCTTCTGGCTGCCGACGGGGATGATCAGGTTCTGGGCGGCGAGCGCATTGGCCACGTCCTGCCCCGACAGTCCGCGCGCCTCCAGCGCCCTGGAGTCGAGGTCGATCTGCACCTGACGGGTCTTGCCGCCGTAGGGGAAGGGAATGGCGGCGCCCGGGACGGTGACGAGCGGCGTGCGCACCGTATTCAGGCCGATGTCGGCGAGCTGCTGCTCGGACAGGCCCGATCCCGACAACGCGAGCTGGATGATGGGGACCGTCGAGGCATTGTAGTTCAGGATGAGCGGCGGCGTGGCGCCGGGCGGCAGCTGCTTGACCGTCGTCTGCATCACCGCCGTGACCTGCGCGTTGGCGATGCGGATGTCGACATTGGGCTGGAAGAAAATCTTGATGATGCCGAGGCCGTTGTAGGACGTCGCCTCCAGATGCTCGATGTCGTTGACGGTCGTGGTGAGGCCGCGCTGCGACTGGTTGATGATGCGTCCGGCCATCTGATCCGGCTGCAGGCCCGTATAGCTCCAGATGACGGCGATGACCGGAATGCGGATGTCGGGGAAGATGTCCACGGGCATGCGCAACGCCGCGAGCGGCCCGACGATCAGGATCGTCAATGCGAGGACCACGAAGGTGTATGGCCGCGCAAGAGCGATGCGAACGATGCCGACCATGAACAAGACGGTCCTTGTGGGGGGCGCTGGCGCAAAGGGCGGCTGATATTACCCAAGCGCCGCCGCCGGTCCAGCCGCGGGCCTCCGCGATGCTTACTGGCGCCGGCCATTAAGTGACCCCGCGACAGAGACCTCAAGTCCGGATGGCTCGCCTAGCGGGAAATTGAAGACCGACAGCCGCGGGCGCCGCTTTTTTGCTCACATCGACCGCGTCGGAGGCGTTCTGCAGATCGAATGCGGGGACGACGTATCCATTGCCTGATGGCGCCTGCGGCTAACGGCCTGCTGCGGCTTCCGGCAGCGGCGCGCCGTGATTGCGCGGGATCTCGGACAAGAGCCATTCCCTGAAGGCGCGGATCTTGGGCCGCTTCTCATGTCCCTTCGGGCAGACGAGATAGTAGGCGCGCTGGCGCACGGGAAGCTCGGGCCCGAACGGCTTGACCAGACGCCCGCTCTGCGCGTCCCCGAGCGCCATCAGCTTGTAGGCGAGCGCGACGCCAGCGCCGCCGAGCGCGGCTTCGAGCGCATGGTCGGCGACGTTGAAGCGCAGGCCGCGTGCGGCATCGGCATCCGGCAGGCCGGCAGCCTCGAACCAGTCCGACCAGCGCGGCACGGCCCCGACGAGCGGCAGCTCGTAATGGATCAGCGTCGCCCGGGCGAGATCGGCGGGCGTGCGGATCGCCTGCGGACCTTCGAGCAGCTTGGGGCTGCAGAGCGGCACCACCCACTCGTCGGTGAGCTTCTCGACAAAGAGATCGGGATGGTTGCCGGGGCTCATGCGGATGGCGACATCGACGCCGTCGCTGGAAAAGTCCGCGTAGCCCATGGTGGCGGAGATGCGGGCGTCGATGTCGGGATTGGCCGAAAGAAAGCGGTAGAGGCGCGGCACCAGCCACTTGGCCGTCAGTCCCGGCGTGGCGCTGACCACCAGGATGCGATCGAGGTTGCCGCCGTCGAGCCGCGAGACCGCCTCGCGGATGCTGTCGAAGCCGGAGCGCAGGCCGGGGTGCAGGAGGCGGCCCGCCTCGGTCAGCTCGATGGCGCGGGCGCGGCGGTGGAAGAGCTTGAGCCCCAGATTCTCCTCGAGACCGCGGATCTGGTGGCTGAGCGCCGCCGGGGTCACGTGCAGCTCCTCGGCGGCCTTGGAGAAGCTCAAATGGCGCGCGGTCGCGTCGAAGGCGCGCAGCGCGTTCAGGGGCGGCAGCGGGCGGGGCATGGAGAGCACCGGTCGAACGATTGAGACAATCTAATCCGTCACGCGAGATATGATCGTTTGTTTGCAGGCAAATCGCAACCTATTGTCTGGAACGGCGCACTCACGGTTGAGTTATGCTCAGCTTTGCCGAAGCCGCCCTGGCATAGGAGACCGCCATGATCCGCACCGATTGCCTTTCGCATGGGTCCTCGCATGGCCCCGCAGCGGGCCTCAACAGCCTGGCCGCGCTGGCGCGCCGCGCCTGGGGCAGCTACTGGGACCGGCAAGCGCGCAAAGCGACGGCGCTGATCCTGCACTCGGTGGACCAGCGAACACTGAAGGATATCGGTGTCGACCGCTCGGAGATCGAGTCGTTCGCCTACAACCCTGGATGCGACCGCCGCCGCTGCTACACCCCTGGCTGGCAGGGTCAGACGCGCTGACGGTGGCGGTTGGCGCCCATGCTCTACGCGATCCACCGCTATCCGACGCAACTGGTCGATGTCCTGAGACTGGCGGACGGCCGGCAGGTGACCATCCGGCCGATCCTGCCGCAGGACGCCGCCATCGAGCAGGCCTTCATCGCGGCGCTGTCGCCGGCGGCCAGGTACGACCGCTTTCTGGGGCCGATGCGGCAGCTGCCGGCATCGGTGCTGGACGCCTTCACGCATGTGGACTACCGCAGCCATCTTGCTCTGATTGCTGAGCATTTCAGCGGCGGCGTCGAGACGATCGTCGCCGATGCGCGCTACGTCGCCTGCCCCGACGAGCCGCGCGCCGCGGAGATGGCGGTCGCCGTCGCCGACGGCTGGCGCGGCGCGGGTCTCGCGAGCAGGCTGCTGGGACGCCTTGAACGGAGCGCGGCCGAGGCGGGCTTCAACCGCCTGACCGGCGAAACGCTCGCCACCAACGACGCCATGGTCGGACTGGCCCGCAAACACGGATATGCCGTCCGCCGCAATCCCGCGGCACCGACCCTGCTCTCGCTGGACAAGGACCTGAGCCCGGCCCGCCCCTCGAAGGGCGACGATCCGAACCGCTCCCGGGACGCGGCCTGACCCTTACGCCACCCTTTCCTTAACCGATCGCGAGACCCGTGCATCGGGAGAGCGACGGATCGGCGGTGGCATGCCCGTTCTTCCGTTTACCAAGGCATGTTAGATTTGCGGGCTTTTCGCAGGCGCCGCGCGCCCGAACCGTCCCGCAGCGGCATGTCGTCGTGCGCCAATGGATGCGCGACGGGTGGGCTTGGGCGGTGGGGACGATGGACGTGGCGACAGGTCGACGGCTGATGCGGACTTCGCGTGTTCTCTTGATGCTGGCCGCTATAGCCGTCGTTGGCGGAGGCGCCTACGCATTCCTGCAGCCGGGCCTGCAGCCCGGAACCGGAAATCCGGCCGCGAAGAAAAACGCGGCGCGCGCCGCGGGCGCTGCACCGGTGACGACCGCGATCGCAACCCAGAAGGATATGCCGGTCATTCTCACGGCACCGGGAACCGTCGAGGCGCTGGCCACGGTCGCCGTCAAGCCGCGTGTCGATGGACAGATCGTCAAGCTCGGGTTCGAGGAAGGCGATCACGTGAAGCAGGATCAGATGCTCTTCCTGCTCGACGACCGCCTCGCCAAGGCGCAGATCAAGCAGGCCGAAGCCAATATCGCGAAGGATCGCGCCTCCCTTGTCGACGCCGAGGCGATCCTCGCGCGGCGCGAGACGCTGGTGCAGAAGCAGTACACCAGCGAGGCCTCCGTCGAGACGCAGCGGCAGGTGGTGGCGGGGCTCAAGGCCAGCATCGCCGCCGGCGAGGCGATGCTCGACGCGCAGAAGACGCAGCTCGACTACCTCACCATCCGCGCGCCGATCACGGGGCGCACCGGCAACCTGACGGCGAAGCTCGGCGCTACCGTGCGCTCCGGCGATGCGGCCACGCTCGTGACGATCAACCAGACGTCGCCGATCCTGGTGACCTTTTCCCTGCCGCAGTCGCAACTGGCGGCGGTGCGCTCCGCGCTCGCGAACAAGACCTCGGCGACGGTGAAAATCCCCGTGACGGGCCAGACGGTGCCCGCGCGCATCTCCTTCGTCGACAACCAGGTGGACCGGCAGACCGGAACCATCATGGCGAAGGTGACGGCCGAGAACGCCGACGAGGCGCTCTGGCCGGGCCAGTCCGTCGATGTCGCGCTCAATGTCGAGGTGCGGCCCAACGTCGTCTCGGTGCCGGCGAGCGCCGTGCTGCCATCGCAGGACGGCATGATGGCGTGGGTGGTCGACGGCAACAACAAGGTGGCGCCGCGGGTCGTCGCGGTCGATCGCGTGGTCGGCCAGAACGCGTTCCTGAAGGACGGGCTGCGCGCCGGCGAGCGCGTGGTCACGCTGGGCCAGATCCGGCTCGCGCCCGGAGCGACGGTGGTCATCCAGGAGCCGCATGACGGCCAGCCGGGCGATGTGGCCAAGGACAAGGCCAAAGAGAAGCCGCCGGGCGGTTCCGGCCGCAGCTGAGGCAGCCCGATGGGGATTTCCGAACTCTGCATCCGCCGGCCCGTCATGACGACGTTGCTCATGGCGTCGCTGGCGCTTGCCGGCTTCTTCGGCTACCGGCAGCTGCCGATCGCGGCCATCCCGCGCATCGACGTGCCGACCATCACGGTGACGGCGGAGCTGCCGGGCGCAAGTCCCGATACGATGGCGGTCTCGGTCGCCGCGCCGCTGGAGCGGCGGTTCTCCACCATCGCCGGCATCACCGCGATCACCTCGCTCAGCACGCAGGGCTCGACCCAGGTCACGATCGAGTTCGACCTCAACCGGAACATCGATGCGGCCGCGCTCGACGTGCAGTCCGCCATCTCGGTCGCGCAGCGCAGCCTGCCCGACGAGATGCCGGCGCCGCCCAGCTTCCGCAAGGTCAACCCGGCCGACAGCCCCGTCATCTTCCTCGCGCTGACGTCGCAAACGGCGACCTCGCAGGAGATGAACGAGTACGCCGACAAGATGATGAGCCCGCAGCTCTCGATGCTGCCGGGCGTGGCCCAGGTGAACATCCAGGGCGCGCAGAAGCGCGCGGTGCGGATCAAGTACGATCTCGACGCCCTGGCGACGCGCGGCATCTCGGTCGACGACGTCAGCGCGGCCGTCACGTCGCTGGCGTCCGTCAGTCCGATCGGCAGCATCCGCACGGAGCGCCAGCTCTACATCCTCGAGACGAAGGGCGCCGAGCCGACGGCGGACTACTTCAAGCCGGCGGTCGTCGCGTGGCGCAACGGCGCGCCGGTGCGGCTGCAGGACGTCGCCAAGGTCGAAGACTCGGTCGAGAACGACGAGGCGCGCACCGAGTACAACGGCGCGCGCTCGATCATCGTCTCCGTTCAGCGCCAGCCCGACGCCAACACCGTCGCGGTGACGAGCGCCATCCACAAGCTGATCCCGCGCTTCCAGGAGCAGCTGCCGCCGAGCATCCGGCTCGCCGTGCTGAGCGACCGCTCGGAATCCATCCGCGATTCCGTGCACGACGTGCAGGTGACGCTGTTCCTGACGGCCATCCTCGTCATTCTCGTCATCCTCGCCTTCCTGCGCTCGATGCAGGCCACGATCATTCCCGCGCTGGCGCTGCCGCTGTCCATCGTCGGCACGTTTGCCGGCATGGCGCTGTTCGGGTTCTCGCTCGACAACGTCAGCCTGCTGGCGTTGACGCTCGCGCTCGGGTTCGTGGTGGACGACGCCATCGTCGTGCTCGAAAACATCGTGCGCTACGTCGAGCAGGGCATGAAGCCGTTCGAGGCCGCCATCAAGGGCGCCGGCGAGATCGGTTTCACCGTCATCTCCATCACGTTCTCGCTGGTGGCGGTCTTCATTCCCATCCTGTTCATGGGCGGCGTCGTCGGCCGCTTCTTCTTCGAATTCGCCGTCACCATCAGCCTCGCCATCCTGCTGTCCGGCTTCGTGTCGCTGACGCTGACGCCGATGCTCGCCTCGCGGATGCTGAAAGGCCACGACGGCGCGCACGACAAGAAGCCCGGCATGCTGTCGCGGGCGTTCGAAGGCGGCTATCAGGCGATGGCCAAGGCGTACCAGGTGACGCTCGACCTGTCGCTCAAGGCCCCGTCCGTGATGATCCTCGTGACCATAGGCACGATGGTCGCGACCGTGCTGATGTTCGGCCTCGTCAAGAAGGGCTTCCTGCCGACCGAGGACACCAACATCATCATCGTGCGCACGGAGGCCGCGCCCGATATCGCGTTCCAGGCCATGGTGGAGCGCCAGCGCGCGGTCGCTGACGCGGTGCGGCGCGACCCCGATGTCCTCTACATCAACTCGAACGTGGCGCAGAGCTTCTTCAATCCGACGCTCAATCGCGGGTCGATCTTCGTGCAGCTGAAGCCGAAGACGGAACGCGTCGGGCAGGGAACGATCAGCGACGTGCAGAACCGCATGCGGCGGCAGCTCGCGTCCATTCCGGGCATCCGCGCGTTCCCGGTGCCGCTGCAGAACCTCAGGATCGGCAGCCGCGGCGGCGCTGCGTCCTACCAGTACACGCTGACCAGCGTGAGCCAGGCCGAGCTCTACGAGAACGCGCAGAAGCTGCTGGAGCAGGTGAAGGAGACGCCGGGCTTCGCCGACGTCACGTCCGACCTCACGCTCGGCGCGCGCCAGCTCTCGCTCGATATCGACCGCGACGCGATCGCCCGCGTCGGCGTGACCATGGATGCGATCCGCAACACGCTCTACTCGGCCTTCGGCCAGCGCAAGATCGCGACGGTCTACACGGCGTCCAACGACTATTCCGTCATCATCGAGGCCGACAAGGCGCAGATCCTCGACCCGAGCGCGCTGTCGAAGGTGTTCGTGCGCAACAACAGCGGGCAGCAGATCCGCCTCGACAGCCTGGTGCGCGTCAGGCTCGGGCCCGGCCCGGTCTCGGTGGCGCGGCAGAGCCAGCTCCCGGCCGTCACCATCACGTTCAACCTGGCGCCGAACTATTCGCTGGGCGACGCCGTGGTCAGGATGAAGGAGCTGGAACGCGAGGTCGGCATGCCGCCGACGATCATCGGCCAGTTCGCCGGCACGGCGCAGGTGTTCGAGGATTCGTTCCGCGACCAGCCGCTGCTGATCGCCGCCGCCATCCTGACCATCTATATCGTGCTCGGCATCCTGTACGAGAGCTTCATCCACCCGGTGACGATTCTCTCCGGGCTGCCGGCGGCGAGCCTCGGCGCGCTGCTGACGCTCTACCTGTTCAACATCGAGCTGACGATCATCGCCGTGATCGGCATCATCCTGCTGGTCGGCATCGTCAAGAAGAACGCCATCATGATGATCGACTTCGCGGTCGAGGCGCGATCGCGCGGCGCGACGCCCCGCGAGGCGATCCGCCAGGCGTGCCTGCTGCGCTTCCGCCCGATCATGATGACGACGATGGCGGCGCTGTTCGGCACGCTGCCGATCGCGCTCGGAGCGGGCGCGGGCGCGGAGCTGCGCCAGCCGCTCGGCCTCGCCGTGGTCGGCGGTCTCGCCGTCTCGCAGCTGCTGACGCTCTACATCACGCCGTCGATCTACCTGATGTTCGAGGGGCTGGCGAGCCGGCTCGGCGCGGGCGGCCGCGCGTCGCTGGAGCGGCCGGACACGCACGAGGACGGCCATGCGGCCGGGCCAGAAAAGCTCGGGCCGACGCCGGCGGAATAAGCGGAATGACGGAAGAAGGCGGGCGGCTTGCGCCGCCCGCCCGATCGTTCAGCCAACCCGACGACGTGGCGTCAGGCGGCGTTCTCGATCTGCTTGGGGGTCGAGCCGATCGCGATGGTGCGCGGCTTGAGACGCTCGGGAACGTTGCGCACCAGGTCGAGGTGCAGCAGGCCGTCCTTAAGCTCCGCACCCTTGACCTCGACGTGGTCGGCGAGCTGGAACCGGCGCTCGAACGTGCGCGCGGCGATGCCGCGGTGCAGGTACTGGCGCTCCTTGCCGTCCGCGGCCTTCTCGCCGCGCACGCTCAGGGTCTGCTCGTTGACCTCGATCTTGATCTCGGGCTCGGCAAAGCCGGCAACCGCCATGGTGATGCGGTACTCGTTGTCGGCCAGACGCTCGATGTTGTAGGGCGGATAGCCGCCGTCACCGTCCGTGCCCGCGACGGAGTCGAGCAGGCTGAACAGGCGGTCGAAGCCGACGGTCGAGCGATAGAAGGGGGAGAAATCGACGGTATGCATCATTGCAAGTCCTCCTGAGGAAGCGACTTTGTTGAATGGCCCACCAAAGGTCGGGCCGGGAACGCACCCGCTCGAAACGGCGTGCGCAAACCCTGATTTAGGGCGTCGAAACCGGCTTTCAAGGCCCGGTCGGGCCGTCTGCGGCGGCGGCAATCCGGGGCCCTGAGAAGCGATTGAAACCGGGGTGTCAGACGTTTGCCTTCATTGGCTGTTCACCTCGCCAGGTTCACATTGGCGCGGGTATGTCTGCACGGGTTGCGGCTCGAGGAGTGCGTCATGAAGGCATGGATGGCGGCTGCGGGACTGATAATTCTGGCCGGCGCGGGCTCGGCCAAGGCGGCGGACCTGGGCGAAGGACCGCCCCCGCCTCCCTACGACCAGCGCTACGACGGACAGCGGTACGGCGAGACCTATCGCGCGCCGCCCCCGCCGGTGGCGGAAGAGGAGGACGTGTACGAGGAGCGCTACGGCGGCGACCGGTACGCCGAGGGCCGGCCCGGCTGCGTGCCGCGCCGCGAGATCGGGCGCGACCTTGCGCGCGACGGATGGAGCGAGTTCTCGCGTCCGCATGTCGCCGGTTCGATGGTCATGGTGCGGGCGCGCCGTCCCGACGGGCGGCTCTTCGCGCTGCGCATCGACCGCTGCACGGGACAGGTGCTGCACGCACGCGCGATCGAGGACATTCCGCCGCCCTATGCGCGCGGCTATGCCTACCGGTCTCCGCGCGACTACGGATACGGCTATGGGCACGGCTACGGCCCGCGGCGCTGGGCCTATTGACGCGCGGCCGGTGCCTTGACGCCCGCAACCTGATATAGAGGCTCCGTCGCGATCCCGAATCATGACGGAGCCGGAATGCAGCTCGTTGCGCTCGCGAAAAATCCGGTGCCCAGCGGCGCCGTCGTCGGCTCGTTTTCCGGTTTCGACGGCCTCGCGCTGAGATATGCCTGCTGGGAGGCGACGCGCGGTCCCTATCGCGGAACCGTGTGCGTCTTCCCCGGCCGCGGCGAGTACATCGAGAAGTATTTCGAGGTGGTCGCCGACCTGAGGCGGCGCGGCTACGCGGTCGCGGCGATGGATTGGCGCGGGCAGGGCGGGTCGGCGCGCATGCTCGCCAACCCGCGCAAGGGCTACGTGCGGACGTTCGCCGACTACGACCGCGACCTCGCAAGTTTCATGGAGCAGGTGGTGCTGCCCACCTGCCCGGGACCCTACATCGCGCTCGCGCATTCGATGGGCGGCAACATCCTGCTGCGCAACGCCGTCGATCCCGCCTCGCACTTCGAACGCATGGTCCTGTCGGCGCCCATGATCGCGTTCGCGGATGCGCGCGTCGGCTACCCGCAAGGGCCGGTGCGCGTGATCATGCGCATCGCGACGCTGCTCGGCGCGGGCCGGCTCTATATCCCCGGCGGCACGGACAACCCGATGGAGCTGGGCCCCTTCGAGGGCAACCCGATCACGTCGGACCCCGAGCGCTACAACCGCAACCGCCTGGTGCTGGAGGCCGCCCCGGAGCTGGCGCTGGGCTCGCCGACCAATTCCTGGGTCAACGCGGCCTACCGCTCCATCGGCCAGCTGACGCAGCCCGACTATCCCGCGCGCGTGCGCGTGCCGCTGCTGGTGTTCGCCGCCGGCATGGACACCGTCGTGTCGACGACGGCGATCGAGGAGTTCTGCCTGCGGCTCAAGGTCGGCCAGCACCTGCTGCTGCCGGAGGCGCGGCATGAGATCCTGCAGGAGCGCGACGAGATCCGGCACCGCTTCTGGACGGCCTTCGACGCCTACCTGGGGCTCGACGTCGCGGCGGCCTGAGGCCGTCAGCCGGCAAGGCTGTCGAGCGCGCGCCTGTGCAGGCGCGCATCGCCGGCCGCCACGACACGGCCACCGGCCACCGCCGGACCGCCGGTCCAGTCGGTCACGACGCCGCCCGCGCCCTCGATGATCGGAATGAGGGGCGCGATGTCGACCGTCTTCAGGCCGGACTCGACGACGAGGTCCACAAGGCCGGCGGCCAGCAGGCAATAGGCGTAGCAGTCGCTGCCGAAACGGGTCATGCGGCATTGCGAGGAAAGGCGATCGAACGCCGCGCGCTCGTGGCCGGGCTTGAACATGGCGGGCGTGGTCGCCGACAGGATCGCATCGCCGAGGCGCGGACAGGCGCGGGTGCGCAGGCGGCGCGTGCGGCCCTGGGCTCCGCGCACGTGCGCGCTGCCGCCGCTGCCCCAGAAGCGCTCGCCGACGTAGGGCTGGTTCATCAGGCCGAGCAGCGGCCGGCCGCCATCGGTGAGGCCGATCAGCGTGCCCCAGGTGGGCAGGCCCATGACGAACGCCTTGGTGCCGTCGATGGGGTCGATGATCCATCGATAGCGCCCGGCGCCGTCGCGCGCGGCGAACTCCTCGCCGACGATGCCGTGATCAGGAAAGCGCTGCGCGAGCGCGCGCCGGATCACGCGTTCGGCGGCCTTGTCGGCGGCGGTGACGGGATCGAAGCCGGCGGCGCCGCCCTTGTCCTCGACGGCGATGGCCTTGCGGAACTGCGGCAGGATCGCTTTGGCCGAGAGATCGGCAAGGTCATGGGCGACCTCGAGCGCAGCCGAGAGCGCCACGGATTTCTGAGCTGTCACGACTGTCCCCGCTGAAGTGGCCCATCGAGCACGTGGCTGTGGTCATTTAGCATCATTCGACGAGTAATGATGTCCAATTTGGAGGCACGAATTGTCTCCGCCCCCCGAAGCAGCGCATAGCTGAGGTGGGGCACGGCGGATCGTGTCTGCGTGCCCCGGCCCACTTTGGGCGTTTCCTCCCTAGACTTGGGCCGTTCGGTCTCCGGGCGGCCTCTTTTCTTTCAAAATCAGCCTCTTAGTCTGCCCTGGGGACCGCGCTGGATGCACTCTGTGCAACCTGCCCAGCGGCTGTGCAGAGCGGTGAACATAACCATGTTCACGGCGCATTACTGCAATGCAAAAAACGTGATTGGCATTTTGTGCACCGCACAGTTAAAGTCGTCCTCGTGACCGGCGGTTGGTTCGCCAATCCCGCTCACTGCCCTCCTTGGGCGTTTCCTCCCTAGACTTGGGCCGTTCGGTTTCCGGACGGCCCCTTTTCTTTTCCAGGCCCCTGTTTCCGGGCCGGAGGAGCGCAGCCCGCCGGCAACCCCTTGAAAGTCTTTCGCAGCGCACCACCTAACGCATGCATAGGTGGCGTTTCACGCCATCCATGCAGCCCTCCTTGGGCGTTTCCTCCCTAGACTTGGGCCGCTCGGTCTCCGGGCGGTCTTTTTTTTGGATTTACTCGGCTGCTGCCCGAGGTTCGAGCAGGATCGGGATCTCGCTGAAGAGGCGGGCACACAGGTCGCTGACCGCCTGAGCGAGCGCGTGGTAGCCGTCCGTCCGCTGCAAGGTCGTCTCGTCCAGATAGAGCGAGCGGTTGATCTCGAGCTGCAGGGCATGCACGCCGCGCGCGGGCTTGCCGTAGTGCTCGGTGATGAACCCGCCGGCGTAGGGCCGGTTGAGCTGCACCTCGTAGTCGGCTCCGGCGAGCACGTCGCGGATGAAGCGGGTCAGCTTCACGTCGCAGGAGGCGCCGAACCTGTCGCCGAGCACGAAATGCGGCCGGCCGATGCCCGGCTGCGCCGTCGACGCGGAGGGCATCGAGTGGCAATCGATGAGAATGGCGGTGCCGAACTGATGCCGCGTGCGGTCGAGGAGACGGCCGAGGGCGGCGTGGAACGGGCGGTAGAGACGGTCGATGCGCTCGAGCCCGGCGCCGATGCTGAGCTTCTGCCGGTAGATCTCCTCGGAATCGGCGACGACGCGCGGGACGGTGCCGAGCCCCCCGGCGACGCGGACCGACTGCGTGTTGGCGAAGTCGGGGATGCGCTCGAAGAACAGTTCCGGATCAAGCTCGTAAGGCTCGCGGTTCACATCGAGATAGGCGCGCGGGAAGCGCGCGGCGATGAGCGGGGCGCCGAGGCCGACGACGGAGGCGAAGATGTCGTCGACATAGCAGTCCTCGGACTTGCGCAGCGCATGTGCGTCGAGGCGCGCGGACTCCAGCAGGACCTTCGGATAGATGCGGCCCGAATGGGGCGAGCAGAACACGAACGGCGTCAGCTGCTCTTCCGGCTCGCGCAGGGTGTACGGCGGGGTCAGCTCGGCAATGATCGATGCGCGCTCGCCAGTGTCCATGGTCCCGTCACGGTCCGCCGGAAAAGATTGCGCCAGCATTGTCGCAATCAAGGCCCCGATGCCAAGCACAAAATGGGTCGTTCTCCCCGAAGTGAGTGCGCGTGCCGCACCCCATCCGATCGCCGTATGCGTCGGCCTTTCGCAGGCCGGGCGTTAAGGCTTCATCGGTCTTTTACCAAATTGGCGTCAGATTTCACTGGCACGACCGGACCGGGCCGGTAGTGTGCGTCCATCGCCTTCCGCAAGACCATCGAGCCGATTTCCATGACCGCAAAGCCGTCGGCCCTGCTGCCAAAGCGCATCCTGCTCGCCGAGGATGACGACTCCATGCGCGTCTTCCTGGAGCGGGCGCTGGCGAAGGCAGGCTACGAAGTCATCGCATTCGCCAACGGGCAGGAGGCGTTCGACCGGCTCAAGCAGGAACCCTTCACGCTTCTGCTGACCGACATCGTGATGCCGCACATGGACGGCATCGAGCTGGCGCGGCGGGCCAGCGAGCTCGATCCCGAGCTGAAAATCATGTTCATCACCGGCTTTGCGGCGGTGACGCTGAATGTGGAGAACAAGGCGCCGAAGGACGCGCGCGTGCTCTCCAAGCCCTTCCATCTCAAGGATCTCGTGCGCGAAGTGGACCGTCTCCTGGCCGCCTGACGGGGCCGGCGGCGGGATTTGCACCCGCCGCGCTTGACGGAAGCACGCCGAGCCCATAGGAGACACGGCCAGAGGGCGCGTAGCTCAGCGGTAGAGCACTACCTTGACATGGTAGGGGTCACAGGTTCGATCCCTGTCGCGCCCACCATGACGTGAAACGACTGGCGTCGAAGGCCTGCGAAGGTCCGCGCTGCGCACGAAGATTGTGACTAGGGACCAAGACACAGGCCATGAAGGTCAGGAACTCGCTGAAATCGCTCCGTGGACGCCATCGCGGCAACCGCCTCGTGCGGCGCAAGGGACGCGTCTACATCATCAACAAGACGAACCGGCGCTACAAGGCCCGCCAGGGCTGACACACGTCCGCCGCTTTTGACGGTCGCGGCGCGCCGGGGGTATGCTCCCGGGATGACCGATCGCACTCCGGTACGCTCTCCGTTCTACGCCGCCGTGATCGCAGCCTCGATCACGGCTGCGGCGCTGCTCGCGCTGCCCGCCTCCGTGCGGGCCGAGCCGCCGGCCGCGGCGCCGCAGGCCGAGCCCGACGCGGCACCGGCCAAGCCGCATGCCGGCTCGCTGCTGCCCTCGACGCCCGAGGAGCGCGAGCGCATCCTGTCCAATCTCTATGCGCACCTGGCGACGGCCGAGACCGAGGAACGGGCCAAGGAAGTCAGCCAGACGATCGAGCGGCTGTGGCTCTACTCGGGCAGCGACACCATCAACCTGCTGATGGATCGCGCGCAGAAGGCGGTCGGCGAGAAGAACTACGACCTCGCGCTGCGCTTCCTCGACAACATCGTGGTGCTGGCGCCGGACTATGCCGAGGGCTGGAACCGGCGCGCCTACGTGTATTTCCTGAAGAACGACGTGCAGCGGTCGCTGGGTGACCTGCGCCGCGTGCTGGCGCTCGAGCCGAACCACTTCAAGGCACTCGAAGGTCTGGCGCAGATCCTGAGGGAGATCGGCCAGAAGAAGGCCGCGCTGCAGGTCTTCAAACAGCTGCTCACGGTCAATCCGTACTATTCCGGCGCCAGGCAGGCGGTGGACGAGCTGTCGCGCGACGTCGACGGCCAGGGAATCTGAACCGGCGCATCCGGGCGCCGGCTTTCATCGCCGGATGTCGGGCGGCGGCCCGATGGATGCAAGGCGCGACGGCAGGGCTGGGCGGCCCGCCGGCGGGTCACGGACGGACATCCACGGACGGACATCCACGAAGGGACATTCACGAGACGGGGCGGGCGCGGGGACAGTGCTGAAAATCGACCATCTGGCCGTCGGCGGGCTGCCGCCGCTGTCGTTCGCCGTTCCCGACGGCGAATGCCTCGCCGTGGAGGGACCGTCGGGCTCCGGCAAGACGCGGCTTCTGCGCGCCATCGCCGACCTCGATCCGGCCGGCGGCCACGTCTTCCTCGAAGGGGTCGAGCGGTCGGAGATGTCGGGACCCGAATGGCGCCGCCGCGTCCGCTTCGTCGCGGCCGAACCGGCCTGGTGGGCGCCGACGGCGCGCGAGCATTTCACCGGCGCGGCGCGCATCGGCCGCCTGCTCGCCTCGCTCGGCCTCGACGAGGATCATCTCGACGAGCCGCTGGCGCGGCTGTCGACGGGGGAGCGGCAGCGGCTCGCGCTGGCGCGCGCGGTCGAGGACGAGCCGGCGGTGCTGCTGCTCGACGAGCCGACATCCGCGCTCGACGCGGCGTCCGAAGCCCTGGCCGAGGAGCTGATCAAGTTCCAGCTGCTGGCCGGCCGTCACGTCCTGCTCGTCAGTCATCACCCCGAGCAGATCGAGCGGCTGGCGCACGCGCGCCTGCTGCTGGGCGACGACCACGCCGCCGCGCGCGCGCCGTCGCTGGCGATATGAGCGGCGGCATGATGTACGTCCCCCTCGGTGCGACGGAACTCGGGCTGGCGGCGCTGCTGCTCGCCGTCGACGCGGCGCTGTCGGTCGCGTTCCGGCTCGGGCTCGAGCGCACGCTGCTGCTGGCGACGGCACGCATGGTGGTGCAGCTCGCGGCCGTCGGCATGCTGCTCAAGGTGGTGTTCACGCTCTCATCGCCGCTGTGGATCGGGCTGCTGGTGCTGGCGATGGCGGGCGTGGCCGCGTACGAAGGCATCGGGCGCCGGCACGGACGGCTCGGCGGCTGGTCGGGGTTCGGGCTCGGCGCCACGA